>CAYZGM010000065.1:0-9618 GCA_964478015.1 uncultured Planctomycetia bacterium
CTCGCTCCAAAATCATCTCGGCCAGTGTGCCCATTAGTTGGTGAAAGGTCAGTAATTCCCTACAATTCCACTTTCTTACTCAGGACTTTTTGCCGGTTGTCTTCCTTGTACTTCAGGAGAGCTTTCTCAAGCTTGGTGTTATTTAGCGCGAGTATCCTGGCTGCAAGAAACGCCGCATTCCTGACGCCGGCCGAACCGACCGCGACAGTCGCCACGGGCGTCCCCGCGGGCATTTGCACCGTGGACAGGAGCGAGTCGAGGCCTTTGAGAGAGACCGTCTCCACCGGAATTCCGATCACCGGTAACTCCGTGTACGCTGCGACAACGCCGGCCAAATGTGCCGCGCCGCCCGCCGCACAGATAAAAATCCTCACACCCTTTTTTTTCGCGGCTTTCACATAGGCCACCGTATCCCGAGGTGTACGGTGCGCAGACAATACCTTCGCTTCAAAGGCAATTCCAAAATTCCTCAAAACTTCCCCGCAGGCTTTCAGGTAATCTGCGTCAGAATCACTCCCCATAAGAATCGCTACCAACGGCTTCATGAAAATCTCCTATTAAAAAATTGACCCAGATTACACAGATTATAAGACAAGATTGCACCGTTTCACTTAAAAAATTCTAATCCAACCTCTCTCTTCGTAATCTACGCTGTTTTTACTTCAAGACTTTCGCGGCCCGATGCCCAATATCTTTTCGAAAATACATTTTTTCAAAAAAGATTTGGTCCACCGCGTGATATGTTTTGGACAATGCTTCAAAAATGCTCCGGCCCGAGCCGACAACGTTCAAGACGCGTCCGCCGGCTGTATGAAACTCGCCATTCATGCGGATCGTGCCCGCATGAAACACTTGAATGGCTGGGTTTTCTTTCGCAATGGAGATCCCGGATATCTTTTTACCGGTCTCGTAAGTGTCCGGGTACCCCTCGGCAGCGATCACCACGCACACGCAGTCCTCATTCTTCCACTCGAGCGTAATCTCGTTGAGTCTTTCCTCGGCCGCGGCCAAAATAAGCTCTAAAAGATCGTTCTCAAGGCGAGGCAAAATAGCCTGCGTCTCGGGATCTCCCAGCCGGACGTTGAATTCCAGCACTCGAAACCCGTTCTTTGTCATCATGATACCGGCATACAAAAATCCTTTGAAAGGGTGGCCCAGCGCCTTGAACTCTTTTACGATCGGAGTGAAGACACGGTCCAAAATTTCTTTTTCCACTTCCGGGGTGATTGCGGGGGTCGGGGAATACGCCCCCATCCCGCCGGTGTTCGGCCCCTTGTCGCCCTCGAATATCCTTTTATGATCCTGGCTGGATGCCAAAAGTTGCACGGTGATTCCATCCGTGATAGCGATGACAGATGCTTCTTCCCCCTCGAGACATTCTTCAATGACGACCCGGTCGCCGGCTTTCCCAAATACTTTTTTCACCATGTCCAGATGGATGGCTTCCATGGCCTTTGGCATGGACGTGGCCACGACGACACCCTTACCGCCCGCCAAACCGTCCACCTTGATCACGATTGGGATGCCTTTTTTCGCCACATAATCCATCGCCTTTTCAGCCGACGTGAAAACTTCGAATTCCCCAGTCGGGATGGAAAGTTTTTTCATCATCTCTTTCGCGAATACTTTCGAACCCTCCAGCTGTGCCGCAAATTTCGTAGGCCCAAAGATCTTGATGCCCTCGCCTCGTAGGCGGTCCACGATCCCCTCGGTCAGCGGCGCCTCAGGACCCACCACCACAAGGTTTATCCCCTCTTTTTTGCAATATTTGAGAAGGCCTTCCTGGTCTTTGGCGGGGATATCGACGAGCTGCGCTACTTCCTCGATACCTGCATTCCCCGGTGCTGCATATAATTTTGTAAGTTTCGGACTTTGCGAAAGTTTCCAGCAAATCGCATGCTCACGGCCGCCTGAGCCGATAACAAGTACTTTCATGAAAAAACTCCAAGGAACTTTCTAGCGTACAGCGTACACCGTACAGCGTACAAGACGGAGAAAACAATTCCCATTGTCCTTGTTTCCTGTACGCTGTCTCCTGTACGCTGCACGCTAATCTTATTCATTGGAGGGTCACTCCGTTGCCTTTCACAATCTCCCCGATCACCCAGGCGTGTTCGCCCATTTTTTTAAGATGCGAAATTACTTTTAATGAACGCTCCTTGGACGTGACGAGCATAAAACCAATCCCCATATTGAACGTACGGTACATCTGGCGGGTAGCGACATTTCCCGATTGCTCGATCCATTTGAATACCCGCGGCACCGGCCAGCTTCCCAGCTGGATCTTAGCGCCGCATCCGGCAGGCAGCACTCTCGGGATATTGTCAAAAAAACCGCCACCCGTGACATGCACCATGGAATAAACGGGCTCTTTCTTGATGAGAGACAATACCGGTTTCACATAAATCCGCGTGGGCTTCAATATTTCCTCGGCATGCGCTTTCAGAAAATCCGTTCTTAAAACTTTCCGCACAAAAGAAAACCCATTGGAATGAATGCCGCTCGAAGCCAGGCCCACGATCACGTTCCCCGCCCTGGCTAAGCTGCCGTCGATTACTTTCTCCCGATCCACCACTCCGACACAGAAACCTGCCAGGTCAAAATCACCTTTCAAATAGACGCCCGGCATCTCCGCCGTCTCGCCGCCAATCAAGGCGCAGCCAGCGTCAAGACACCCTTTGGCCACGCCGTGAATCACGGAACGCATCATCTCAGGATCAAGCTTGCCTATCGCAAAGTAATCCAGAAAAAAAAGAGGCTCCGCGCCCAGGGTTAAAATGTCGTTCACATTCATCGCCACGAGATCCACGCCCAACCCCTCGACCCGACCGGTGATTTTGGCAACCTTGAGTTTGGTTCCCACGCCGTCCGTGGAGCTGACTAGAATGGGATCTTTGTATCCCTTTTTTGGGAGTCGGCAAAGAGCCCCAAATCCCCCGATACTACCCAAAACTTCCGGGCGTCGCGTCATCCGGGCGTAAGGCTTGATACTTTCGACAAACCTATCCGCCTTGTCGATATCCACACCCGACTTCTTGTAAGTCATTGATTTTAATTTTGCCATTATAAAGTCCTAGAGAGTAGCCAGGTTTCAAGTTTCAGGTATCAGGTATCAGCGGCCAAGAATTTTCCTGACTACTGAAACCTGACTACTATTTCTCAACACTTTTCCGCGTGATATTTGTTGAAATTCTCAAATGGCACGGGATATTTTCCGCTCCAGCAGGCGGTGCAATAATTTTCTTTCGGAAAACTCACACATTTCAACATGCCCTCCAGAGAAAGATACCCGAAAGAATCGCAATCGAGGTATTTTCGGAGTTCTTCATGAGAATACCGATTTGCAATCAGCTCTTCTTTCGTTGGGAAATCAATGCCGTAGGCGCAGGGGTTGGTATGCGGCGGGCAACTAATCCTCAAATGCACTTCCTTGGCCCCCGCCCGGCGCAAACTTTTCACACGCATCCTGGAAGTGGTTCCGCGAACGATGGAATCATCCACCACGACCACGCGTTTTCCCATGAGCACGTCTTTGACGAGATTGAATTTAACACGGACCTTAAAGTCGCGGATGCCTTGACTCGGCTGGATAAAGGTACGTCCGACATAATGATTCCGGATAATGCCGATCTCGAGAGGAATTCCTGATTGTTGGGAAAAACCCAGGGCTGCGGAATTCCCGGAGTCCGGCACGGGGATCACGATATCGGCTTTTGCGGGTTGTTCAATCGCAAGCTGCCGCCCAAGCTTCTGACGGACCGCGTGAACGCTTTCGCCGAAAATCTTGGAGTCTGGCCGGGAGAAATACACGTGCTCAAAAATACAATGTGCCGGCTGCGAGTTGTGGGTGGGGATCTTTTCGGACTTGAGCCCCTGGGCGGAAATAAACAGCACCTCCCCCGGCTCGATCTCGCGAACAGCCTCCGCGTCCATGATATCAAAAGCGCATGTTTCGGACGACACAACATAAGCGTTTCCCAACTTTCCCAGCCACAGGGGACGGAAACCTTGAGGGTCGCGGGCCGCGATCAAAATATTATTTGTCAAAAAAACGAGTGAATACGCGCCGCGCACCCGCGCGAGGGCGTCCACCACACCCTCCTGAATATTCCTCAGGGAGGGTTTTGCCATGAGATGGATAATAATTTCACTGTCCGTGGTTGTTTGGAATATAGACCCATAGGCCTCGAGTTCCGCGCGCAGAATGTCCGCGTTTACAAGATTCCCGTTGTGGCCGAGCGCGATCTCCCCTCGCGAATAATCTACAATGATGGGTTGCGCATTCTTGAGGTTACTCGAGCCCGTCGTCGAATAACGAACGTGCCCGATAGCCCGGTCGCCTTTCAATCGATCCAGCACCTGACCGTCAAACACTTCCTGGACATGGCCCATGTCGCGGTGGGCGACCATTTTTTTCCCATCGGAGACAACGATCCCGGCCGATTCCTCGCCTCGGTGCTGCAAGGCATAAAGCCCGAGATAGGTCAGGTACGCCGCATCCGGATGATTGAAAACGCCAAAAACGCCGCATTTGTCCTTGAGGTCGGAGGTTAGAGGTCGGAGGTCAGAAAATCTTTGCGTCATCTGTTCGCTCCGAGCTCCGAGCTCCCAGCTCCGAGCTTCTTCAATCTTTCCGCCCAATGATGAGTGTGTTTGACCATGCCCTCGCGGCCGGCCGGTTCTTTCAGGATCGTTTCCAATTTTTTTAGCCATATCCCGAGCTCTTCATCCAACGTTTGAAAAAGCGCCGTCGTTTCGGGGTCCCCTTTTAAAAGCGTCAGATCCTTGCGAACATGTTGGATTGCCTGAGACACAACGGCCGGTTGGGCGGATTTTTTGAGGGCACCGGCCAGAACTTCCAATCCCTCTACGACTTTTTGCATGACCCTCAAGCCCCCATTCGGCGACCAATGGCATTTCGCCAAGTATGTTTTAAGACTGACACAGGGATCCGAATGAGCGACCGGATCTCGAGCGCCGTCCCACCAACTTTTCCCGCCACCCGATAGGGGCAAGGTATGGATTCTATCACGTCCTGAACCGCTTTGAGATCTTTTGGTGATATGGAGATCACCACGCGTGACTGGGTCTCGCCGAACAACAAGGCCTCCGGAGATAAGGCGCTGTGGCCCCGCCCTGCCATTACATCAACAACCGCACCGATCTCTCTGCCGTTTTCCAAAATGCACGATTCCGCCAATGCCACGGCAAGGCCGCCCTCTGAACAATCGTGCGCCGATTTTAGGTATCCTTTTTTCGCCAAGGCCGCGAGAAGATTGATAAGTTTTTTTTCAACGCCCAAATCAAGACGAGGCGGCAAACCAGACTTTACACCGAACAAGGTCTTTAAAAATTCAGAGCCGCCCAGTTCCTCTTTCGTGTCTCCGAGGAGGAGGATCACATCGTTCTCGCTCTTGAAATTGGAAGTAACCGGCTTCCACCCATCGATCAAGCCGACCATCCCGATTGTCGGTGTCGGATCCACGGGGCCTTTTGGACTTTGGTTATAAAAGGAAACGTTCCCGCCCGAGACCGGCGTTCTGAACGCCAAACACGCATCACGGATGCCCTCGGCACACTTTTTGAATTGCCAGAATATTTCGGGATTCATGGGATTCCCGAAATTCAGGCAATTGGTGATAGACAGAGGTTCCGCACCGGAACAGGCAACATTCCGCGCGCTTTCGGCGACCGCGATCTTGGCTCCCTCGTAGGGATCGAGATAGCAATACGTCGAGTTGCAGTCCAGGGACATCGCGAGATATTTTTTTGTGCCCTTGATGCGAATAATCGACGCATCCGAACCGGGAAGAACAACGGTATTTGTCCTCACCATGTGGTCATATTGATGATAAATCCATTCTTTGCTGGCAATGGTCGGAGAATCGAGGATTTTTAAAAGTGCCGCGTTCAAATCCCCTGCGCTGCCAAGGGACCTCGGGTCGAACGCACGGGTTTTTCTGAGATATTCCGGTTCCTGTTCCTCCCGGATATAGACCGGCGCATCATCCGCCAGGGGTTTGGCGGGGATTTCGGCCACCGTGATGCCATTCTCCTTGACGCGCATCAAGAGATCGCCCGTCACGGCGCCGATCTCCTCGGCATGCAGGTCCCATTTCTCAAAAATGCGCTTGGCTTCGGATTCGCGGCCCTTTTGGATAATGACAAGCATCCGCTCCTGAGACTCGGAGAGCATGACCTCATAGGGCACCATGCCGGTCTCGCGCTGGGGCACTTTGGCAACGTCGATCTCAATGCCGGTGGAGCCGCGAGAGGCCGTTTCGCAGGTCGAACAGGTAAGTCCCGCAGCGCCCATGTCCTGAATGCCCACCACGCAGCCCGTTTTCAAAAGTTCGAGAACTGCTTCCAAAAGAAGTTTTTCCATAAATGGATCGCCCACCTGCACAGCCGGGCGGTCTTTCTCAGATTCCTCGCTAAGATCTTTTGAAGCGAAACTCGCGCCGCCCATCCCGTCCCGGCCCGTCGCGGAACCCAAATAAAAAACCGGATTACCCACGCCTCTGGCCGCAGCTTTCACAATCTCGTCTTTTCTTGCCAGTCCCAGCGCGAAAGCATTCACCAGCGGATTGCCCTCGTAGCTTTCATCAAAATAAATCTCACCGCCGATCGTGGGAACTCCGATGCAATTGCCGTAAAAACCGATACCGGCCACGACGCCGGTCAAAAGCCTTTTGGAAGCGGGTTCATCCAATTTCCCAAATCGCAAAGAATTCATGGAAACAATGGGGCGGGCGCCCATCGTGAAAATATCCCTTAAAATTCCACCGACGCCGGTGGCGGCCCCTTGAAAGGGCTCGATCGCGGAGGGATGATTGTGCGATTCCACCTTGAACGCAATGACATAACCGTCGCCGATGTCCACGACGCCGGCGTTCTCCTCGCCGGCTTTCACGATGATCTTCTGCCCGTCCTTCGGGAGGAGCTTCAGCACGTTCTTGGAATTCTTATAGGAGCAGTGTTCGCTCCACATGACGCTGAATATCCCAAGCTCCGTAAGATTCGGCGCGCGGCCCAGGATCTTCTTGATCCGTCCGTATTCCTCGGGCGTGATGCCATGCTTGGCTATGATTTCCGGCGAAATTTCCATCTCTGTGATCATATGTTTATGGTTTTCTTATGTTTCACTCGCGCGGGTCCTGCCGCTGCGCCCCCCGCCTGGCCGGCAGGCAGGCGCCTCGCGTCACCCGCGCACACTTTCCACGATTGACTCAAAAATCAGTTTTCCATCCGTCGAGCCTAATTCCGCCTCAGAGGCGCGTTCGGGATGGGGCATGAGACCGAACACATTGCGCTTTCTGTTGCAAATACCGGCGATATTCTCAAGCGAGCCGTTCGGGTTGGATTCAGACGTTGTATTCCCCTTTTCGTCGGCGTAGCGGACTAGGACCTGTGAATTTTTGTTCAAGTCCTGGATCGTGGCCTGATCTGCAAAATAATTTCCTTCGCCATGCGCGACGGGAATACGTAGCACTTCCCCTTTTTCGACTTTGCGGGTGAACGGAGAATCGGAGGATTCGATGCGAAGCGGCACGAATTTGCAAACAAATTTGAGAGAATCGTTCCGAAGCATGGCTCCGGGAAGAAGGCCGGCCTCCAGGAGGATCTGGAACCCGTTGCAGATACCGATGACGAGTTTTCCTTTATCGGCGTGCTTCTTGACCGCATCCATCACCGGCGAGAAACGCGCGATCGCACCCGTCCTCAGATAATCGCCGTAACTAAAGCCGCCCGGCAGAACGATGCAGTCGTATTTGGAAACATCCCTGTCCTTATGCCAGACAAAGTCCGTTTCCTTATCAAGAACATGCTTCAGGACGTGGTAACAATCGTGATCGCAATTGGAACCGGGAAAAACGACAATGCCAAATTTCACGAGATTATCCTATTTGAAGTTCTGTAGTCAGTGGTCAGAATTAGGAAGTAGGCAGGACCAAAGATGCCGAATCCCGACTACCTACTTCCGACTACTTAATTTAATTCGTACCTAAAATCCTCGATCACCGTGTTGGCGAGAAGTTTCTCACACATGGTCTTGATCTTCTTTTCGGCGCTGGCTTTGTCCGCCTGGCCCAGATCCAGCTCGATGTATTTTCCGACACGCACATCTTTCACCTCGGGGAAACCCATGGTGGAGAGCGCATGTTGCACGGTCTTGCCCTGCGGATCGAGCACCGACTTCTTAAGCGTCACATAAACTTTGGCTTTCATATTCTCTCCGTAATGGTAGTCAGTAGTCGGAATTAGGAAGTAGGCAGATCTAAAGATGCCGAATTCCTACTCCCTACTTCCGACTACCTACCTAACACTCTTTGGGCAGCACTCTCTTAAATATCGTATTCACGTGTTTCAAATGATAATCCAGGTCGAACAGGGATTCGAGTTCTTTCTTTGAAAACTTGGCCGCCACATCCTTGTCAGCCGCCAAAAGATCCTTAAGATTCGTTTTTTTATCTTTCCACACTTTCATCGCGCTCTTTTGAACGATCTTGTAGGCAGCCTCGCGCGAAACCCCTTTGTCGATAAGCTCTAAAAGAACGCGTTGGGAAAAAATAAGTCCGCGGGTCTTCCAAATATTCTCCATCATGTTGTCAGGATACACTTGGAGACCCCGGATCACGGCAATCATCTCGCTAAACATAAAATGCGTGAGAATGAACGAATCCGGAATGATCACGCGTTCGACGGAGGAGTGTGTAATATCCCGCTCGTGCCAGAGCGCGATGTTCTCCAGCGCCGCCAAGGCGTTCCCGCGCAAAACGCGCGCCAAGCCCGCAACGCGTTCGCAGTTCACGGGATTTCGCTTGTGAGGCATGGCGGAGGAGCCTGTTTGCCCCTCCGAAAAAGGCTCTTCCACTTCCAAAGTTTCCGTCTTCTGTAAATGCCGGATCTCGGTCGCTAATTTTTCAAGAGAACCACCCACGATCGCCAGCACCGCCAACACCTGCGCATGACGGTCGCGCTGGAGGATCTGCGTGGAGACGGGTGCCACCGCAAGCTCAAGAATCTTCATCGTCTCGGCTTCCACCGCAGGATCAATGTTGGCATAGGTGCCCACAGCACCGGAAATTTTCCCGACCGAAATCGCGTCCCGCGCCCGGTCCAAACGTCCGAGGTTCCGCTTGAACTCCTCATAATAAAGCAGGAACTTGAGACCCAGGGTCACCGGCTCCGCATGCACCCCGTGAGATCGGCCCATCATCGGCGTCTCCTTGTACTTTACAGCCTGCCTTTTTAAAACCGAGATCAGTTCTGAACAGACCTTTTGAAGAATGCCCAGGGACTCGCGCATCTGAAGACTAAGGGCGGTATCCAAAACATCGCTCGAAGTCAGCCCCCTATGGACATATCGGGCATCTTCCCCCACATGATCCGCGATGCTCTTTAGGAATGCCGTGACATCATGCTTCGTAACCTGTTCATATTTATTGACTTGTGATATATCAAAGGAAGCTTTTTTACGGATATTTCGGGCGGCGGCTTTGGGGATCAGGTTGAGCTTCGCCATCGCCTCGCAGGCGGAAACTTCCACCTCGAGCATGTGCTTGAACCGGGCCTCTTCGGTCCAAATCGCGCCCATTTCGGGCAACGTATAGCGGT
>CAYZGM010000066.1:0-9250 GCA_964478015.1 uncultured Planctomycetia bacterium
ACCCCACTTTTTCACATTAGAGGGCCACCTGCTTCGTTGCGGCAGAAATTTATTCGTCAACGCTATTCCCATAGCGCCTCTCCGCCACAAAGCTACGGCGGACCCGTCCCAAGCCGTCGGCAGTAGCTTTGTGTTCGCCACAAGGCGTTGGCGAATCTGTCCACAAAACTTCTTGTGGACGAATCCGCCGGTGTTTTGTGGCGGAGACGGACCCGCCGACGTCTTGTGGCGGGCGCACTCACTTCTTCGCGCCTCGCATCCGGCCCTCTAATGCGAAAAAGTGATGTAGGGATTTGAAGAGAGCCGCGAGGTTATGAGGCGTGACTATAATTTTTTAAGGATGCTCTGTTCTACGAGAAGTTCTTTGCGGGCGCGAATGCGGTCGAGATGGGTTTTTAGGATACCGGGGCTGATTCCTAAATGCCCCAGAATTGCGCGCGTCAATTCAAGGCTGACTTCCAACTCTTCCATGACCACCACGTCGGCTCCGAGATCGTACATCCAGGCAACATCGCGCTCAAAACGCGCACGGAGAACGATCATTGTTTCCGGACTCATCCGGCGCACGGTGCGCACAATCTCGGCGATGCTTGAGGCGTCGCCGAAACTGATCACGACGGCCTTGGCTTTTTCAATAGCCACTTCAGTCAACACGTGCTCGTTTACGGCATCGCCGTAGATCACCTGCAATTTGTCGGCCCGTGCCTTATGGATGTTCTGCGGGTTCATATCGACCACAACGAAAGGGACGTGCTCCGCCGTCAAGGCCGCAGCCAAGTCTCGCCCAGCCGTTCCGTAACCGCACAGGACGATATGATCCCTCAACCGACGTGTCTTCCTGCGATGTTCGCGGTCCGCGAGGGGCGCCAGGCCGAAGAACGGGATCTTGGCTGTTAGACGCATGAGCGACGGGACCAGGTTGAACAGGAACGGCGTCAGAAAGATGGTGATGATCGCCGCAGATAGGATCGTTTGAAAAAAATCCTCGCCGATCAAAAATCCCCGCTTCGCGTTTTCCAGAAGCAGGAACGAGAATTCACCGATCTGCGACAGGATAACGCCGGTGATTACTGCCACGCGCGGAGCATACCCAAACGCGAGCACCACTCCCGTAATAACGAAGCAGTTCACAAAGAGCACCAAGCATACTATCGGTAAAACCGTTGCCGCATGGGTTGCCAAAAAACCCGCATCAAAGAGAAGACCAATCGAGACGAAGAAAATACTGACAAAGAGATGCCGGAACGGCGCGATCTCGCCGGAGATCTGGTAATGGTAATCTGTGTTTGCGAGCATCATGCCTGCGAAGAAAGCGCCCAATGCAGCGGACAAACCGAGTTTTGCGCCTACCCAGGAAGCTCCGAAACACAGGACCACAGAGGTCAAAAGAAATATTTCACGGCTCTTGGAAAGGGTGATCCAACGCATGAGTTTCGGCAGCAAATATTTTGAAACAGCCAGAAGGATTCCCAGAAGAAGCGCGGCCTTTGCCAGCGACGCCAGGATCGAGGCGGCTATGGAATTGGCCGGTTGTCCAAGCGCGGTGATGAAGATGAGGAGAGGTCCCACCGCCAAGTCTTGAAAAACAAGAAAGGCTACTGCAATCCGGCCGTGCTGAGTGTCCAGCTCCGCCCGGTCCAGGAGGTTCCGGAACACCACAGCCGTGGAACTTAACGCGATCACACTCCCCAACACAAAACCCTGATAGACTGTCCATCCCATCCAGCGCGCGAATAGGATCGACAGCGCGATGGAGATGGCTATCTGCGCCGAGCCCCCGAGAATGGCGAGTTTCTTTAGGCCTTGGAGGCGCTCGAACGAGAACTCGAGACCGATGGTCAGCATGAGGAAGATCATCCCAATGTCGGCGAGCTCATGGACCCGGCCGATGTCGGAGAGGACTCCCAGCCCATGGGGCCCGATCATCGCTCCCGCCAAAAGGAAACCTAGAACCGCCTGCAATCGTAGTCGTTCAAATATGAGCGCGATGGCGGTCGCGACTAACAGCACGATCAGAAGTTCGGAAGACTGGACTCCGAGTGTCATAATTTCTAGATTAAAGACAAGGCGCAATCACGTCAATGGATAAATTGATTCACTTGACGCGTTTGGATTTAAAAGGGCAGAATGAGGGCATGAAAAAAATCCCGATCATTCTGGTCGCGCTTGTTCTTGTCTGCGCAGCGGGTCTGGGTATTTTTGTTGCAACATTCAACGCCGATCGTTATCGTCCCGCTCTCGTTAAAAAAGTAAGTCAGGCGCTTGGGGTGCCGGTGGACTTGGGCCGGATCTCGCTTGTTTGGAAGAATGGCATAGCGCTTCGCCTGGAAAAATTCACCATCTATTCAGGCCCCGAGAAGCAAACGGCCTCTGTAAAATTTCAGGAAGCCAGCGCTGTTGTGCGCTTAGCCCCCCTGCTTCGCAAAGATCTTCAGATTGCCTCCGTTGTTGTGGTGAAGCCGATGGTCCGTTTGGTAAATGGTGCCGGCGGCAAGATTGAGCCTAAAGGCGTCCATATTCCGGTTCAAACCCCGGTTGCCAGCGGTTCAGCCGCGGCATCATCCCCGAATTCCATGCTTTTTTCCGTGGGCTCAATCCAAATAGAAAATGGGGAGCTATTTTTTGAGGATCCTACCGCCAACCCGCCGATGGGTTTGGTGTTGAGAGATCTTGATGTAACGGTTAAAAGTTTTTCTCTTTCCAAGCCGTTCTCCTTTAAAGCCGCCGCCGCTTTTTTTAGTTCCAAACAGAACCTGCGTTTGAGCGGGCGGCTGCTTTTGCCCCAAGAGGGTCACCCCGGCACTTTGGGCAATATTTCTCTTGTAACGGACTTGGCTGATCTTGATCTTAGGGACCTTTTGCGTGCGCTCCCGGTGGTTGCATCTTCCGGGATCCAGGAGGAGGCCTTGGCGGGTGAATTGACTCTCAAGATAGATCACCTGGAGGTGGATCCAAAGGGCCTGGGAGCCGTCAAGGCGGATCTAGCTTTTCAAAATGGGAAATTGAAATTCGCTTCTGTTAAAAGCCCGATTGAAAATATCCAGTTGGCGGCATTTGTGAACGGGGAGGATCTCACGCTCAAGAAATTCACCGCCGAATTCGCGGGGGGTACCTTGAAAGCCTCTGGAATGATGAAACAATTTAAGACACAGGGTTTTTCCGGTTTTTCATGGACCTCCTCGGGTCTCAACATTGATGATTTGATGCCTGATCTTCCCAGCCAAGGCGAACCAAGGCTCGGCGGAAGACTTTCGCTTGGATTCGAGGGCCAGTCGAGAGGTTTGACGTGGCCCCAATTCTCTCAATCTCTCACCGGAAATGGACAGGCTGGCTTGAGGGACGGCGTTCTTCTTAACTACAACATGCTGCGAGAGGTTTTGCAGAAAATCTCGATTATTCCTGGCGCAGACGAGGCGATTCGGACGCGGTTGCCCGGCATCTATCGGGCGAAAATGAACGAGCCCAGCACGCTGCTGAAACCTGTGAACATGCCGATCCGTATTTTGAACGGCCAAATCATCGTGGATCAGATGGTTCTTCAGACGGACCTTCTCACGATCCAGGGCGGCGGATTATTTGGATTAGATAAGAGCATTTCTGCCAAGGCCTATCTCCAGCTTGACCGCGATCTTTCAGCGTCGCTGGCGGCCGCGTTACCTCAAATTGAGCCCCTGCTCAATGCTCAAAGTCAAATTGAAATACCCGTTCAGATTCAGGGCCAGTTTCCGCGCATCCTGGTCCTCCCCGACACTGATTTCATCACTCAAAAGCTTGTTTCATCCACGGCTCAGCAGGTTATCACCAATCTGCTTGACAAGCCAGTCACTGCCGGAGAAGCTGGAGTTCACAACTCGGTGCAAGGGCTTTTTGGTTCCAAGAGCGGTTTGAGTAATCTGTTAAGCCAGGCGGTAGGCGGGGATCAAGCCGCAGGAGGCCAACAGCAATGAACGACACAGTCGCCCAAAGCACCCAAAAAATCCAAGAAGGGATCCAAATGGTGCAAAAACTTGGGGAATTAGCAGTTGAATATCTTGTGAAATACGGTTTCCAGGTCCTGGGCGGCCTGATCATCCTCTTTGTCGGTCTAAAGATCGCGGACTGGGCCGCGAATCTTTTCATCAAATTCGGCGAGAAAAAGAAATTTGATATCACGCTGACAAAATTCGTGGCAAACATCCTGCGTGTTGCCATCATCATTTTTGTGGCGTTGATGGCGATCGAGAAGTTCGGTGTCACCATCAACCCGCTTATTGCGGCGGCCAGTGCCATGATTTTCGGCGCGAGCTTTGCGATTCAAGCGCCCCTGTCCAATTATGCCGCCGGCCTCATGGTGATTTTGACGCGGCCATTCCATGTCGGGGATACCCTCCAGATGAAAGGCACGGTCTCCGGCGTCGTCGAGGACATCAAACTGCCCTGCACGGTGCTGATCACGGAAGACGGAGAAAAGATCACGATTCCGAACAAAGACATTGTGGGCGAAATTCTATTTAACTCGGCGGCGAACAAGGTGGTTGAGGTAACCGTGGGCATCAGCTACGGGGATGATCCGGAGCGCGCGATTGATGTGATCCGTCGCGCGCTGGAGAAAGAGCCGCGGGTCCAAAAAACACCGGCGCCGCAGATTGGCATCGACACGTTTGGTGATTCCGCGATCAACCTTGGTCTCAGGTACTGGGTGCCGACCAAGGAGTATTTCCACGCAAAATACGCAGTGAATCTCGCCATCTTCCGGGCGCTGAAGGCAGCCAATATTACGGTGCCTTTCCCGCAAAGAGAGATTCGAATGGTCCAGAAGTAGCATGTCTTCACCCAAAAAATCCGCCGCTTCTGACCAACTCGACCTCATTCTTCTTATTTCCCATGAGATACGCGCTCCTTTGGGCATCGTGAAAGAAAGCATCGCGCTCGTCGTTGACAAGATTCTGGGAAAAACCAACGAAAAGCAACAACATGTTCTGACGACGGCCCGGAGGAACGTGGACCGCATCGACCGCGTGGTCATGAATCTCGTGGATTTTTACAAACTCGAGGCGGCCCGCATGGAGCTTCAGAAAGAAAAGTTTGATCTGATGGGCGTCATTCGCAAAGTGCTCGGGTCTTTTCAAGCCCAAGCGGATTCCCTGGGGGTCGAGTTGAAAGCGATTTCGCCGCGGGAAAGTGTCGGGGTGAACGCGGATAAACAAAGGATCCAGACCGCGCTCTCGCACCTGGTAGGCAACGCCGTTAAATTCACATCTCATGGACGGGTCGAAATAAAGGTCAAAGAATCTAACGGCGTCGTGGAATGTGCGGTTGAAGACACGGGTATCGGGATATCCAAGGAGGATAGGTCAAAACTTTTCGGAAAATTCCAACAATTAGCTTGGGTTCCCGGCGGCGGGGAAAAGGGGATGGGGCTGGGATTGGCTATCACCAAGGGGATCGTAGAACTGCATGGGGGGCAGATCACCGTTTCCTCTGAGGTTGGCAAGGGGTCTAAATTTATGTTCACGATACCAAAAGCCTGATGATTAAAAAGAAAATATTGATCGTCGATGATGAAATTGAAATGGTAGAAGTCGAAACCCTGCGTCTGAAGGCTCACGGTTATGAAGTTCTTGCCTCGCATGACGGAGAAAGCGGCCTCCGAACCGCGAGGATGTGGCTGCCGGACCTCGTTATCCTCGACATCATGTTGCCTAGGATGGATGGCTACGAAGTATGTGCCGCATTGAAAAAAGACGAAACGTGCCGTCAGATTCCCATTATCCTCGTGAGTGCCATGGATCAAACGGTCGATATGGATCTCGGAAAAAAAGTGGGAGCCGATGCCTATTTTACGAAGCCTTTTGAACCCATCATTCTCCTGAACAGGATAAAAGAGCTTTTACACAAGAAAAGATCTTGTTAAAATCAGTTATATTTAGTATAAATTAGCATTCAAAGTGAGCAAAATTTATAATTCAATTATTATACTTGTAATTGATAGATAGTGATGTATAATTCTAAATAGATATACCGATCTTTAAAAGCAGAAATCGTGAAATCTCGGGGTAGAACCTGAGGCGGCCCATATCTAGGGGCCGCGGGCAAACCGTCGTTCGCCGTGTTTTGGCGAAACGAATCCGCCGCGTAATGTGGCGGAATCCGCAAGGACGGGGCGCAAAGCCACAGATCCTCATTCACCAAGGCAGGGATGGCGAACGGATAGCTGGGTTGCCGAATATCGGAACAATTTTTTGTGCAACCCTTTTCTGTGTAGAAAAGGGTTTTTTCGTTATAAGCTGATCGAACAACGGTGAAGGCCGTACCATGATCAACGTCAAAAAAGCGTCGGGCAGTTTCTTGGCAGTACTTTTCCTTCTCGCGGGCTCCAGCGCCCATGCGGCCACCTACTATTTCAGCACCTCCGGGAATAACGCCACGGGCAACGGGTCTCTCACGGCTCCCTTTTATAGTCTCTGTGGACCATGGGTAAATTCCGGATGCACCACCGGAGAAAATAAAATTTCCTTGGGCCAGATTCCCGTCAATCCCGGAGATACGCTCCTTTTCCGGCGCGGCGACGAGTGGGTGGGCATCAACGCGACCTGGACCATCAACGCCACGGGTGCTCTCAACAACCCGATCACATTTGCTTCCTATGGTGATCCGAGTTTGCCGCGCCCAGTCTTCCGCGGCGCCAAGTCTGCATTTGAACTTGGCAAGGATACCTGGACCAATGTTACCGGCACCTCTATTTGGTATACCACGGGCATCACTAGGTCGCCGAACATGGCGGCACAGGAAGACGCGGCAGTCGACGGACCGCACCTTTTTGCCGCTGCTTCGGTGCAGGGCGTCACGAACGCAAACGGTTATACGCTGGACCAATCGATGTTGCGCGGCACCTATTTTTACGACAGTGCGGCTCAAAGACTCTATGTCTGGAGGACGGATAATTTAAAACCGGATCATGCGAGCGGCCGTGAGATTTTTATAGGAGGTGCGCCCTCCGACGGAACTGAACGGCTTGTGAAAGTGAATCGCGGTTGGGCCGGCACCAGCACGGACCCCAAGTTTGTGGGCGGGCATTATATTTTCCAGGACCTGCATGTCAAAATGTCCTATCGCTACGGATTCTCGACGAGCTACCCCAACACGCAATATATCAATTGTCTTTCGGAACTCAATGGTTACGAAGGATTTCTGTTTGACCGCCGACGTTTTGGCGCGCCTCTTCCCGGCGCGAAAGACGGCGTGATGCGCAATTGTGTGTCGCGTCGAAATAACCTGGGCGTGGGGAACACCACTGGCCAAGGCATCACGATCGAATCCGAAAACGTCTGGGTGTATGACAGCGAGAGCTATGAGAACGGCTACGCGGGCATTGATTTTCTTGATTATCATAGCCTGACCAAGACCGATGGGGGAGGAATCGTAAACAGCAAGTTTCATCACAATGGCATCCAGCCGACAAAGATGGTTAGCGTTGACCCCAATATCTACATCGACGGCGGCAGCAACATCACCGTTCGTGACACGCAGGTCTGGGCCGCGGGCATCGATCCACGCGGATTAAAAACGAGACTCCGCCCCTCGCCCGGCATCAGTATCGATGTGGAGTCGAGCGGCTATGCGGCCGGGAAGCGGCCCAACAACATTAAGCTTGTGAATGTGATTTCTTACGGCAATGCAGGCACCGCGATCCGGATAGGATCGATCAACGGCAACCAGTCGCTGCCGGCTTTTTCAAACATCCAGGTGATCGGAAGCACTCTGCATCGTGACCGGGGGGACAATGACATCAGGGGTTATTTTGACCAAAACCTTGTTGATGCCGGGGTTCGCGTGTTCCAGTACAAAGGCATATCGAGCGGACTTGTCTTCAAGAACAACCTGGTTTTGGCAATGAACACGGCACGCGCGCCAATATTCGGTTCAAAGTCTATGGTTGACCTCGGCAAGACCGCGATGGATTTCGACAACAACATCTATTATGGACCGGGGTGCAATTTCAACACGACCGGAAGTTTTTCTTCAGGCGGTTTTTTTTCTTATGATTACATTACGAACATGACCATCGATCAGTTTCGGAACCTTGGGGCGCTGGCCTCCTTACGGCAGGACGAGGCGCTTTCCAAAACCGTGATCATGGCAAACCCTCTTTTAACGAACATAACCCTTGCCGGTTTCGATGCCCGTCTTATGGCGAACTCGCCTGCCATTGATGCGGCAAATACGACTGTGTTTCCTTTCGCGATGACTGGGACGACACGGGCCGACGGCGCTTTGGATAATCCCTACAATGATCTTGGATACCATTATCCGACCACGGTCATTGCATCGCCGCCGCCTGCGCAGGATACGCAGGCTCCCAGCGTGCCTCTAGCTTTGACGACGTCCCTATCCGGGAATCAAGTGCTCTTGTCGTGGGGTGCGTCAACAGACAATGTAGCCGTCACGGGCTACCAGGTATTCAACGGGACTACGCTTTTAGGTACGAGCCCCTCCGCCGGCTACACGTTCCAGAACGCCGTCACAGGACAGACCTATAATTTTAACGTGAAAGCGTTTGATGCGGCTAACAATATTTCCTCCCCCAGTAACACCGTAACGCTCACGGTCGGAGCTCCGTTGGACACAACGCCTCCGACCGCCCCTACGGGTTTATCGGCCGCTATTTCCGGGACGCAGGTGTCGTTGTCGTGGACGGCTTCCACGGATAACGTGGGTGTGGCAAGCTATGAGATTTTGAACAACGGAGGCGCGCTGGGCACCAGCATGTCCGTCACATTCCTGCACAATGGGGTGTCCGGTGCCACCTATAACTACACGGTGCGCGCAAAAGACGCTGCCAACAATGTATCGACTTCCAGCAACATTGTGACCGTGACGATCCCCTCACAGTCCGGAGGTTTGCCGACCGCACCGTCGAATCTGATTGGAAATTACGTCAACGGCCAGGTACAGCTTTCCTGGACGCCGGCCACAAATCCAAACGGTTACAACGTGTACCGCAACAACATCTATTATAAAACTGTCGGCGCCTCCGCAATTTCAACTTATGATAGTAAGGTGACCGCCGGCCAGACCTATGCATACAAAGTTCAAGCTTACGATGCGTCGAACAATCGTTCTGCGTTCACCAATGAGGTGAACCTCACGATACCGGGAGGTACCGCCGACACCACCGCCCCCACTGTCCCGGTGAACCTCGTGGCTTCTCTGGTGGGCACCACCGCCAATCTCTCTTGGTCTGCCTCCACCGATAACATCGGTGTCACCG
>CAYZGM010000067.1:0-8936 GCA_964478015.1 uncultured Planctomycetia bacterium
TCCCATGATCTTGATCCTGGGGATCAGAATCCCCCGAACCCATGTTGTATCCTGCACGAATCCAAGGTTTCCATGGAATATTTTTCCACTGGTACCCGGCCTCAGCAGCAAGTGCATATGCGGAGTGATCCAACTCAAACCAATTACCGTACTGGTAGCCACCCCACACCAAATAATCCAGCATCCCATCACCAAGCGTTGACGCCCCCACGAGATGCCCCCCGATCATTTCGACATCTACATCGTATTCCAGGTTTATGGGAACTGTTCGGCCGGTATTATCGCGTCTGGTAGTTGCGGCTGTCATTTGCCGGCTGTCCGCGTAGCTATAATAGAACATTTGGAGCTCGCCATCAGGAAGAAGCGTTCCTTTTTTCAGGGTGAGCTCGGACGCCAGGATATCAATGTCGTAGATCGTGTGATTGGCGTTCTCGTCAAAACCACCTTGCGTGGGATTCATGGCCACAAACTGAAAATTAAACTTTTCATGGTCCCACGCGCTGTATCCGCCGTCAAACGAGCGCTGATATTCGGACCAACCGAATCCCCCGATCATACGCTCAGCGACACGCGTTGATTTAAGCCATTGAATTTTTTTGGTCACCACGGAGTCGGCATCCTCTTTCGACGCCCCCTTACCGGTACCGGTAACGTAACGGTTTCCGCTCGAATAATCCATGCGGCCCCCTCCCGCAGTAAGTCCGAGGCCCGTGATATCCTTGGAATGGATTTCGGCATATTTTAGATAAGTGCCATGGGTTTCATTATCTGTCGTCCCATTGGCAAAATAGAGCGACCCGCTCCCGGCCCCGGTGCTCGTACCGGTGGGAAGCAGCCACACATGAGAATACTGCCAAGCGGTGTGCGCTTTGAGAATGGAGTTTTCGAGACGAGCCCCCAATCTCAATTGATTGGAAAAATAATCATAGGTGTTGTCGAAGGGTTCGGCTTCAAAATAATTCCACAGATGCCAGCGCCACCTATCCTGTCCATAGAATGAGATTTCACCTAAGTCACCGGGTAACCCGAACGATAGATCCTTGAGCGTCGGCAAGGACTTGGCGTCCCGGCTTAAATGAAAACCTTCTTCGGACGCCCCTGTGTGTACTGTCGACAACAATAGCAATAAGACAAAGAGCGTTTGTTTTCTCATAAGAGAGGTTACAATTTAGTCTGATACCGCCGCTGGAAATCTTCCTGTTCTTTTTTTCGTTTGGCGGCTTCTTTCGGATCCATTTTATTGATAAACCACTTATGGTTATCCGAATTTAAAACCTCATCAATCTTTGCCCTTAAAACCTTCGCATCTTCGACTTTTTTGGGATCCTGAGAATTGAGATTCTTATCCGCAAGATCCTCAAGCTCAGGGATAAATTCGGAATAAAAATGCTTGGCCACCTCGTAGGTCCCATGCCAGTGCGTATAATCCGGCCCCATCATCGACGCGCCATGTCGGGCACGACGGCCCTCGTGATGCCAGATTTCATACCAGGTAAAATCCAGTTTATTTCCGAAAGGAACGGGTTTCAGAAGAGGCTTAGCCGCTTCCATGAGGGCCTGCCCCGGCTTAGCAAATTTTTCGTGATAAAGATCAATGAGGCTGTCGTACTGAATGTAGAAACTCTCTACAAATGACTCGCCGTGACAATTGAGGCAAACGTCTTTCATATTGCTACGCCGCTTTTTCCAGTCAACGTCCTTGCCCGGAAGCCCCATGTTTGCGTCGGCAATCTCCGGTCGAATCGATATCGCAGGCCGGTTATTCCAACTGATTCTCATTCCCACATCGTGGGTCACCTCTTGAGTGGGCGTCGCGCTCATGTGACATGTTGCGCAGGTGGGAGCAGCGTTGTAATCTTCGCCGACCACCCATTTTTCGTTGTCCAAATTCATTTTTTCTTTGTTGGCATGAAAGGAAATCCCATGCTTAGATTCCTCATAGATCTCAATCTGTGGGTGATCTGGACCCATATGGCATTTGCCGCAATTTTCAGGATTGCGCGCCTGCTCGACGGAAAACTTATGCCGCGAATGGCAAGCACTGCAAGAACCTTCGGACCCATCGGGATTGATGCGGCCAATGCCTGTATTAGGCCATGTGGCTGGATCAAGTTTCCCGTCCTTTAATACTTTTACCTCGGCTCCATGACACTGCCAGCACCCATTAACCGCAGCTGAGGAAACTCCCTCTGGGAAACCTTCCGTGACAAAACCACGATTTCCTTCAACGACTTCAGCCAGCCGGTTATCTTGCGATCCCAAAATTCTAGCCGCCTTGGAATGATGAGAATCTACAAACTGTTTAACTTCCTGAGAGTGGCAGCGAGCGCAGTCTTTTGGAGATACAATCGTGGCGATCATGACGCCATTATGCTCAAAAGCATCCGGCTCCCCAGCTTTAGCCTGATGGCATTCGTAACAACTCACATTTCCTCTGAAATGTTTGCTCGCACCCCACTGCTCCACAATCGCGGGGGCCTGGTCCTTATGGCACGCGATGCATTCCTTAGATTCTTTCGATAGCGACTCGGGTACTTCGGCTGCTTTTGTGACAGATGTTTGAAATACAGCGAGTAAGAATAGGGTCGTGGCCATCCATTTTTTCATCGGTTGCCTTTCTAACCTCTAAGAGGTTTTATAGCCAAATATGTTTTGCATACGCTTAGATAAAACCACTCGCCTTTTCTGATTCCAATAAGTGCCGTTTTTCATACGGACAACATCTAAAATAGTCTCTGACCCTAGCCTCTGATTTATTTCTTCCTTTGCTTTCATCCAAATATCATGTAGTGCACATGGATTTTTGTCGTGGCACTCAATTTGGCCCATGACGCACTTGGAAAGCGACGACTCGGAAAAATTATCAAGAATCCTGATCACCTGGAGAAGAGTGACTTTGGAAGGCTCTATACGAAAAAAATACCCGCCTCCTGGTCCGCTTTTGGAACCCAAGATCCCAGCACGAATCAGACATTGAAAAGTTTTAGCCACATAAGTTTGAGGAACGCCTGTCTTAGAGTTGATTTCCGTGATTGTGGAAAGGTCTTTACCAGGCTTTGATGCGAGATAACTTAAAGCTCGGATGGCATATTCGCAGGTTTTGGAGTAGATCATGACGCTCACCCCTATTCTGGATAATGCTATACAGAATTAGAGTAAAAGTCAAAATGTATGTCTTCAGCCACTTTCGGTAAACTTTTTGTCCAGCTCCTCGCCGGCTCCCGAGGCATTGCCATCCCGGGGACGCCTCTGCAGCCGGCGCCACCCTTTGGCCTGGGTAACTATAAGCGGGCGACGGGTGGCGGGGAGGGCGTAATGTTTTGGGAACTGGGCCGTGTGGAGAGGCTCGGGATTGCACAAACAAAAAAGACGGGGAGACAAATTCCCCGTCTTTTTTATAACTTTTTGTTTGAGGCTATTCTATCTTTTCCCGGTCGAGCGGAAGCTGTCGATGAGCTGTCCGACATACTTGCCAGCCATGTCCTTGCATCCCAACCCGATGGCCAGTCCCACACCAAGCGCCACTGAGAACAGCGCAGCCTTGACCAGAAGTTGTAGGATCGACGTGTCGATCTTCAGCTGGTTCAAAGATTCCAGGATGGTGAAAATAATGATAATCACCTGCGTGAATTGCCCAAGCGAACGCGCCTGAGAAATTCCCGTATTCGCCGCCGTCGTCCTCACGGTGTTCGCGATGACGCTGGCGAAGAAAATACCCAGAACCAGGATAAACACGCTCGCGATCACATTGGGAACATAGAGAATCACCTGATTCAGAAGCTCAGCCGCCACCGTCAGCTGCAGCGCATTCACCGCCATCAAGAAGACTACCAGCATCAGGAGCCAATAGACCAGCACGCCGATGATTTCCGACAGCGTGTAATTGATATCGCCTTTGGTTAGAATACCGGCAATGCCAATCTTCTCGCTTACCGAGTCCAGACGCGCGAGCTTTAAGAACCGCGTGATCGTTTTCTGGGCAACCGAGGAGATCAACCAACCGATAATCAGGATCAGGATTACAGACACAACCGTCGGGAGAAACCCAAGCACGTTTGTCCACATGGTTTCCACTGGCTGGAACACCGTTGTTTGCCAATCCGCCATGATTTGCCCTCCTTTTCAAATATAACTAGTCTTAATAACTTAAATACTATTTGAAATGGATTTTATCAAATTTTGACTCTTTAGTCAACAAAAAAGAGTGCGCCCTGGGTATGGCCTGGGCCGCGATTTGGCTACTATTTGGCTTGGGGCAGTTCTTTTTTTGAAAGAATTTTCAGGTCGGCGTCAAATTGGTAGATAATGGGCATGCCCGTGGCAAGATTGAGCTCCAGCACCTGCTCGCGGGTAAGTTTATCCAGATGCATGACGATGGAACGCAGGCTGTTCCCGTGTGCAGCCACGATGAGGTTTTTACCTTTTTTCAGCTCAGGCAGGATCTTGGATTCAAAGTAGGGTAGCGTCCTGGCGGCAGTGTCTTTAAGACTTTCCCCTCCAGGCGGCGCGATATCGTAGGAACGGCGCCATATTTTTACTTGCTCATTCCCGAATTTTTTGGCGGTCTCAGCCTTGTTAAGCCCCTGCAAATCCCCGTAGTGACGCTCGTTCAGGGCTTGGTTCTTTTCCACAGGCAATGAGGATTGTCCGAGGCATTCCAGGATAAGCTTAAGCGTGTCCTGAGCGCGCGACAGATCGGACGTGAATGCCTTGTCAAAATGGATCTTTTCTTTTTTCAGGCGCTCACCGGCATTCTTGGCTTCCCGAATCCCTTTTTCCGAAAGCGGCACGTCCACCCAACCGGTAAAACGGTTCTCCAAATTCCATTGCGATTCTCCATGACGAACGAGAACTAACATTGACATAAAAAACTCCTTACTCCTTTCTAGCGGATAGTGAATAGGGCTTACGCGATAGGAAAACCGCTTTCAAAAGTTCCGCGGAAATTTTTTTGTTCACCTATCACGTATTCCCTGGTCCCTATTCGTTGGAGGACTAATTACAAATAATCAATCTCTTCTCTTTCGGCAATTGCTCGCCGATGGTCTTCAAAACCTCCCCGCGGAGCAATCGTTCCAGGGCTCCGCGGCGCGTAGCCCCGATCATGACGGTGTCGAGATTCAGATCTTTCGCCGTTTTCACAATGGTGGCTCCCGGATCCTCCGCCAGCGTCCACAGAGGGAGGGTCGTGATTCCAAGTTTTTCGAATTGACCCACCGCATCGTTCAAAATAGCGACGGCTCGAGAAGATGGCTCGACCTCGGTCGGGTAGGCCCAACCCGGCGGTTTTTCTTCCACATAAAGTGTGTACACAACTTTCTCGCCTTTGCCTTTCGCATGAAGCGCCGCCTCTTCCAACAGCGATGAGCTCAGGGCCTTAACGGCGACCAGGGTGGAGCCCTTGTAAAGCGGCATGAGGTCCTTTGCCTCCTCCACGGTCAACACATTCAGCCCAAGCACCTCTGGCACCACCACGCGGACTGTCTCAATCCACTTGCCGGTCGCGCGGGCCGTAAGACCAACTGCGAGAACGCACCCCGCAAAGATCACCGCATTGTGCTTTTCAACGATAATTGTAACCTCTACGATCATCATGATAATCGCCGAAACCCCCAAAAGAACGCGTTCCGGGATCTTAATTCCAAGATCAAAATTACTGCTGCATGCCCCAAGATTGATTGTGATGGCCCCAACCACACCGATCGCATACAGCGCCGCCAAACGCGTGACGTCATGCTCCAGCGCCAAAACAAGAACAGGCGCCGCAGTCGCCACAAGAAGCCCCATCCACGGCATGCCATAGCGGTTCAGAGAACTGAAAACCGGAGGAAGCTCCCTGTCCTTTGACATTAAGAACATGATGCTTATCAAACCCTGAATCGCGGTGTTCGCCGCCGATAAAAGGAGGAATCCAATCGCAAGCGCGATCACCTTGCCATAAAATGGGCTTACATAATGCTCGGCGATGGCACGAATCATGTCCTCTGTGCGTCCCGAAAGACCCGGGATGGCGTTCATCGCAGCGCCCAGGATCAGGGAAACAACCGTCACCTCGATCAGAACCGGCAATATGGCGTGCTTGGCCGTGCGTTTGACAGGCTCCACCATGATGCCGGTGACGTTCGCGATCGCTTCAATGCCTGAAAGCGCCAGGACAATCCCCACAAATTTTGTCCAATTGGAAAAGAAAGGTCCTTGCGGCAGCGTGATCTGTACCTCGCGAATATGCGGCAGAACCGCGACGCAAAGAACGGATAGGCAAGCCAAAACCGCCAAGGCAATGACTCCGGCCGCATTGCTTGAGTTCTTGGGTCCGAAAACATTGATCGCGCCGATGAGAAGAATGGCTCCGATCGCCCACTGTGCGGGATTGTTTATGCCGAAATAGTGGAACGCCTCCAAACTAGACAGCGCGACCGTGATGACATAATCCGCGACAAGAAGAAGCGCCCCAACTACCGCCAGCTCCCGGGAGCGGGATCGAACGGCAGAATAGACCCCTCCCCCATCCGGGTACGCCTTACAAATAATCACATAACAACATCCAATGATCACCGTAAGAACGCTCATCGCGAGCAAAAAGAAAAGTGAGGCATGTCCGGCTATGGCGAACGCAAGACCCAGAACGTAAGCCTTGGAGGTTCCCCAATCCCCATAAAGCATGGAACTGGCCTGGTACCACTTCAGCTCGCGGGGCCGTTCAACTTTCTTTAACACGAGGGACATATTTGCCTTATACGACAAAAAGGGAGCCGGCGTTGGACCGACTCCCTTAAAAATCGTTTTTTTATAACTTAACTAGTCTCTTCTTTTTCCGAAAAGTTTTAGGAGTTGGATGAACAAATTGATAAAATCAAGATACAAGGCCAGCGCCCCAAGGATCACGACTTTCTTTTGGGCTTCCTCACTCTCGAAACCCGTGGCATGAATGCGTTTTAATTTTTGGGTGTCGTAGGCAATGAGTCCCAAAAAGACCGCGATCGCAATAAATGTGACAATCCAATTGAGCGTGGAACTCTTCAAAAAAATATTCACGATGCTTGCAAGGATCACGCCAAAAAGACCCATCACCATGAGCCCGCCAAGAGAGGTCAGGTCTTTTTTTGTCGTCAAACCGTAAAGGCTGAAGAAAAAGAAAGTCCCTGCCGTGATGCCAAAAGTCGAAAGAACCGACGCGCCCGTGTACACGAGAAATATCGGTGAAAGCGTCACCCCGTTCAAGAAAGAGTAAACAAGGAACACGACCGTTGCCAAGCCCGCGGACATGCGCTGGGCAGCAGCCGAAAGCCAGATCACAAGCCCCAACTCCGCGATCACCAGACCAAAAAAGATCCATTGGTTTTTGACAACAGCCGCCAACAAATTCGGCTGAGATAAAAGCCAGAAAGATCCTGCCGCGGAAACGGCCAAACCAAACGCCATCCACAGGAACACCTTAGATAGAAACCCTGATTCTGAAACTTGCAACGCCTGAGTTGTCATCGTTCTGTTTTCCATAATTTTATCTCCTTAGCAACGTCATCGCCGCGCCCACCCGAGGCGGGTCCCCGCCTGCCGGCTGGCGGGCAGGCGCCTTTGGCGGAAAAGCGGGGATCAATTTGATTCCCCCCAACAACTGCGGGAACGACAAGTTAGCACTATTCTATCGGAATCTGGATCCTGGTACCCTTTCGGGGCTTGTCAGGATTCGAGATCACGTCTTTATTGAATTCGTGGATACGTTTCCATTGCTTGCCGTCGCCGTACTCACGCTGCGCAATGGCCCAGAGAGTGTCTCCTTTTTTAATCACATAATCTTTCGTGCTCACGCGAATCTGTCCGGTAATTTCCTGTTTCTCTTCGATATTTCTGTCCTCGAAAAAATCCGCCTTATCCGCAGGGATCATCACCTCTTCCACCTCGGCGATCATGAACTGCGCATTGCGGTCCTTTTGCATCCCGACGATGTCGTGCCTGGGGGCCATCGCATCCAGTTTTCCGCGGCTTAAAATACGGATTCTGTCCGGAGCTAACCCCTGGCCGGTGAGATAATTTTGAACCGCCGAGGCGCGTTTCTCGCCAAGTTTCTCATTGTATTTCTCGGAACCGCGAATGTCCGCGTTGCCCGTGATAAGAATATCCGCTTTCGCATTATTCTTCAGTGTGTAGATCGCCTTTTGAAGAACGTCGATGGTGTCATCGCGAAGATCTGATTTGTCAAAATCAAAATAAACCCGGACATTCTTGATGATGCGCTTGATGACAAGCGACGGCTTCATCGGACCCTGGGGCGTCTGAACCTCCTCGCCTTTGTAGTCGAAAATAATTTTGCGCACATAAACGTATCCCTGATTGCCCCAAGGCGCCGTTGTGGTCGACCCGGCTCCGGGTTGGTCCGGCCACCACCAATAGCCGCTGCGATTTTCATCTTTGACGGGCGACGGCTGAGCATCCGTGGGCCACCACTGGAACTTACGCGCTAACTCCTCATCCTCGGCCGTCTGAACTTTCGGAAAATTGAGCGTGGATCCCGTCACTGACGGACTGACGGGGGCCTTGGCAGACGCATAGGCTGCGTAAGGGGCCGAAGCAGGCGCAACTTCCGCTTGCGGGAATTGCCCCAAAACACCGGAAGAATTTGCAGAAGAATTTTCCGTGATCGCCACGGCACCCTCGCTCGGCGCGGGTCCGGATGCGCTGGCAGTTGCAGCATTGGGGTCCACATCGGCAATGGCCAAACCGGTTAAAAATAAGAAAGATACTGCCAGTCCAAAGGTGCGGCGACGGGGGTTCAAAAGAAGTCTCATGGGGCGTCTCAAATCTTTCAATTTAGCGTGAGTTTTGTGGTTAGATGTTACGATGCTTTAGGATACTAGAAGCGCCCCCCGGCGTCAACTTTAAACAGAGTGGTTAAATGCTGTTGAGATAGTCAATAAGTTGGCGAAGGCGGGCATAAC
>CAYZGM010000068.1:0-8783 GCA_964478015.1 uncultured Planctomycetia bacterium
AGTCGTAGGTGGTCTGAAGATCGATTTCCCAACCGATTTCATCCGCACGAGAGCCCGAGTTCGGGTCCGTCGGAGTAACATGGATGTCTTCATCGTTCCAGAGGTAAGTGACTGAAGCTTCGAGAAGCAGATCCTCGAGGGGCTTCAATGCGCCCTTGACCTGGATGAACTGTGAGTTCGTCGTTGCCGACTGGTCACCCGCATCAGACGTCGCGTAAACAAATTCGCGTAAGTCTGCATAGGCTGTCCAGAAACGGCCGCGATAGAGACCGTTCCATGCACCGTATTCCTGAGTGGTCCGTGAACCGAGGTCATTCTCACCTGAGAAGAACACGTATTCCACCGTCAACTCCGGCTTCCAGGTGCTGTCCCAGCGGTACGTTCCAAACACATCTGCCGCCCACGCGGAACGATCACGCGCCGGGGGAAATGCATCTGTGACGAGCTTCGCCGCACGGTATTCACCGAACTGATACGCCAATTCACCGCCGAGCGTGATCTGGCTGATCGGATCAAACTGCACACGGCCACCGATGGTGTGCGTGTCATTGTCCTTGCTGCCAGCCGAATCATTGGTGCCTGTCGTACCGATGGTCGCCAGTGTGCTCCTATCGATCTCACCAACGTAGTAGCCCTCGGCCACTGCATTGTATTCCGCGAATTTGTAGTTCACATTCGCGACATACAGATCGATATCGTTTTCCGGGTTATTTCCGTTCTCGATAAGCTTGGAATACACAAAATCCAGCGTCCAAGGATTGAAGTCGAGCGTTGCACGGATCGCATCGAACGCCGTCTGGACGGAATATTCGTCCGCCTGCGTCACTACCTGCTGATCCCATGCACGGAGGTTGTTCCCGACGACGAAGCCACGGCCGAACCATACGTCTTGACGACCGATGGTCAGCGTGAGAGGAGAATAAAAGATCTCCTTCATCTGGACGTAGGCTAGGTCAACGGCGACATCGAACTCATTGGTATTGCTCCCGCCTTCCCAGTCACGCTCGTTGACGAGGTTGATGACCGTCGACACATTGTCGGTGAGGTCAGCAGACACTTCAACCTGCGTGTTGGTCCTGAAGTAGTTATCTGCTTCAGAACGCTGGGTGGTCGAACTTGCGTGCGACTGCCCTTGGGGAGCCGTACCAACAGCCACCACACCGCTGTCGTTGTTGTCGAGTAAGTCGTAGTTCTGGCGGTAGAACGCATAGGAGTCGATAGATCCCGACACCTTGACGTTCTGTGTTTCGGCAAAAGCCGGGACGGCCATGCCGAGAACAAGCGCCATCACAAATAACGCTTTGAATGATTTCATTTAAATCTCCTGTTAACGTCTTTATTTTCTTATTTAGGGTCCTGCTTTTCGGTATCCACCATTCACTTGGCGGACGACAACCTTAGAGCCTATTAGTTTCTTCCCCCCTTTCGCGGCATAGTGTAGGTCATCTGCTTGCTGTATTAAACCACAACACACGTAGCATATCAAACGCGCAAATAAGTGTCAAGCGTATTTTTTGATTGGAATTTGATAAAAATGTTAATGATCGTGAGGGTGTGAGTTAATAAACTATAGAGTTAGAACTTCTTTGAATCCGCCTCAGCCGAGATGCTGTCCAGCAGATCGTTCATCCCGGAGATTTTCATCCAGTTTTCTTGGGAGAACAAAATAAGGAATACCCAGGCGCTCCCGCCAATATAAATCGAACCCAGGACTAAAAGACAGACGATCTTGATCGCGAGGCTCCATGGCATCAATAAAATCATAGCCACAGGAACCACCACCGCCGCCACCGCCGAGACCATGGTCCCAAAAAAAAGAAAGCAAAAAAGCAGGAGATGTTTTCTTGCGGTTCTAAGGACTTGCACATAGAACGACGCCGCCGATATCTTGACCAGTTCCAGCGACTTCTGCCGGTACTGTTTCAAGAGCCCTAACGTCGCATCATACGCGAGATTGGTGATCTTCCCCCATACGCGATCGGTTTCGGACCGGAGCCGGTTACTTATTTCTTGAAGAAGATCCAAGAATAAAGCCCAAAAGCAGAGCCCCAACCGCGGCGCCGCCGATATAGCCCCAAGGATTCTCGTGCACACGGTCGTCAAGATCATCGGCGACTTCCCGGAGACTGTCCCCGCCCTCCGCCAAGAAATCTTCCGCCGTTTGTTTCACGCGCCGGAATTTTTTTTGGCCCTTGGTCGCGGTGTCCTCAATCACTCCGCGAATGTGCATGTATTTGTCGCCCAGCAAGTTTTGAATCTCATCCTTTTTTTCACGCGCCGCATCGTTCAAAAGCTGCAGCGCTTCCTCAAATTTTTTCGTGCTGTTGGTATCCATGATAGTCGTCCTTTCGGGTTCCGGGGTTATTCAAACGAATCCTGGTACGATAATCCATGCAAAGAAAATTGTCAATGTCATGTCCACATTTCACCGCGAGTCCCACCAGATGCTTTGTCAGACTCAAGCCCCGAATCATCTCCTCGTCCGCACGCCGCGTGTGTTTTTCGTAAGCCTGGGGACCCTCGGCAGCGCCGAGACAACTCGCGCTGGGCCGCGCTCAGACAGTCTCGGTGCTGCCGCTTCCCGGGCGGCTTACGAAAAACACACAAGAGCGGCTACCGCGTTCAAGGAGACGATCCGGGGCATACTAACACTGACACAACTGTTAAGCTTAGCGCCGGGTGCCAAGGCGTTGCCCGATAGGGGCGTTTGTCGCAACGCGCGGCCACGGTGTCCGCCGAGCGCCGCCGATCCTCGGACGGCGCGAAGGACGGACGAGCGCGCTGTGACAACCGAGTCCCATTTTTCACGGTGGGAAAAATGGGACGTCCCCGGGAGGGTAATGCCTTGGGAGCCGGCGCGAGATTGGCATAAGAGAGAATTTCAGAACCTAATTTATCTTTACCGCATATTTCAAATCGGTATAATGACTGCATCGGGAGGAAGTTATGGCGGAAAAAGCACGGTTCTACGACGCAAAGATATCCAGGATCACCGAACTCTCGGAAACGGTGAAGCATTTTGTATTGGATTACACGCCCGAGGCCGATACGAATTTTATCGCCGGCCAATTCATGCAGGTCCATCTGGAAAAAGAGGGTAAGCCGCACAAGAAATCCTACTCTATTGCCTCTTCTCCCTCCTTGCCAAAAAAGATTGAATTGTGCATTAAAAAAGTAGAGGGCGGTTATGTTTCTACCTGGTTCTTCGGACTGAAAGAGAGAGACATCATCCACACAAGTCTTCCCTATGGCGTGTTCACCGTGCGTGAGCCTTGGCAGAACGATCTGGTCTTCGTCGGAACGGGAACGGGTGTGGCGCCGCTGCGCGGCATGATCCAAACCTTGTACGAAAAAAACTGTCCATCGAATATTTGGCTCATTTTTGGGAATCGCTACGAAACCGACATCCTCTATCTGGATGAATGGCGCGCACTCGAAAAAAAACACAAAAACTTTCATTTCATCCCCACTGTCAGCCGGTCCAAAACATGGAAAGGCGAGACGGCCTATGTCCAGGACGTCGTAAAAAAGACTTTCGCGGGACGGAACGAAGGTCTTGATTTTTATGGCTGCGGCCTCGTCCCGATGTGCCAGCAGTTGAAAGCTGCCCTCCTCGAGATGGGCCTCCCCAAAGAACGCATCCACTTCGAACAGTTCACCTAGGAAAGCGGGGCTCATGGTAAAATGTCCCGACGATGCGCCACATTTCCGACGAACTAAATAAAAAGATCCTCGTTCTCGACGGAGCAATGGGCACCTTGATCCAGGGCCATCGATTGGATGAGGCCGCCTATCGCGGAAAATTCAAAGACCATCCCTCTGCGCTCAAAGGCAACAACGATCTCCTGTCCATCACCCAGCCAAAGATCATCGGGGACATTCACCGCGCCTATCTGGACGCAGGCGCGGATATCCTGGAGACCAACACATTCAACTCCAACCGCATCTCCATGGCGGACTACCGGATGGAGCATCTGGTTCATGAATTGAATGTTTCGGCCGTGCGGTTGGCAAAAAAACTGACGGAAGAATACACCCGCAAGGATCCCTCTAAACCGCGTTTCGTGGCCGGCTCGATCGGGCCCACAAATAAAACGGCCTCGCTCTCGCCGGACGTCAACGACCCGTCTTACCGCGGCGTCCATTTCGACGAGCTGGTCGCGGCCTATGAAGAACAGGCCGGATCCCTCGTGGAGGGCGGCGTAGACCTCCTCCTGATTGAGACTGTTTTTGACACGCTAAACTGCAAGGCCGCGCTTTTCGCAGCCGAGAAAGCATTTGACGCCCTTGGCCGGCGAGTGCCCCTCATGGTTTCAGGCACCATCACGGATCTTAGCGGCCGCACCCTGTCAGGACAAACGGTGGAAGCGTTCTGGAATTCTATTTCACACGCCGATCTCCTTTCCGTGGGTTTGAATTGCGCGCTCGGCGCCAAAGAACTGCGGCCGCATCTGGAAGAGCTTTCGCGGATCGCTCCGATCCCTGTTAGCGTCCATCCCAATGCGGGGCTACCAAATCAGTTCGGTGAATACGACGAAACGCCCGAAAGTATGGGCGCCAGGATCGAGGATTTCGTCCGGTCCGGATTCGTCAATATCATCGGCGGCTGCTGCGGCACCACGCCTGCCCACATCAAAAAAATCGCTGAAATCGCGGCGAAAGGAAAACCTCGCCGGATTCCCAAGGTCGAGCCTTGGACCCGGCTTTCTGGGCTCGAGCCCCTGACGTTGCGTCCCGACAGCCGCTTCATCAATGTCGGTGAAAGAACCAACGTCACCGGTTCCCCCAAATTCGCGGAGCTCATCAAAAAAGGCGACTACGAAGCGGCCTTAAGCGTCGCCAAGCAGCAGGTCGAGGCGGGTGCCCAAATCCTCGATATCAATTTTGATGAAAGCTTGCTTGACTCTGAGGCGGCGATGACAAAATTCCTGAACCTCATCGCTTCGGAACCGGACATTGCGAAGATCCCCATCATGCTCGATTCGTCTAAATGGACGGTGCTGGAGGCGGGGCTCAAATGCCTGCAAGGCAAGGGCGTCGTCAACTCCATCAGCCTGAAAGAGGGCGAAGCAAAATTCCTGGAACAGGCCAAAAAAGTGCGCCGCTACGGCGCCGCCGTGATCGTGATGGCTTTCGATGAAAAAGGCCAGGCGGACAGCGCCAAAAGAAAACTCGAGATCGCGTCGCGTTCCTTCGCGATTCTCACCGAGAAAGCCGGGTTTAGGGCCGAAGACATCATTTTTGATCCGAACATTCTGACCGTCGCAACGGGCATGGAGGAGCACAACAATTACGCGGTCGAATTTATCGAGGCCGCGCGTCAAATCAAAGCGCGTTTTCCGCTTTGCCATATCTCGGGGGGCGTCAGCAATATTTCCTTTTCTTTCCGGGGCAACAACACGGTGCGCGAGGCCATGCATTCGGCTTTCCTGTACCACGCTATCCAGGCTGGGATGGATATCGGTATCGTGAACGCGGGTCTTATCACCGTTTACGAAGACATTCCCAAGGATCTTCTGGAGCTTGTGGAGGACGTGCTTTTGAACCGCCGCCCTGACGCCACAGACCGACTTCTGAGATTTGCCGACGGTGTCAAAACTCATACAAAGACCGCTCAAAAAGATGAAGCCTGGAGAAAGTGGCCCGTGGAAGAACGGCTCACACACTCCTTGGTCCATGGGATCGACGCCTACATCCGCGAAGACATTGAAGAGGTGCGTAAAAAATTTGCCGCTCCCCTGTCCGTCATCGAGGGTCCGCTGATGGACGGGATGAATGTGGTCGGGGATCTCTTCGGTTCCGGAAAAATGTTTCTTCCCCAGGTCGTCAAGAGCGCCCGCGTCATGAAAAAAGCGGTGGCGGTCCTGACACCGTTCATCGAAAAAGAAAAAGAAAAAAGCGGCCGTCACACGGCCGGGAAAATCGTGATGGCAACCGTCAAAGGCGACGTGCACGACATCGGAAAGAATATTGTCGGCGTCGTTCTAGGATGCAACAATTATGAGATCATTGACCTGGGCGTCATGACGCCCTGCGAAAAAATTCTGGAAATGGCTCAAAAAGAAAAAGCGGATGCTATCGGTCTTTCAGGCCTCATCACGCCGTCCCTCGACGAAATGGTGCACGTGGCCAAAGAGATGGAGCGGCTCGGCTTCAGGATCCCTCTTCTCATCGGCGGAGCCACGACGTCTGCGGCGCATACGGCGATCCGGATCGAACCTCATTACTCGGGCCCCGTCATCCATGTGCTCGACGCCTCCAAAAGCGTGACCGTTTGCGGGAGTCTTCTGAATAAAACCGTCCGCGAAAAATTCCTGACCGAAAAAAAATCATCCTACGAAAAAATCCGTCAGGAACATGCATCCAAAGGTCCGGGGGCGCGCTATTTCACCCTGGAGGAAGCCCGGAAAAATCGCTTCGTCCCGGACCCGAGCAAAACCCCAGGCAAACCCTCCTTTCTCGGCATCAAAACCCTCCCCAGCTATTCCTTGGAGGAGATTGCCCAGAAAATCGACTGGTCGCCATTTTTCCATACCTGGGAACTCCGTGGCCGCTACCCGCAAATATTCCAGGATCCAAAGATCGGAGTCGAGGCAAAAAAACTGTTTGACGATGCCCAAGGGCTCCTTAAAAAAATTCTCCAAGAGAAACTCCTTTCGGCCAACGCCGTTCTCGGTCTCTTCCCGGCCAATTCCGTCGGGGATGACATTGAGATCTACGCGGATGAAAGGCGCGATAAAGCGATCGCGGTGTTCCACATGATGCGCCAACAAATCTACAAGTCCGGCGCAGACCGGAACTTTTCTCTTTCTGATTTCATCGCAGCCAAGGATTCGGGCCTAAAAGACTATCTCGGGGGTTTTGCCGTCACGGCGGGGCTTCGGGCGGATGAGCTGGCCAAAAAATTTGAAAAAGCACACGACGATTACAATTCCATCATGGTGAAAGCGCTTGCGGACCGCTTGGCGGAAGCGTTCACCGAATTATTGCATCTTCGTGTACGAAAAGAATTCTGGGGCTATGCGAAAGTGGAGAACTTTTCCACCGAAGATCTGATCTCTGAAAAATACAAAGGCATCCGCCCCGCCGCAGGCTACCCGGCCTGCCCCGACCACACCGAAAAAGGAACCCTTTTCCGTCTTCTGGAGGCCGAAAAGAACACCGGCATCCACCTCACCGAAAGTTTCGCGATGAACCCCGGCGCCTCCGTCTGCGGGCTCTATTTCGCGCACCCCGAGGCCAAATATTTCTCGGTAGGAAAAATCGGGAAAGACCAGCTCCTAGACTACGCCAAACGCAAAGGCATGGACATCCAAGCCGCCGAAAAGTGGTTGGCGCCTAATCTGAACTACGAACCGTAACCAAATCTTGCGACGGGGCCTGGCAAGGCATTGCCACCCGTCGCCACTTGGGCGTATGTTTAATCTCTGGCCAGACCCACTTCGCTGAACACGCTTTCGGCGACCCGCTGGGGTCGCCGTGCGACTCGCTTAATTCGGCCTGACTTAAAGGGGTAACGTCAGCTAGATGTAATCATGTTATTAATCGCGACTTCCAAAATTGGCAATCAAGCAATGATTGACCATTTCAAGTTCGCGCCAGTGTAACAAATGGCGACTCATTCGGGATTCGAAACTTAGTTCCCACGATTGAATTAGCGACTTAGTCTACCACTCAGCAGCACCGAAGTCACAAGATGCAACTAGCTAGGGAATTGAATTGGTTTTTTGAACTCGGTAGCCGCTCTTGTGTGTTTTTCGCAAACCGCCCGGGAAGCGGCATCTGGGGTAGTTGGCGGGTGGCGGGGAGGGTATTATTATTTATGGAAGAAAGACGTTTAGAGTATGAGTACCATCTTACCCGAAGGTCTCCCCTCCACGACCCATTGCTAATGGAGCCCACTTCGTCTTTCTGGAATAAATAATGATACCCTTCCCGACAGGCCCCGCCAATATCACGACAGCCCAAACCTTCCCATATCATCCATGAGGCGGCGGATATCGCCGTCGGAGGAGCGGACCACCTGAGAGCAGACGAATAGGATGACGGAGAATTGCCAGCAGTCCTCGGGGCCCGCGATCAGCCCGGAATGCACATTTTCGCTTTGCTGCAACTGGGTTTTGTAGTGTTCGATCGCGCGGGAAAGGCTTCCCTCATAGACGTCCAAGGAGTGGCTTTGGTTGTTGTACTTCATCGCGGGGAACTTCACGCCGCGGACCAACAAAAAACTCTTGAAAAAATCCTCGTTCACGTGCATCTCTTTTTCAAAATCGAACCCTTCGAATTGAGGAAGATTGTAAGGCGTAACGATGGAGGGCCGTTCCACCAGCACTTCCCCGCGCCGGACCGCCGTGTCCCCGGAATTCACCACAGATTCGGACAGGCAAATATAGGGCAGATGCGTCACCTCATGCGTTTGAAGAGGCGTCACGCGCGGGCGAATGATCTCGGTCTTGCGAACCGCTTTATCCCAAAACTCTTGAATGCTCATTTCTTGAACTCTAGCACAGGAATATATTTCTTGTCCCGATGTTTAAAAAAATCATTCAATCCGTTCACCAATTGACTGACGTTCAAACCAAGCGCCGCCGGTTCGTATTTCCGGAGATGTTTCACGGATGCGCAATGCAAACCTAAAGCGCCTGACAAAATCCCTCGGTCAAATTGATAGATCGCGGCGGCCGCCTGGATCACTCCTTGGTACAGGTCCCGCATCGGATCATCGGAGGGCACCTCAAGCCACAGTTCTTCGATCACATCGTGGGCTTCAAAATATTCGCCCT
>CAYZGM010000069.1:0-8445 GCA_964478015.1 uncultured Planctomycetia bacterium
CGCAAATGAGAAATAGTGACACTGCTTGATTTGTTGGAATCGTAAACAAAATAGACCTGCGAATAGTTCGCCGTGTTATCACCGACAATCTTGATGGAATTTTTATTGGAGCCGACTGTGCCGTCCGATGCGAGTCCCCAAAATACCGCACGATGCGTCTCCGGATCTTCCACGCAGAACTCGCGGTCCTCTTCAAGGCTCTTGTTCGTGACATCATCCCGTATGCCGACGGTGAACCGGTTTTTAGGAACGGCCAAGCGCAGCCCGTCCAAAACGGCCTTGACCATGCCGGGCGTGAATTCTTTCGAACCCAATCCGTAGCGACCGCCTACCACCTTTGTCGGCCTGAAGAAAGGGATGCCATTACCCAGGTTCTCGGACATCGCCGCGAGCACATCTTTGTAAAGAGGCTCACCCCCCGCACCGGGTTCCTTGCACCTGTCCATTACGGCAATCGCTTTGGTAGTCGCCGGGAGAGACTGGAAAAATGCCTGCACAGGAAACGGCCTAAAAAGCCTGACTTTCAGCACCCCCACTTTTTCGCCGCGCGAGGCCAGATACTGAACGGTTTCATCAGCAGTCTGGCATCCGGAACCCATGATCACAATGACGCGCTCGGCATCGGGAGCGCCGACATAATCAAATAAAGAATAACGGCGGCCCGTCAGCAAGGCGAACTTGTCCATGGTTTGTTGGACAATGCCCGGGCAAGCTCGGTAGAAAGAGTTGACGGCTTCCCTCGACTGAAAATAGACGTCCGGATTCTGAGCGGTTCCGCGAACCACGGGCCGGTCGGGGGACAATGCGCGTTCCCGGTGAGCACGTACCCGGTCTTCGTCGATCATGAGACGCACCTCTTCATCGCTGATCGGAGTAATCTTGGAGATCTCATGCGAAGTCCGGAAACCATCAAAGGCATGCACGAAAGGCACCCGTGAACGCAGCGTTGCCGCCTGCGCAATAAGCGCCATGTCCGCGGCCTCCTGGACACTACTCGAAAAAAGAATGGCCCAGCCGGTGGACCGCACCGCCATCACGTCGCTGTGGTCGCCAAAGATCGAAAGGGCATGCGTGGCGATCGCGCGAGCTGCCACGTGAAAAACAGTAGGGGTCAGCTCCCCCGCTATCTTGTACATGTTGGGGATCATGAGGAGAAGCCCCTGGCTGGCCGTAAACGTCGTTGCCAAGGCTCCCATTTGAAGCGCGCCGTGCACGGCTCCGGCGGCGCCCGCCTCGGATTGCATTTGTTGAATGGCGGGAACGGAACCCCAAAGGTTCGCTTTCCCCTTGGCCGCCCAAGCGTCACAGGACTCCCCCATCGCCGTGGACGGCGTGATGGGATACAGCGCAATCACGTCGCTGGTACGATACGCGACAGAAGCGGCGGCTTCATTGCCGTCACACATCACGGGCGGGTGAGCCACAAGACCTCCCTATCCATTAAATAAGATACACTACTCCTAAATTAGTATACATTAGGACTTACAGGAAAGAAAATATTTTCTTTGGTTACTTCCAGACTTTCTCGATATCTTTCCGCGTCTCGGGTTCGCTTTCGTACGCGGTCATCATCAGAATACGGTGGACGTACTCTTCATTCAAATCAGGATTTTCGTTGATGGCTTTGTCAATGACCCGGATGTAAAAGCCGTAAGACTTCATCAAATACACGTCGCGCTTGTTTAGATTCCCCATCACGGAAAGAATATAGATCTCCTTGTCCGGGAGAGGCATATTTTTCCAGTCCGCCCCTGTTTTGACACCCTTGTTTTTCATTTTCACAATTTCGTCCGCGCGAGGCAGCGTTTCTGTCTCGGCCGGGATAGGTTGCTCCTGGGCTTGGGTCCTGCCCGCAACAGAGGCAATGGGCAGAAACTCTACTTTCTTGGGCGGCACAGCCTCTTTTTGCGGTTCCTGCCTCCTTTCGGCAGACGCCAACGGTTTGACTTCCACGCGAGCAGGCATCACCGCTTCTTTAGGTCCGACACGCTTCTCTGAGCGTGCTTGAGGTTTTAGATCAACAACATTATTTTTTTTTGCCAAAAAATATCGTTTTCTCGGCTCCATCGGAGCGCTACGCTTGAGCCTGACTTTGATGGGTTTGGCAACGATCTTGGCGGGCTTGGCGGGGGCTGGACCGACACGCGCCTTTTGACGCTTGACTTCTTTTTGCAAAAAGTCGATCTTGCCGTCTAGGATTCTGAGCCTATTCTTAAAAAGATGCGGTTCCTTGGCACGATTTTTAATGAGCTCCTGGCGCTCTTGTTTAAAATTTTTAAGCATCCTTTCTTTCGCAGAGAGGGTCATTTCCATGCCGTCGGTAGCCATCGCCCTCTCCATTTCGCTGACGGGCGCCATTTGACTTAATTTTTTTGCGCCGGAGAATGCCGGAGTTTGAAAAAAAAGTCCGGATAAGAGGCAAATCAAGGCGAGTGATCTTAGACCGCGAAATTTCATCACCGGTTATTCTAACTCCCCTGGAGCGGGGCGGTCAAGAAAGCTATTCCAGCCTCAAGGCTTCCAAGACCTGCCTGGCCTTGGGTTCCGACTCGTAAAGAAAGGATGCCAACGCCACCACGCTGTCCGAGGCGGGAAGTTCGGGTTTTTCAGTGAATAGTTTGTCCAAAGCGTCCACATAGCCATAGAGGGATCGTTTCATCGGCACGCGTTGGTTCTGGAGCGCCGCCATGGCTCCGGCGACATATTCCATCTTTTCCGTGTGAATAAGCGTGATCCATTCGGCCCCGGTTATTTTTTTCGGCAGCTTGCTTATTTCGGCCGGCACAGAAACCGGCACCTTGTCAGGGGCTGCCCGCCAGCGGTCAATGGCGCTACGCGCGGACATGTCGCGTTCATAGACGAGAGTTGCCAAAACTGCGGTGGGATCAGACGCCGGCGCCTCCGGATGGGCAAGAAAATATTCTTCCAGAAGAAAAACGTATCCTTGAGTGGATTCCTTGAGTGGGATGCCGCGGGCACGGAGGCTCTCCATGGCCTCCAGGATAAACTTGAGCCGCCATGATTGGATCTCTTGGACCCATTCACGGCCCGTGAAGGGCGGCGTCTTTTTTTCAACGGCACCTTTACGCTTCTCATCCAAGAGCGCAATCCTCAGGTGCTTTGCCTCCGCAAACTCACGGGTACTCACCAAATATTTTTTTTCCATCCCGTCAAGCGTTTCAAGGGCCGAATCGACAAGTCCCATTTTTCGAAGCGTCTCGACAAGCTTGAATCCGCTCAAGACCCGTGTCGAACCCGGAACAGAGTACGCTTCGCGGTACGAGGCCTGGGCTTTCTCAAGTTCCCCGGCGAGGGTGTGGTTATTCCCCCTCTCGAGGTAATACCAGGGATAACTTTTGTCGCCCGGGGCCGGCTTTCCCGGGACCGTTTTCTCGGGACTTGGGGCTTCGCCAAAAAATACGGTGTTGGGGTTGACGGGAGTCGGGGGATCCCAGTTGTACGTGCGCCCCGCGAAACATAGGTGCGGGACAAAAAGAATCGCCAGCGCGGTAAGTGCGGTGTCAGTCCTTAACATTTGACATCGACTCTTAAATATACTGAAGATGTTAAATATCAAGGGCTGACACCAGCGGGGAGAGAAACGGTAAACGTGGTGCCCTTGCCGACTTCGCTTTCCACCGTGATGGCGCCGTTGTGTTTTTTCACAATGTCGTGCGTGATGCTCAAACCCAGGCCGGTGCCCTGTTCGGCGTCCTTTGTCGTAAAAAATGCTTCGAAAATCTTTTCCATCACCTCTTTCGGCATTCCGCTGCCCGTGTCACTTACGAAGACACGGACCTTGTCGCCGGACTTTTCCGTGCGGAGCGTGATCTCTCCGGGTTTGTCGCCAATGGCTTGAGAGGCATTCACAATAAGATTCAAAAAAACCTGGGACAACTGTTGGGCATTACAACGGATCTTCGGAAGATCCCCGTATTCCTTGCGGATAGTTACCTTGTTCTTCACCGAATTCCAAACAATGCCGATCACACTGTCGATGATATTGTTCACATTCTCCTCGTTCATGACCCCTTTGTCAGACCGTGAGAACATGCGGATATCGCTGACAATTTTTCCCATGGTATCTACGCAGCGATTCCCCTGCTCCACAAATTCCTGGGTGCTCTTTAGGATGGCGGCCAGCTCAGCAGCCTCCGCAACATTCCAATTTTCCGCCAATTTTCTGAGCTTCGCCAAGTGTGTGTCGAGAAGAGAGAATGCGAGTTTCACCGCAAAAATTGGGTTATTGATCTCATGCACGATGCCGGCCGTGAGGAGTCCAATCGTCGCAAGTTTGTCCGATTGCATGAGTTTGCTTTGAGAGCTAAGGAGCTCCTCATAGACGCGCCTCATGTCGTCCATGGCGAGCTTGAGAAGCCCCTCGTTTGCCTCCAGCTCTATCCCGCTGTATTGCAGCCGGCTCGAGGTTTCGGCAAGCTGCTTCTCCAGATCACGGATCTTTTGCTGCAATTTTTCTACGGAATCATTTTCGCCCACGGCTTTCCTTTCAATGGAAATAGCGTAAAGCCGGATAGGCCTTCAAGTCAATTCAAATCACCCATTACTTATGCTAGAATGCCAGGTTATGAAAGTAATTCTTCTGGCCGCCGGACGCGGAAAGCGCTTCGGACGCCGAACCGCAAGTCTCCCGAAATGCCTGATCCCCCTCGGATCCGGCCAAACGCTTCTCTCTCGGTATCTGGAGTCATTCCGACAACTAAAATTACAGGATGTAGTCATCGTCGTCGGCCATGAAAAAGAAAAGATTATCTCGCAATGTGTCGCAAGCGGCCGGGGGCTTTCGATTAAATTTCTGGTGAACCCTGATTACCGAAAAGGAAGTATTGTTTCCCTGTTCACGGCTATTGATGAAATGGACCGGGATTGTCTGATCATGGATGCCGATGTGTATTTTGAGACCATCGCCCTGCGCAGACTTCTTAAAAAAAAGAGATCGGCCTTTTTGCTGGATCCTCACTCCGTAAGTTCCGGAGAAGAGATGATGGTGATGGCCAAAGGAAATCGATTAGTCCAGATTTCAAAAAAGAAGTTCCCAAAACTCCGCGTCCTCGGAGAAGCCGCGGGCTTTTTCAAAGTAACCAAAAAAGATGCAAAACTTCTGTCGTCTATTTTAAAAAAAATGGTTCACGCCGGAAAAACGCAGCTAGAGTATGAAGAATCCTACAACGAGCTTATGAAAAAAAGAACTTTGGGTTATGAAAAGATCACTGGTTTTTGGACCGAGATGGATTTTAAAAAGGACCTGAAGAAGATCAAAACGGCACGAATTAAACCCTAAAAACATATTCCTTTCCGGGCTCCCGCTCATTGTCAGGCGGATAGCTTTTTCGTTTGTCCGAAAAATACTTTTCCCGCCACTGACCATCCTGCGCCCGGTTGTAGGTCAGATAAAGATTTCGCCGAGGTTGGTTCGTTAAATTCGGTTTGGATTGATGCGGCACAAAACAATCGAAGAATGCGACATCGCCTGATTCCATGGGATACGCGGTAAAATCCACTCCCTGGAGCTGCGCTGGAGTGAGAGGCTTCCACTTTTCTCCCAGGAGTCCGCGACGATGGTGGCCTGCGGCCAGCTCCAGACATCCGTTCTCTACGGTGCTCCTGTCGATGGTCACGAGAACCGAGAGAAAGAAAGGAGCGTACTCATCCCAGCCCGGTTGAATGTCTTGATGAGGAGTAAAGCCGCCGCCACCGGGAAGTTTAAAATTGATTTTTTCTTTGAAAAGTTCTGCCTCCGCTTTCAGAAGCTCACGGACTCGACCTTTTAACCGATCATCCTCAAGAAAGCCGCGCATCTGGTTGTTAAAATTTGTGAAATATTCGATCCGCGAAAGCACGCGTTTGCCTTCCTCAAGCAAACTGCCCTCATAGTAGAACATTTCCCTCCCAAGTTGCGGTCCCCTGGCAACAAGCGCATCAATCAACCGCGATAGCTCATGAATCTCTTTCGCATCGTACATCCCCCGCACGACCACAAACCCGTCGCGTTCGTAATCGGCGGTTTCTTTCTCATGAAAGTATTTTTTATTCGCGATTTTCATAAACGATAGCCACACATTACTTTTTTATCCTGACGATTTCAACCCAAAAAGATATTCAACGGTTCTATCCGCTTCATTTTGTGCATCATGGATGCAGTCAGGAATTCCGGTGCCGCGATACGAAGATCCTGTCAAGAAAAGTCCGGCCACAGGACGCGTCTGAGCCTCGATTCCCCGGACAAGCTCGCCGTGACCCACACAGTATTGAGGCAGCGCCTCGGGATGACGCTCCAAGGTCCAAAAAAGGGGCTCGTCCCGGATCCCCAAGAGATCGCCGAGATCTTTCCGCACGGCCCGCAGGAGATCGGCGTCGGACATCTCAAAAAAGCGCCTGCCGAATGCGCCCCCGACAAAAGCACGCAGAAGCGCTTTCTCGCCCGGAGCCCGGCCCGGGAACTTGCGATCCGCGAACGTGCAAGCCATCAGGGAGCGTTTTTCGGTGGCAGGCACAACAAATCCGAACCCATCTCTCGCATGCCCGATAGACTTGGCATGGTACGCCAGATTCAGCGTTGTCACGGATTCGTAGCGGATCTGGCTCAGTTTTTCCGATAAATCAGGCGCGGTTTCTCTTAACAGTTGTGCCGTCACCCGTGCGGGCGTGGCAAAACAAAGCGCATCCGCCTCAATCCGCTCGCCTTTCCTTGAAAGGAGTTGCCACGGCTGGGAAGTCCCTTCACGCTGAATGGAAAATATCCCATCCTCTAAAAAAATTGAAGCCGCTCCGACCCGATTCACAAGAGCGTCGGTCAGTGCCCCCATCCCGCGGCGAAAGGAAAGAAAAAGACTGTAGCGCGGGCCGCTTGTTTTTTGGAGAACGTTTCCCTCTTTTTTCCCCCGTCTCTGCAACCCAAGAATAACACTTCTGTGCTTCGCCTCGAGTTCCTTAAAGCTCGGCATGGTGTGTAGAATGCTGAGCTCTTCCGGATCGCCTGAATAAACGCCGGCGATCATCGGCTGGCCCACTCTCTCCAGAGTCTCGGAACCAAAACGCCTGCGGATAAAATCTGCGACGCTTTCATCCTCCCCTACCTTGGAGGCAGGAATTACCGTCTCCACCATCATCCTCAATTTTCCCTTAACCGAGAAAAGCGGCGTGCTTAGGAATGAGGGGATGTCTTTCGGGGCGATCAGATAAAAACCCTCCGGCAGACTGTGGAGCTTTCCACGATGCGCGACAAATGTGCGACGATTTTTTTCCTGGGTACCGATCACCTGAGACTCGATGCCAAGCTTCTGAGCCAGCTCAAGCGCCCATGGTTTTTCAGAAATAAACGCGTCGGGCCCTTTCTCCAAAAGAAAACCGTCGCGTGCCTCGGTGGCGACGGTGCCGCCGGCCCTGGCCGCGCTGTCGAATACGCGAACGTCCACTGGCAATGCATGCTGCAGAGAGAGCTCTTTGAGCCTATTCGCGAATGCAAGACCGGAAATGCCGGCGCCGACCACAGCAACTATTTTTTTTGACATATCGGTTCTAGCTAACCACAAAATGCCTGAGAAAGAAACTCTAAATAGAACTCACGGAGGGGGGAGGATTCGGTGCCTTTCGAATCCCCAGTCTTAATCGGTGATTTGCAATTGGGGGCTTATCTGCAAGGCGACAAGAAGAAAAACCACGAGGCGTATCGAAAGATACGTTGAGCGGTTTTTCTTCGCAGTCAACGCAGCAGATAAGTTCCCAATTGCAAATCACGGAGAGAGGAGGAGTCCTGAACGAATTTTTCTCTCAACTCTCCAAACGACACAATCTTACGATTTTCCCTCTGAAAAAGCTATGCGAAAAAGTTGTATGGTGAGTCCGGCAGTTCTGGAAAATCTGGTTGTAATATCTTTCTTTGGTCACAAATTGGTCACAAGATTCCGACTGCCGGATTACTTCTCGCCCAACAACTCCGGGCGTGTCTTTCTGATCCATGCCTCAACTTCTTTTCTTAATTCTTTGGCCAAACGAAGCATCTCTTTGGCTTCGCCCTCCGAAACGGCTCCGGCAATTTCGTAGTCGCTGATATTTCTCTTTTTGCGGAATTTATCGAGCTTGTTGATAAGATCAGCGCTCGCGCCGATGGTGAAGGCCTAGCTCCCGATCACGCGATAATGGTGCATCTCGCGTGAAGCCCGATAGCCGGAAGCCAAAAGCGCGGCAGTAGCCGTTTGAAGCGCCGAGTTATAAGCGATGTTGAGCTTCCAATCGGCGGTGAGGCCTTCTGATTGCGAATCTTTCAAATCCCTGTCCGCAAGCCCCAAAAGCTGGCTGATTTCGCCAGCCGTTGGTTTGTGTTTCACAAGCCAGCTATTTTTTTCCCAATTCTGCAAGCTCATGCTCGCCTCCCAAAAGATAAACCTTCGGCCTCTTTAATACGTTCAAAATAAAGTGGTGCTTGGC
>CAYZGM010000070.1:0-7603 GCA_964478015.1 uncultured Planctomycetia bacterium
GTAGGGTGACGCTATATCGACAGGGCGCCTGCCTGCCGGCAGGCAGGCTCCTCAGGTGATTTTCAGCATTCCCCCCTGGGACTTATGGAAACATCATAAGCGGGATCAAAAACACAAGTCGCTCGGGAAGAAAGGATTTTGCCACACGGCAGCGGCACCTTGGCATAACTGACTCTGTTAAGCTTCGCCCTGCCCGGCAAGGCATTGTCCGAGAGGCGCGTAGCGACGCCGAGCACCATGGAACGCTGTCTTTTACATGGCGCAGGCGGCGCTCCGAGCGCGGCGCGCCTCGGCGGGGCGCGCAAGCGTCGAATCGAGAATAATGCCTTGCCGGGCAGGGCGGGGTGCGACAAAGAGTTGTTGTGGATGGAATGATAGGTGCGCTGCTTGTAGGGGGGTGGCGGATAGGGTAGAATACCGGGGATAATTTGGGGTCAATGTATGTGTGGCATATTTGGTTATACAGGAATTAAGGAAGCGCAACACCTGGTGATCCAAGGACTTAAGCACTTGGAATACCGTGGTTATGACTCTTCTGGGATTGCGATGCAGGATGGCCAGACGGCCATTCGCGTTGTCAAGACCGAGGGCAAGATCCGGAATCTTGAGGAAATGTTGAAATCCCAGCCCCTCAAGGGCAAGACAGCGGTGGGGCATACGCGCTGGGCCACGCATGGAACGCCCTCCAAAAAAAATGCTCACCCTCACATGGACAATGAAAGCCAGATCGCCGTCGTTCACAATGGCATCATCGAAAATTTTTTCGATCTAAAAAAAACGCTGGAGTCCGAGGGCGTGCGTTTTCTTTCCGAGACCGACACGGAAGTGATCGTGCACTTGGTGGCCAAATATTATAAAGGAAATCTCGAGAACGCCGTGCGTAGAGCTCTTCGGGACCTCAAGGGAACGTATGCCATCGCGGTGATTTCATCACGTGAACCAGGGAAGATCGTTGCGGCAAAACTCGACAGCCCGCTTGTCATCGGACGAGGAGAACATGAAAATTTTGTTGCCAGCGATGTTTCTGCTTTGCTCGAGCATACAAACCAGGTTATTTATCTCGAGAATGCGGAAGTGGTAACTTTGACGAGGGAAGCGTTCGTGATCACGGATTTGGCCGGGAAACCGGTCAACCGAGCTCCCGTCAAGATTGATTGGGATTTGACGCAGGCCAAAAAGGGCGGTTACCCTCATTTCATGCTGAAAGAAATCTTCGAACAGCCGGGAGTTCTTACCGCGATTCTTAAAGAGCGGATCCGCGGCTACCAGGTTCATTTTGACGAGTTTAAATTTTCCACCGCTGTTTTGAGGAAAGTAAAGCGTGTGGTGATTATTGCCTGCGGGACGGCCTATCATGCGGGGCTTGTCGGAAAATACATCCTTGAAGAATTCACCCGGCTTCCGGTCTGGGTGGACACCTCCTCCGAATTTCGCTACCGCGACCCCAACGTGGGACCGGACACGCTTGTGATCGCGATCTCTCAAAGCGGGGAAACCGCCGACACGCTCGCCGGAGTCCGCGAGGCCAACCGTAAAAAAGCGATGACCTTGGCGCTCTGCAATGTGCTGGGCTCGACCCTGTCACGCACGGCCAAGGGGGTTATTTACACGCATGCGGGTCCGGAGATTTCGGTGGCTTCCACCAAGGCTTATACGGCACAGCTGGCGATCCTCTATCTCGTGGGGCTTACCCTGGGGCAACTTTTCAAGTCTCTCAAGGAACCCAAACGTCGGGAACTTTTAAAGGAATTCTTGCATGTGCCGAAACAGATGAGGTTATTCCTCGATGAATACAAGAGCGATGAGGAGAATTGGAGAAAGAACGCTCATGATTTTAGCGTCCGGTACCACGAACAACTTGAAAAATATTATTCCGCGGATCCGGATAAGCGCAAACGCGCCCCAAACGGATTTTTCCTTTACCTGGGCCGCAATATCAATTATCCGACGGCCATCGAGGGCGCACTCAAGCTGAAAGAAATCTCCTATATCCCTGCGGAGGGCTACCCGGCCGGCGAGATGAAACACGGGCCCATTGCGCTGATCGATGAGAATCCCTGGGTGATATGCCTCGCGCCGGAATCCAAAACGTATGACAAGATGATCTCCAATATCCAGGAGATCCGGGCCCGCGGGGGCACGGTGATCCCGATTGTGACGCAGGGGAACGAGGATATCCATAGACTTAACCCGGCCTACGTGATCGAAGTTCCGCGCACGTCGGAGATTTTTTCGCCGCTGGTCACCATTCTTCCGCTCCAGCTTTTAGCCTACTGTGTGGCGCGCGAGTTCGGGGAGGATATTGATCAACCCCGAAACCTTGCTAAGTCCGTAACGGTTGAATAAAGAATACGTCCCTGATGGCTTCCGGAATTTTGTATGTGGTCGCAACCCCAATAGGAAATCTCGGGGACATTGCTTACCGTGCCGTGGAAGTTTTGAAGAGCGTTGATTGGATCGCATGCGAAGACACCCGGCACTCCAAGATTTTGCTGGATCATTACGGAATTTCAAAACCGCTCATCAGCTACTTTGATTTTTCGGAATCAAAAAAGGCGCCGGAACTCGTCAAGCGTCTGAAAGAAGGCCAGAGAGGCGCTTTGATCTCCGATGCCGGAACGCCGGGCGTGGCAGATCCAGGCTATCGGTTGATTGCAAAAGCGCGTGAAGCTGGGATCGCAATTGAAGTGATTCCGGGAGCTTCGGCGTTCCTTGTGGGGCTCATTCTTTCGGGCTTTCCGATGCACCGCTTTGCCTACGAAGGTTTTGCGCCTGTGAAAGATGGGGCGAGGAAAAAATGGTTTCAAGATCTTTCCAGCCAGGATCGCACGATTGTTTTTTACGAGTCCCCGCACCGGCTTTTGAAGACCCTCAAGGCAATGAAAGAGGTCCTGGGAGATGTGGAGATCGCCGTGGCCAGGGAACTGACCAAAAAATTCGAGGAAGTTTTGAGGAACCGCCTGAGCGTTGTTCTGGAACATTTTTCACGCGGCAAAGTCCTGGGGGAGTTTGTGATCGTCTGGAGCCCAAAAAAGGGGTTGGATGAGTGAAAGAAGTCCGCTTTCGCGCCTGGCATACAAAAGAAAAAAAGATGTACTACCGGGCCTACCAGCGTTTTTTTTCGGTGATTCTTTGCGAACGGGACCGAACCCTTGATGATGGGCGGGGACGACCGGTGAAGCGGGCCTGGTACGGGGATTGTTTTCTTTTGGAAAGCACAGGGCTTGAGGACAAGAGCCGAAAAGAGGTTTTTGAGGGTGATGTGGTGCGTGTAAAATTACGCGATAAGATTTTCCAGGGTGTCGTGGGCCCCGTTCCGGATACGTTCGGCGCCGGGAAGATCCACCCGCTGAAAGAGCTGCTTCAAAAGAACGGCATCACGGGCTATCCGGAAGATCTGGAGATCGAAGTGCTTGGCAACGAATTTGAAGATCAGGAATTGCTATGACCCACGACGGCCGGCTTCGCAAAGACGTTCGTTTTTTGACAACCCTTTTAGGGGACGTCATTCGAGAGCAGGAAGGGGAAAAGCTGTTCTCGAAGATAGAGCTGATCCGTCTTCACGCGAAAAATATTCGACAAGACGCACAGCCGGAAATGATTGCGGAGCAAAAAGAACTGATCAAATCGCTGGATCTCGAGGAGGCTTATAAAATCGCGCGGGCTTTCACGATCTATTTTCAGCTCGTGAATATTGCCGAGGAGATGCAGCGGGTTCGCAGGATACGCGAGTACGAGAAGCATGCCTCTGAGCCGCAGGACATGTCGCTTCGAAAACTTTTTTCGGACCTGAAGCGGGGCGGGATCAGCGCAGCTCAGCTTGGCAAGTTCCTGTCCAACATGCAGATTGAGCTCGTGTTGACCGCGCATCCTACCGAAGCAAAGCGGCGTACTGTGATGGATCATCTTTTGCGCATTGCGTCCCAACTTTCCACGCTTGACAGGCCGGACCTGACGATTTACGAACGCGAGTTGACGACAGACCGTATCAAGGAAACTCTGGAGATTCTTTGGCAGACTTCGGAGATCCGTTCACGCCGCGTGGAAGTGACCGACGAAGTGGACCAGACGCTTTTTTTCTTCCAGAGAACAATCCTGAACTTACTGCCGGACATGCATGAACGTTTGCGACGGGAGTTTGTCCGATGTTTTGGAGAAGAGGGTGTCGCTGTTGACCCGTTTGTTCGTTTCGGTTCCTGGGTCGGTTCGGATCGCGATGGGAATCCGAACGTCACTAATGAAGTGACTAAGAAAACAGCTCTATTGCAGAAGAAGCTTATTCTAAATGTTTACCTTGTGGCGATCGAGGACTTGATCCGAAAACATAGTCAGTCGCAGACGGTGGTAAAGTCAAGCAAGAAACTGGCTGATTCTGTCGAGGAAGACGCGAAAGCCATGCCGGAGCTTGCGCATGAGCTCAAGAGGTTCGAGTCCAGTGAAGTTTACCGAAAAAAATTCTCTTTCATGCATCAAAAAATAAAAAGTCTTCTAGCGAAGAAAAAACCTGGTACAACCCCTGAAGAATTTATCCAGGATCTTACTTTGATCAGGGAGAGTCTTCTCTCGCACAAAGGTTCACTTTCGGTCGCGGATTTTGACCGGCTGATCAACCAGGTGCGGTTTTTTGGGTTTCATCTGGCCAAACTCGATTTTCGCGACCACACGAAAAAATTAAAGCAGGCTTTCCGGGAAATTTTCCCAGGCGAAGTTTATGAAAAAAGTATTCTGCTGAAAAAAATCCAGACGAACCAAAAAATAGAGCGCAATCCGACGTTGTCGGCGCAATCAAAAGAATTTTTAGCGCAGCTTGAAACCATGCGTCATATCCAAGAAAAGATCGATTCGAAGATAGTGGACGATTATATCCTCAGCATGACCGAATCCGCGGAGGATGTGCTGGCGCTCTTCTACTTCGCCCAGCAAAAAAAACTTATACGAATTTCCAAGAAAGAAGTGAAGGAAAGCTCCATCGGAGTTATTCCGCTTTTTGAGTCGATCCGGTCTCTGGAACAGGCCCACGACGTGATGGAGACGCTATTTTCGATGCCTGTTTACCGGTCCTACATTAGGTCCAGGAATAATGTCCAGGAAGTGATGCTGGGTTATTCGGACAGCGCAAAGGATGGAGGCTATCTCACGGCGAACTGGAAATTATATACCGCTCAGAAAAAATTATACGAAGTGGCCGCGCGCCATCAAATAAAACTTGAACTTTTTCATGGAAAAGGCGGGACGATAGACCGAGGAGGCGGAGAATCACATCGCGCAATCTTGGCTCAGCCCTACGCAGCTTCTTTCGGCCGGATTAAGATCACCGAGCAGGGAGAGGTGGTGGCTCAGAAGTATGCTAACCCCGTGATCGCGGAACGAAACTTAGAACAGCTTGTGACGGCTGTTGTATGGACGAACCTTGTGAGTAAAAAAGAATTCGAGCAAAATAAAAAGATCCCGCATTGGGAAAGTCAAATGGCGCTTTTATCGGATCTCTCCTACGCTCAATATAGGAAGCTCGTGTTTGAGACGCCGCAGTTTCTCGAATTCTTTAACCAGGCGACCCCCATTCGCGTTCTCAAAATGACGAACATCGGTTCCCGTCCAACCCATCGAAGTCAGCCTTCACATTCAGAACAGGCAACCGCAAAAGAATCTTTCAAAGAATTGCGGGCGATCCCCTGGGTATTCAGTTGGGTCCAGTCCAGGTACATTGTTTCGGCGTGGTTTGGGATCGGCACCGCGATGGAGGCGTACGTAAGCCAGAGGGGAGCAGACGGCCTGTCGGAGCTCCAGGAAATGTACCGTGAATGGCCATTCTTCCGCTCCCTCATCAACAACGTGCAGACCTCTCTGGCAAAAACAGACCTCTCTATTGCCGTCCAATACGCTCAAATGGTCTCGGACAGCTCGCTTCGGGACCGAATCCACGGAGAGATCGCCGCCGAGCATGCCAGGGCCATGACAAAAGTATTGCAGGTATGCTCACAAAAGGAGCTTCTCGACTCGCACCGCGTGCTGCGTGACTCCATTCGCCAGAGAAATCCTTATGTGGACCCTCTCCACTATCTTCAAATGAGATTTTTAAACGAATTCGAAAGAAAAAAAACGCCCGCGGATGAAGAAACGCGGAAAAAAATCGATGGGATCCTCCTTCTTACCGTCAATGGTATTGCGTTTGGCATGAAAAGCACGGGTTGAGTGCTTTTCATTTTTTAGTTTCGGATAATTTTCCCTCCTTACGGCGGTCGTTACATAAATTTTACATTTGCCAGCTTGACAACGCTTAAGAAGATGATATATTGCAAATGAGCGGAGGTGAAATACTCTTCTATGAGCGAACCGAAAAAAAATATGCGCAGCATCGAAGGCTATTACAACTATTACGGTGTTCCTGCCTACATTCTTAAACAAAAAAACGGTTCTTACGCCAGCGGTTATTACGATTGGATCGAGGGAGTGTTCAAAGCCGGCGGCTCCGTGAAAAAAATTCTCTGGGATGGCATCAAAATCAGTTTCGCCGAGGCCAAGCGCCTCATCTCCAAGTACTCGCGGCTTCATGCGACTGAAATGGACGGCGGTTTTTCCACGCCGGACTGGATCCTGCTCCCGGATGAGGCCTCTTCTTTTCTTGAACAGTCCGATGAGATTCGCTCTGCTGGGCACGATCAGCTCAAAAAGCAGCAAAAAAGGCGAAGATTTTTTTAACCTATTTGTGAAACCGGGTCCCCGGCTCACTCTCTTTCTTTTTTTCTTGGGCATTATTCTGACAGATTCATTTTGTTCAGCTTCCAATTTTTCTAAGGTAGATTGGAAAGATCTTACGGATCAAAATCTCACGGAAACTGGCCAGACCGCGCTTAGGGTGTATGGGGAAGCCTGGCTTCACGCGGAGACCGAGCATTTTGTTTATCATTTTCATGATGCGAAAGAAGCCGAAACAATCCTTGTCCACGCGGAGGTGTATTATCAATGGATAAAACAGATGTTTGGTATTACCGAGGATCCTGAAAAAAATAAAAGTCATGTTTTTATCTTTGATGACAAGGATCTTTGGAGATCTTTCAGCCAGAACACGATGGAGAAACTTCCCGGCGCGGAAGCATTCACAAATGGACGGGAGCTTTTTATCTATCGTATGCCGTTTTGGCTTGAGCCGCAGCGTGTGTTGGCCCATGAGATTACGCATCTGGTCATGTTTCGTTTTGTGAAAGGCCGCATTCCTCTTTTTTTGAACGAGGCATTCGCGGAATTTATGGCCACAAAAGCTATCGCGATGAAAGCGGACGGGAACGATTTCAATGTGCGGACATTCAAACTAATTCCCGAGACTGAGTTTATCCCATTGGACGAGCTCTCGGATTTTAAAAATTACCCGTCAGAGAAAATAGAGATTTTTTATCGTCAATGCGAGTTTCTCGCGAGGTTTTTAATCCTCAATTACAAACCCGAAAAATTTTACTCGCTTCTAAAACTCACCGCTAACGGCACGCCTTTCATGGATGCCATCGAAGAACTGTACGGAATAGATCTAGAAACTTTCGCACAAAAATTCAAAACATACGCCATGACGCGGTAGGCTTACCTTGTTTCATCGCTTGCCTATCTTGTG
>CAYZGM010000071.1:0-7495 GCA_964478015.1 uncultured Planctomycetia bacterium
GAAAATGATGCTCGGTTGGCACGGTTCGCTCGTCCCCGCAGACTATTCCGTCGCGGTGCTCCGTAATAGTCAAACCCGCGGGGACACCATGGCCGCTACCCGTGCCAAACGCCCCTCTCGGGCAATGCCTCGGGATCCGGCGCTGCTCTAACCGTTGCGCCAAGTGAGTCTAGGCTGCTAACTGCAAGCCAGCCGCGGGTGGCAAGGCGTTTATTTTGAGGGGCCTCCGCAGGACGAGCCACGGAAAGTTGGGTTTTGGGTTCTCGGCCGAGGACCAGAGCCCACGCCTCGGCGGGGCGTGGGCGTACCCGCAAAATGAATGCCTCGCCAGGCCCTGCGGCGAGTGGGGGCATAACATATAAGAACGATTTTGTAGTGGTTAGGTAAGGAGGGCCAAGACTTCTTCGGCGGCGCGGGTGGAGGCGCCTTTTTCGCCGATGCGGAGGGATGTTTCTTCGCAGGCATGTTTCATTTCTTCGCGCAGCTTCTCATTGCTCAGGATGTTGATGGCGCAGGCCGCGATGTTTTTGGGTGTGGCCTGATATTGCAGGAATTCGGGGAATTTTTTTTCGCCGAGAATGAGGTTTGGCAATCCCAGATATTTCACCCGGATCACGGCTTTCGCGATGAGGTAGGTCAATAAACTGCCGCGGTTTGAGATGATCATGGGGGTGCCCAGAAGCGCGCATTCGAGCGTGGCGGTGCCGGAGCAGGCGATTGCCATGGCACTCTCCCGGATCGTGTCGTAGGCGTATTTTTCTACGATCTGGACCGGGAAATCGAGTTTTTTCAGTCTTTCTTCATAGACCTTGCGCGGGATCGTGGGAGCCTTGATCATGACGAATGTCGTGTCCGGCATGGCGCTGCGGATACGTCTAGCGGCTTCGATGAAGATGGGCAAGAGCGTTTTGAGCTCGCCTTTTCTGGAGCCGGGAAGTAAGGAAATTATTCGACCCGGTTTTTTTTGACCATGGCCGGTCTCCCACGGGATCCAATGGAGTTCCAAAAGATCTTTCAGGGGATGACCTACCCAGACCACCGGGACCTTGTGATCCTCAAAGAATTTTTTCTCAAATTGGAAGACCACCAGAACTTTTTTCACGAATTTTTTTATAAGCTCCACCCGTTTTGGCGCCCAAGCCCAGACCTGCGGAGCGATGAAGTAGACGATGGGGATCTCCAGCGCATGGATCTTTTTTGCCAGATGAAGGTTGAAACCGGGGTTGTCGATCAGCACCACGAGGTCCGGACGGACTTGGCAGATGTCGGAAAAGATCGCGTAGGATGCTTTTCTGTATTGCGGAAGCTTTTTAATCGCGGTCGTGATGCCGGTGACATGGAAGTGGGCGAGGTCAAAGAATCGCAGGGCGCCGGTTTCACGGATCTTGTCCCCGCCGACGCCGTAGATTTCAAGCTCGAAAGATGAGCGCGCCCGCAGATGGCGGATCAAATTCGCGCCGTGCAAGTCTCCGGAGGCTTCTCCGGCGATGACGTATATTTTTTTCGTTTTATTATCCAAGACGGTGTATCTGTTCCGATATTTCCAGAGCGACGGCAAGTGCTTCGCGCCCCTCTTTACCGGAAACCAGGGGTTGTTTTTTCGACCGTACGCACTCCACGAAATCAGATAGTTCTTCTTTCAGTGAATCCGCTTTCTTAATGTCGATCTTTTTATGACGGATATGTCCGTCCTCCCTGGTGTAGATTTGGGCTTCCTGGTTCACATAGTCTAGCGAGATGTAGGCGTTGTCTTGAAAGATCCGGATGCGCCGCTGAACGTCGGGCGTCACGCGGCTGGCGGTCAAATTGCAGACGGCGTGGTTCTCGAACCGGACCCGCGCGTTCGCGATGTCCTCAGTTTTTGAGATGATGCAGGCGCCGACAGCATCAATGTGTTTGACGGGAGATTTCACCAGGTCCAACACGATGTCGATGTCATGGATCATGAGGTCGAGCGTGACACCCACGTCCGCCACGCGCGCGTCGTACGGCCCGAGGCGGTGGCATTCGATGAAGCGCGGATTCTTGATGATGCCTTTGATGGTGCGGATCGCGGAATTGAAGCGTTCGATGTGGCCCACCTGGATGATGCGATTATTTTTTTTAGCCAGCTGCAGCAATTCATCCGCATCATGCAGTTTTGTCGTGATGGGTTTTTCGATGAGGAGGTCTACGTTGTTTTCAAGAAAATCTTTAGAGATCACGTAGTGTTTGTCCGAGGGGACTACGATGCTGGCAGCGTCGACGACCGTTAGGAGTTCCCGGTGATCGTGGAATGGCTTGGTTTTGCAGCGGCGTGCGGCATCTTTTGCCCGGTCCGGATGAATGTCGCAGACACCCACGAGCTCAACGCCGGGCATTTTGGAATACATTTCTGCATGCCGGGCGCCCAATTTTCCAGCGCCGATCACGGCCACACGGATCACTTTTTGCATAAGGCCGTATTGTAGCAGAAAGCGGGGCTAGGAGTCACTGGGATGCAATGATATAATCAAAAACATGTCACCGTACAAACGCATGATTAGCTTCGTGAAACCTCATTTAGGCGACATGAGCGTCGCGTATCTTTCGATGTTCATGAACTCGCTGCTTTCGGGCTTGCCGGCGGTGGGTCTCATTATCCCGTTTGTGGATACGGTGCTTGCCGGAAAACCGATCGTGATCCCTCACCAGGAGCGCATCCCGCCTTTCTTGCTGGATCGGGTGTACCAGATCAATGCGATCTCGCGGTGGGACCTCTTGAATTTTCTGATTTTTTGGACAGTTCTCCTGGCACTGGTCAGGCTGGTCTTCGAATACTTCCAGTCCTATTTCATGAATAAGGTAAGCCAAAAAGTGATCCGCGATCTGCGGAATTTGGTCTATGAAAAAATCATTCACTTGCCGCTCAGTTTTTTCGGGAAATCGCAGGCGGGGACGCTCGTTTCACGTATCACCTATGACACCGGTGTCGTGCGTGACGCTATTTCGGAGGGGCTTACCGATTTTCTCTTCCAGCCAATTCAGATCCTCGTGAATCTTGTGGCTCTTCTCACGGTGAAGTTTGTTTTTGATATCCCCTGGTCGCTTGTTTTCGCGATCTTCGTTCTGCTGCCTCTGGTGGTCTATCCGGTGATGCGCGTGGGCCGCCGTCTCAAGAAAATCAGCCGTTCCAGCCAAGAACAGGTTGCGCAGATCAACAGCACGCTTTTTGAGACGATCTCCGGAATCCGCATCGTGCAGGGTTTTTCCATGGAGGACTATGAGGCCGAGCGCTTTCGGCGCCAGAACCAAACTTTCTACCGGACGATGATGCTTTCGGTCAGCCGGATGATCATGGTTAGTCCCCTGACGGAGTTTATCGGTTTTATCTGCCTCGGTGTGGTTCTGTGGATTGGCGGCAAGGAAGTGATTGTGAATCAGATGTCGCCAGGCGCTTTCATCGCATTTCTTATTGCGCTCTTTTCATTGTTGCGGCCATTCAAACGCCTCTCGCGCGTCTACGGCATCAACCAGCAGGCGCTGGCGGCTGCGGAGCGGGTGTTCGAGGTGATGGATGCGCCGAATGACGTGGAGGACATGCCGGGCGCCAAGACGCTCGCGCCGATCCGTAAAGAAATCCACTTTAAGCATGTAAATTTCGGTTATGAAAAGGACAAGAACGTTCTATCGGATGTGGATTTCAAGGTGGAGGTGGGGCAGATTGTGGCTGTTGTGGGTCCCAGCGGTGTAGGCAAGACGACGTTGGTAAATCTTTTGCCGCGCTTTCATGATCCGACGTCTGGGGAGGTTTTAATCGACGGGCTGAACATCAAAGATGTTTTAATTCGTTCGCTTCGCGACCAGATAGGGATCGTTACCCAGGAAACCGTTCTTTTCAATGATACGGTGAGCTCGAACATTGCCTATGGCCGTTCCACCATGAATCAGGCGGACATCGAGAAGGCCGCGCGCATTGCGAATGCACATGATTTTATCCTAAGGCTTCCCAACAAGTACCAGACCGTCATCGGAGACCGCGGGATGAAATTATCGGGCGGGGAACGCCAACGGATCTCCATTGCCCGGGCCATTTTGAAGAACCCGCCGATCCTGATTCTGGATGAGGCAACCTCTGCGTTGGACACCGAATCAGAAATGCTGGTGCAGGATGCGATCCACAAGCTTATGAAAGGCCGCACCGTGCTTGTCATCGCACATCGGCTTTCGACTATCAAGGATGCGAGCCGTATTCTTGTCTTGAACGACGGCCGCATTGCCGAAATGGGAAGTCATGAAGACCTGGTTCAGCAGGACGGGATCTACCGCAGGCTTTACGAGCTTCAATTCCGCGTTTGACAGGTTCCTTACCTCTGGTATAATACCCGGGTTCAGAAAACGGCTCTCAAGCCGGCCCAAAGGGGGTTCGTGAGAGAGTAAAACGATGTGGTTTCCGGGTCGTTTTCATCCGGAAGCGGGGATAACGGTGATCCGTACCTAACTCCTGCACACCAATAGGGTTAGGCGTCCCTCAATAGAAAAAAGGAGTTCAATTTGTCTAAAGAATTAGTCCAAGGTTTGCTCGAAGCCGGCGTCCATTTCGGCCATCAAACAAAAAAATGGAACCCCAAGATGAAGCCGTACATTTACGGTGAGAAGAATGGTATTTATATCATCGATCTTGAAAAGACGATGGAGGCTTTGACCCGCGCCTGCAATTTCATCCGCGAGGTGGCCGCCACGGGTGCTCCGGTGCTTTTTGTCGGGACCAAACCACAGGCACAACCCATCGTGGAACAAGAGGCCAAAAGGGCTGGGATGTATTTCGTGAATCACCGCTGGCTGGGCGGAATGCTCACGAATTATTCCACCATCAAGAATAGCGTGCGCCGTTACAAGAGCCTTATTCAGATGCGGGAGGATGGCACCTTTGAGGCGTTGAAGAAAAAAGAGGTCGCCGATCTAGAGCAGGAGATCACACGTCTTGAGAAGAACCTTTCAGGTGTCACGGAAATGGAAAAACTCCCCGGCGTTCTGTTTATCATTGATGCCAAGCACGAGGAGATCGCAGTGAAAGAAGCCAATATACTTGGGATCCCTGTCATCGCCATCGTGGACACCGACTCGGATCCAGACCGCATCAATTATCCTATTCCGGGCAATGACGATGCGATCCGTTCCATCAAATTATTGACCTCCGTCATCACGGATAGTCTGATCGAGGGACTTCAAAAAGTTTCGCGCGTGAGACCTATCCAAAAGGATGATGTGCAGGCAGCGGACGCGGAAGCCGTCGTCACTAAAACCGAAGCGGAAAGCCTATAACAAGATTTTCAACTTAGAGGAGTTTATTCCATGACAGCAGGAGTCGATACCGTCAGAGAACTGCGTGAGAGGACGGGCGCCGGCATCATGGACTGCAAGGCGGCCTTGCTCGAAACCAAGGGCGATATGGAAAAGGCCATCGATTTCCTCCGGAAAAAAGGCATGGCCTCCGCCGCGAAGCGTGCGGGTCGTGCCGCAAAAGAGGGTTTGGTCGCGTCGCGTATCCACCACAACTCTGCGATTCTTGTCGAAGCCAATTGTGAAACCGATTTTGTCGCCCGGACCGAGGACTTCAAGGCGCTTTTGGATCTGGCGCTCTCGGAAGTGGATGCAAACGGGGAGGGCGCCATTGCCTCCAAGGCCGTCTCAGACCGCGTGGCGGAACTCTCCGGGAAGATCGGGGAAAAGATCCTAGTGAGTCGGGCAAGAAAATTCCAAACGACCGGCGGGGCTTTATTCAGCTATATTCATGCCAACCAAAAATTGGGTGTTCTGATCGAGCTTCGCGTATCAAAAGAGGCCTCCAAAAAGAATGCCGCTTTCGAGGCGTTGGGGAAGGATCTGGCCATGCAGGTTGCGGCGTCGAATCCGGTATGCGTCGAACGCGGCGGGATCCCGGAGGCTTCGCTTGAGCGTGAAAAAGCGATCTACCGCGAGGAGATCAAGGGCAAACCCGAGAACATTGTTGAAAAGATCCTCGCCGGAAAACTGGAGAAATTTTACCAGACCAATTGCCTGATCGATCAGGCATTTATCAAAGACGATAAAAAATCCGTCCGGGCCCTCATCGAGGAGATCGGAAAGCAGATCCAGGACACGATCCAGATCAAGCAATTTGTGCGTTTCCAATTGGGGGAGACTGCCGCTTCGTGAAAAAGTTCAAACGCATCTTACTTAAGCTGTCTGGCGAGGCGCTTCAGGGCAACAAACGGTACGGCCTGGATCCGAACGTTCTGGACGGCATTGCCGAGGAATTGAAAGAAGTTAAAAGCCTCGGGGTTGAGACCGCCATCGTGATCGGCGGCGGCAATATTTTTCGCGGAGGCCCCGCCGAGCAACGCGGCATGGACCGCACGACGGCCGATTACATGGGCATGCTGGCGACTGTGATCAACGGCATGGCGCTTCAGGATGCGCTTGAGCGAAGAGGGGTTTTTACGCGCGTGCAGTCGGCGATTTCCGTAGCCCAGATCGCGGAACCTTTTATTCGCCGGCGGGCGATCCGGCACCTTGAAAAGGGCAGGATCGTTATTCTGGCCGGCGGCACGGGGAATCCCTATTTTACGACGGACACGACGGCGGCTCTGCGCGCGGCGGAACTGGGCTGTGAGGTGATTCTCAAAGCCACCAAGGTGGACGGCATCTATTCGGATGATCCCCTCAAGGTGAAGAATGCGACGCGTTTTGATAAGATCCGCTACATAGACGTGTTGAAAAAAGGCCTGAAAGTCATGGATGCGACGGCTATCAGTCTCTGCATGGACAATAAACTTCCTATCGTCGTATTTGACCTCCTGAAACGCGGCAATATCCGTCGGGTGGTGACGGGCCAAAAGATTGGAACCCTGGTGACGTCATGACGAAGCAAATTATTCATGACACGGAAGAAAAAATGAAGAAATCTCTGGAGGTGATGAGCCATAATTTTTCCTCGATCCGAACGGGGCGCGCCAACTCAGGCATGGTCGAGCATTTGAAAGTGGATTGTTACGGTTCCATGATGCCGATGCGTCAGGTTGCGAACATCACAATTCCGGAGCCGCGCACAATTGTCCTGCAGCCTTGGGATCCCTCGGTGTTGAAATCCGTGGAGAAGGCGATCAACGAGTCGGATCTGGGCATCCCGCCCATCGTGGATGGCAAGATGATCCGGCTTTCCATCCCAGCCTTGACGCGGGAACGGCGCGAAGAATTGGTGAAGATCGCCCATAAACTTGCCGAAGAGGGGCGTGTCTCCATGCGCTCGGTCCGCCGCGATGCGAACGAAAAGATCAAACAATTGGAAAAGGCCAAGACCATTGCGGAAGACGAGAGTTTTAAATGCCAGGCTGAGATCCAAAAAATGACGGACCGTTACATCGCGCTCATCGATCAGGCCCAAGCCACGAAAGAAAAAGACCTCACGACCCAATAGTTCCGGAGCCGGTAGCTCAGTTGGTAGAGCACATCCCTTTTAAGGATGGTGTCGAGAGTTCGATCCTCTCCCGGCTCA
>CAYZGM010000072.1:0-7231 GCA_964478015.1 uncultured Planctomycetia bacterium
GAGGCGAGGACGGACGAGCGCCTGCCTGCCGGCAGGCAGGCACCGTGCCAACCGAATAACATTTTTCACGGTGGGAAAAATGTTATGTCCCCGGGAGGGCAATGCCTCGGGAGACGGGGCGACGCTTAACAGGTAAAAAGTTTGCCGGAGCGGAGAAGAACCGATTTGCACGTGGGACATACAGGTTGGCGCTAAAGACCTGGATGGCTTGTGTGGTCTTGCTCGAGTGTGTGGGGATCGAAGCGCAGTGCGCGTAGTTGACCTGCAAGACAGGCCGTCAGCGCAGCGATAACAAGGGTCAGCGCTCCTCCCACAGCCACGCAGGGGATCACGCCTATCCAGGAGGCCAGCATCCCGCTTTCAAATGCGCCGATCTCATTGGAGGCACAGATAAAAATAAAATTGGCCGCCGCAACACGGCCCCGCAGATGCCCCGGCGACAAGAGTCTCATCATAGACCGGCGAATGACGACGCTGACGCCGTCAAAGATCCCGCTCAAGAACAGGGCCGCCATCGAAAGCCAAAAATTCTTTGAAAATGCGAACACGAGAATGCAGATCCCGAAACCCGCGACAACCCACAAGAGATTACGCCCCGCGCGGGCAATCGGCGGGCGATGCGTCGCCACTAGACTGACAAGAACCGATCCAAGAAATGGCGCGGCGTTTAAAAGACCGAGCCCCTTGGCGCCCACGCGCAGAATATCGTCGGCGTAGATCGGCAACAGCGCGACCGCTCCCCCGAAGAGCACCGCCAAGAGATCCAGGCCCATCGCCGCAAAAAGCGGTTGGTTTTTAAAAACAAACTTCCATCCCGCTCCGATACTTTTTAGAATGGATTCATGTGGTTCAGGCGCAGGTTGCGGCTTCGGAGGAATGGCAAATGTGCAAACCCATGAACAGACGAAACTGCCCGCGATCACCAGGTAGGACCCCGCCGCTCCCCAAGCATCAAAAATAAAACCGATGGCAGCAGGACCCAAAACCGCACAACTGAGCCAAGTGCTCGAAATCCAGGAAGAGGCGTTTACCGTAAGATGTTTCGGGACAACCTGAGCTTCAAAAGCGGCGTTGGCCGGATCCGCGAACCCTCGCGCGATACCGGCAAGAAAGATCATGGAATAGAGGCCTATCAAAGACGTCGACTCCCCGTGCCAGGAAATGGCAGCCAAGGAAACCGCACATAAAAACGAGGACGCTCGGGTGATAAGAAGAATTCTTTGCCGGTTAAAATGATCCGCGGCATAACCTCCGAAAAGGACCAGAGAAATGGCGGGAATCGCTTCGATCAAACCCAGCCAGCCGAGAGCCAGCGCGCTGTGCGTGATCCGATAGATCTGAAATCCGATGACGACCGCAAGGGCCCGGCTGGCAAAGGTGAAGAATCCCACCGAGCCGATAAAGAGCCGAATATCCGACTGATTCAGGGAATCCGCAAAATGGCGCTTGGATTGATCCATGCTGGGTGTTTTATCACCCCGGGACTCTTCTTGGCAACGCTAATTAACAGTCTGCCGAAAAAGCCTCATCTACCGCGTTGCTCCCGCGTTCCCTTGTGCGACGTACCTCCCGGTACGTCTCCGCAGTCGCTTGGTCGCGCCTTGTATCTGAGGCTTTTTCGGCAGACTGTTAACTAGTTTATTAAGGGAAAAACCCCGGCTGGGACTCAAGAACGTGCTCAAGATGCGTTTCAAACCAGGCCGCGGCTTGATCAGCCACCTCCTCCAGTGCGCCGGGCTCCTCAAACAGATGACCGGCATTTGGCACCACAACCAGCTTCTTATGCAGGGCAGGAATTAGCTCAAGTGAATGACGGTTCACCTCCAGTACTTCTGGATCCCCTTCGCCTACGATAAGGAGCGTAGGCACTTGGACAGCGGCCAGCGTGTCATCACCGGCCAGATCCGGTCTACCTCCACGACTAACCACGGCCCTGACCGTAGCCAACCGTTCGGTCGCGGCAACCAAAGCAGCGGCGGCCCCGGTGCTGGCGCCAAAATAGCCCACTGGAAAGGAAGAAACTGTTCTTTCGGAAAACCAGTCACTTACACCCACCAGGCGTTTCACGAGAAATGGAATATCGAAACGGTACCATCCCGTCAACGCATCCTCTTGCTCCTCTTTCTCCGTCAACAGATCAAAAAGAAGCGTGGCCAGCTTGGCTCGCTGAAGCCTCTCGGCAACAAAACGGTTCCTCGGGCTCAGTCGTCCGCTCCCGCTCCCATGCGCGAAAAGAACTGCTCCGCGCGCATCTCTCGGGATTCGGAGGATTCCCTTTAAAATAACGCTCCCCGAACGAATCTCTACTTCATCCGAATAGGCAGGAAACATCTCCCCCCCCCCTTTTTTTTTGCGGCTAATCGCAGATCTCCTCATCAAATGAAGCCCATGGATCTTCCTCGGCACTTCTCGTTACCCTAGAGGCGGTGGCCTCCACCACCTGCTCGACGATCGTGCTGTCATGGGTCTTGGTGGCAATATCAGACAGCGAAATAATCCCCACCAACGCACCGGAACGGTCGGAAACAGCCAAACGATGCACCGCCTTCGCCGCCATGATGCGGGCCGCCGATTCGATGTCCGTATCTTCCGGGCACCACTCCATTTTCCATGTCATCGCGTCCTCAACTCTTCCGAGGAACGGGCCAAGACCTTTGGCCGTCGCTTTGACCGTGATGTCACGGTCTGTCACGATCCCTGCCAGAATACGGCCCGTGTAAACCGGCAAGGCCCCCACATTGTAATTCCGCATTTTTTCGGCCGCTTCCTGCAGCGTGGCAGTCGACTGCACCGTTTCAACGTCACGCGTCATGATGTCGCACACTTTCTTGGAAGCGTGGGTCTGGAATTCGCGCGTCTGCGTCATGAGCGACACCCACAGACCTGAGCCGAACCGGGGCCTCTCGGACCTCACAGATTTTTTTTCCACACCCCACCTCCTTTTTTTACTTACCGTAACCCCGTCACGGCTCCAACAACGAGCGCAGCATCCACGCCAGCTTCTCGTGCCTTTCCATGAGTCCCGTGAGAAAATCACTGGTTCCCGCATCCTTGTACCGGTCGGCGCAGGCTGCCAGGTCCTCACGTAAAAACATGATGATCTCTTCGTGGTCCTCCAAAAGCGCCCGCACCATTTTTTTTGCGTCCGGGAACTCGCGTGGATATTCTTTGAGACGCGCGGCTTTCAAAAACTCCGTCATCGTTCCAAGCGGCCGCCCGCCCAGCGACCTCGCTCTCTCAGCCGTCTCGTCCACGATCTCGTCCAGAGCCTCATACTGCGTCTGAAAAAACTTGTGCAGATCATGAAAATGAAATCCCGTCACATTCCAGTGAAAATTACGGGTCTTTATGTAGAGCACAACCTCATCCGCCAACAAGTTATTCAACAGCGACACGACTGACCCGCGGGACTTCTCAGAAATTCCTATGTCCGTTCGCATCTGACCCTCCTCCGACCAAGCGCCTTGCTGGCTCTTTGGTAAACCACCGACTGACTTTCTGGCCAATTTCCGCCTCAGAATACTCGTCGAGTTTGATCACGTCATAGATACCCCTGAATGCCTCAAGTTGCCCGCCCAACTCGTGCTCCCTGCTGATGATCAGGACCAAGGGAAGTGAGGCATTAAGCATGCGGATATGATTGAGAATCCCGAGAAGCGCAAAATACGACCCGACAAAGCCAACATCCGCCATCCCGCAGGACTCAATATCCCGGCGAACCTCGAATCCCCTTCTCTCCAGAACCCTCCGCACGGGATTCAACACAATCTCGTTGTTCACTAGCACCACCGCCGTTCCCCCTCTGTGGCACAGCCGCCCCGTCCCCATCTCCTCCGCCCTCCCCACGCACAGGCTAGAGGACAACGGATCTTTTAGAAATCAGGGCATGCCCTGAATTTATTTTGGGAGAATCTCTGAGTCCAACCCGGGGAATCCCCGATACGCGAACCTCAGTAATTTAGATCGCGGCTCTGCACCCATTCAACGGCCCTGCGTGTAAGCTTGGCCGCATTCTCGAGATCGAGTTTGATTTTGATATGCTCTCGGTAGGATTCCACGGTCTTAACACTGACATGGAGTCGTTCGGCGATGTCCCGGGTGCGCAACCCTTCGCCGATTGATCGAAAAACTTCGAGTTCCCGGTCGCTGAGACTTTCAACGGGATCTGTATTGTCTGATTTGACGCCTGCCATTTTTTTCAACATCTTTGAGGACGCATCGGCGCTGAGATAGATGTCCCCTCCCAACACGCGGCGGATCGCTTCGATGATTTTTTCAGTCGTCGCCTCTTTCATGATATAGCCGCGGGCTCCGGAGCGGATCGAGCGCTCCGCATACACCGTTTCATTGTGCATGGAAAGAATCAGGACCGGCAACGCCGGAAAACGGACCTTCAAATCTTTCACAAGTTCCAATCCGCTGGCCTCCTTGAGCGTCAAATCCACAATCACAATATCCGGTTTTGTTTTTTGGATCCCATCCAGCGCGGAGGGAATGTCTCCCGCCTGTCCGCATACCAAAAGATCCGCTTCCTGATTGATCAGCTCGGAGAGCCCCTGCCTCATCGCGGGGTGATCATCCACAAGAAAAACGCGTTTTTTACTTTGAGATTTATTGGCGGTCTTTTTCATAATGAAAACGGAAAAACGCAGGTTACCACCGCCCCCGCGCGAGGCCCCGGCGCGATCTCGAGCGAAGCATTGAGCATGGCTGCTCTGGAATGCATGATGCGAAGCCCCAATCCTTTCCTATGAGAGCGTTTCAAAAACCGGTTGCCGTCATTCTCGATTCTTAACACCGCCTCGCGGCCATTTTTTCTCTCCAAGTAGATCCGAATATTTTTGCATTTTCCGTGCTTCACCGCGTTCATGACGGCTTCCCGCGCAATGCGGTACAGATGCGTCGCTGACGCCTCATCCACGACCCGTACGCCTGCCTCCGCCATGACGAGGCAGCGAACATGGATCGTCTTCTCCGTGTCATGCGCGAGTCTCTTCAACGAAGATGCCAGATCCTCGGACTGCATGTCCAGAGCATAAAGACCCTGCGCCAATTTGCGAGTCTGCACGACCGCCTGGTTCACCATGTCAACCACACGTTTCAGTTCATTCGCCACGGAGGGCGATTCCCGCGTTAATTTTTTTTCCAGTACTTTCGCCGCGATGGCGGTAGCCGCCAAATGCTGGGCAATTCCGTCATGCAGCTCCTGACCAAGTCTGCGCTGTTCATTCTTCGTGACCTCAAGCACCATGTGTTCCAGCTGTCGGCGATCCGTAATATCGAGGCCCGTGCCGATCAGGTATTCCGGGGAATTTTTCTCGTCCAGGATCAGTAAATTTGACCACGCGATGAGCCGCCGCTCCCCATTCTTGGTCAGCCAAACAGCCTCAAAATTATTCACTAGCTTCCTGGCATCCGAGCTTAGGAAATTCTTAATAACCGATTCCCTATCTTCCGCCGTGAGGAAAAAATCCCAAAACGGCTTTCCGGCCACTTCTTCGAACGAATAGCCCGTCGTGTCCTCACAGGCACGGTTAAAATTCACGATACAACCGCGTCGATCGAGCACAATAACCAGTGAACGCACCGTGTTGAGAACCGCCGCAGTAAAGGCGCCCTCCTTTTTGAGGGAATCCTGGTACTGCTTAATCTCGGTAATGTCGTGGATAACTCCCGTAAAAAAGCGGTTCTTTTCTGCTTTCCCTCCCTCGCTCACGCTTAAATACGCCGGAAATGTCGTCCCGTCCTTTCGCTTCGCGATAACCTCTCTTCTGGCGCCAATACCCTTGGCCTGACCCGTCTCCAAATAGTTTTGGATGTACACGTCATGTTGAACGTTGTGAGGATCCGGCATGAGCAAGCTGATATTTTTCCCCATAAGTTCCCAGGGGGCATAACCAAAAATATTTTCAACGGAAAGATTCACAAACTGGATAACTCCGGCCTCATCGGTCACAATGATCGCTTCGATGACCGTGCTGAGGATGGATTCAACGCTGGGAGCGCTTGAGTTGGGCATGCGGGGACCCTCCACCTGCATCTCATTGTAACACCTGGACGATGCGAGTCCAAGCGCCTCGAATTTCTTGCCGCTTAGCCCCTATATTTTAAAACTCATGCCCGCCTCGAGGCGCGATTCGTTTAAATATTTTTCAAGACGGATAAATAGCTGGCCGTCTTTTTCGAAAATGTCCTTTGAAAGGACAAGTTCGATGCCGAGGGGTTTTCCCCGGGTGTTTTTTAAATTCACTGCGATGTTTGCGAGGCCCTTGAGGGCGTATTCCCCGCCAAATAAAATAGTCCTTGTCTTGCCATGGGCATATTCAATCTCAAAGCTGAGGGACAACTCCCTCGAGACTTTCCACTTGCCGAACAAAGCAATTGTTTGAACTTTGCGCTTGCCCGCAACTTCGACTCCCATTTGGTAACGAATCTCGCCCTTTTTGGCAAGAACGCTGTTTGTTTGGAATGCGCCACGGAATCGCAGGGCGGATCCATCGCCTGCTCCCAAAAAATAGGTCAACCTGTTCTTTTCGGAAATATCCCAGTAGCCATCAAAAGAAAGATCCGGGGATGTCTTTCTTCTAGTCTTAATATCTGTCTGGGTATAGCCATAGAGAATTTGATGGTGGGCATCCACTCTCCAGCCGCCTTTCAGAACCAGCGTGTCGCTCTTGCCTTTTGCCCTCTCCACTTCAAAAACCAGCTGATTTTTTTGGTTGGCATGCCAACTGCCCGTGAGCCTGACAAGACTGCTGACGATCTCTTGGTCGGATTGTCTTTCTGTAACGGAAAGAACGAGAGCGCCCGCTTCGGCGGCAAGCAGGCTGCCTTTGACCCTGATCTCTTCGTCTTTGCCCTCGGCGCGGTACTGAACCAGGTGATCGGGAGTGATCTCCCATCGGCCCTTGACGGCCTTGCCGTTTTCTATGAGTTCATTCAGACTGGAGAGTTTCATGAAAGAACTCTACCATTTCTATCTAGAAAATTCCTCAAATAAAAAACCGCCTGGTTAAAAAAACCAGGCGGCAATGCGGCTTCTATTCAAATCCTTTCGACCGCCCTGCGCGCGTCACTTTCCGCCACAAAACGTCGGCGGATCCGTCACAAACAACGCTTTTTGGACTGATCCGCTGCGCTGTTTGGCGGACGTCTGTCGCGCTGCGGGTCGGGCATTCGCGCGCCTGACGCGCCGACATCACGGCGCTTTTCCTCCCTTTGGTCGGCGGCG
>CAYZGM010000073.1:0-7165 GCA_964478015.1 uncultured Planctomycetia bacterium
AAAGGCTTGTGGGCCTCAGACAAAAAGAACACGTCCACGCAAGCACCCGCGGCAAGAAAAAACTCAAAATCCGCCTCTAATTCCTCCGCAAGCTTGGCATCCTCTCCAAAGCTCACGGCCAATCGAAATCGTGACGAGATGCCCGCGCGAACAATAAGCTTCGCCTTGCCGGGCCCCAACGCCACATGCGCCACGTGGTCAGCCAGCCCCTTGTCCGGCATGCTCAGACAGACCCCGTCCGGGAGCCGCTCTTCAGTCACATGCTCCGGTTTTTCAACGATCCTCAATCCGCTCATAACCCTTTTTCTCCAATTCCAGCGCAAGACTCGCGGGACCGGATCGCACGATCTTGCCGTTCGACAAAATATGCACCACGTCCGGTTTGATATAGTCCAATAGTCTCTGGTAGTGGGTGATCAAAATAATGGCATTGTCCGCGCGCCGGAGCTTATTGACGCCCTCGGCCACCTCCCGAAGCGCATCGATGTCGAGCCCGGAATCGGTTTCGTCCAGCACCGCGAGCTTCGGCTCAAGCACCGCCATCTGCACGATCTCATTGCGTTTTTTTTCACCTCCGGAGAACCCGTGGTTCACCGAGCGCCGGATGAAATCTTCTTTCAGATCGACAATTTTAAGTTTTTCTTTCAGGATGTCTTCAAATTCGAGAGGGTCGGCTCCTGCCTTGCCCTCAAATTTGCGCTTGGCATTGTAAGCCATCCTCAAAAAGGAGGCATTGCTTACACCGGGAATTTCCACCGGGTACTGAAATGCAAGAAAAATGCCGTGAAGCGCCCGGAGCTCGGGCTCAAGCGCGAGAAGGTCCTTGCCCTGATAAAACACCTGACCTTTCGTCACCTCATAATGCGGGTCCCCCGCCAAAACCTTGGCGAGCGTGCTCTTCCCGGAGCCATTGGGACCCATGATGGCGTGCACTTCCCCCGGTTTCACGAGAATGTGAAAATCTTTCAAGATTGTCTTTCCCTGAATGCCGGCATCAAGTCCGTGCACTTGCAATAGCGGCGCCGCTCCGTTCTGTTTCATCATTAGCCTACGCTTCCTTCTAATTTTAGTCCCAAAAGTTTCGTCGCCTCCACGGCAAACTCCCCCGGGAGCTCGCGGAAAACGTCCTTGCAAAAACCGTTCAAGATTGCGCCCATGGCGTCTTCGGTGGAGACGCCCCTCTGGCGAAAATAAAAAATCTGGTCATCGCTAATGCGCGATGTCGTGGCCTCATGCTCAATCTGCGCGGTTGGATTCTGAACATCGATCATGGGAAAGGTGTTAGCCGTGCAATTAGGCCCCACCAGAAGCGAATCGCATTGCGTAAAATTTCGGGCATTCTCCGCAGAGCGCTTGATATCCACGGCGCCGCGGTAACTGTTGTTCGAGTGTCCCGCAGAAATACCTTTGGAGATGATCCGGCTTTTTGTGTTCTTCCCGAGATGGATCATCTTAGAACCCGTGTCGGCCTGCTGAAAATGATTGGTAAGCGCCACGGAATAAAATTCGCCGATGGAGCCGTCCCCCGCCAGGATGCAGCTCGGGTATTTCCAGGTGATTGCAGAACCTGTTTCCACCTGGGTCCATGAGATCTTGGAATTCTTGCCGGCGCATTTGCCGCGCTTGGTGACAAAATTGAATATCCCGCCCTTGCCTGTCTCCGGGTCGCCCGCGTACCAGTTCTGCACCGTGGAATACTTGATCTCGGCATTCTCCAGCGCCACAAGCTCCACCACCGCCGCGTGAAGTTGATTCGTGTCGAATTTAGGAGCCGTGCAGCCTTCGAGATAGCTCACATAACCGCCGTCCTCGCAAATAATCAAAGTCCGCTCGAATTGCCCCGAGCCCTCCGTGTTGATACGAAAATACGTGGAAAGCTCCATCGGGCATTTGACATTTTTTGGGATATAGACGAATGACCCGTCCGTGAACACGGCGCTGTTGAGCGCGGCGAAATAATTATCCGTCGGCGGAACCACGGAACCCATGTACTTTTTAACCAAATCCGGGTACTTCTCCACGGCCTCTGAGAACGAACAGAAGACCACGCCCACCTCCAGCAATTTCTGCTTGTAACTCGTCCCCACTGAAACGCTGTCAAAAATGGCGTCCACCGCGACGCCCGCGAGTTTTTTTTGCTCCATCAGGGAAATACCCAGCTTCTCGAAAGTTTTTTTAAGCTCTGGGTCTACTTCGTCCATGTTCTTTTTTTTCTCAACAACCTTAGGAGCTGAATAGTAGCTGATGTCCTGGTAATCAATCTTCGGGTAGGAGACATTGGACCACCGGGGCTCTTTCATCGTCAGCCAATGCCGGTACGCCTTCAAACGAGATTCCAGCATGAAGGTTGGCTCTTTCTTTTTGGCGGAAATCAAGCGTATCACGTCCTCCGACAGGCCTTTTGGCACCGTGTCGGATTCAATGGCCGTTTGAAAGCCGTACTTGTACTCTTGGCTCGTGATCTCTTGAATGATTTTTTGTGTCATTTTTATACACTTTCTGTCATTCCCGCTTTTCGGGGATAAGTCTTAAGCCGCTATAAACTTCCTTGTTTCGATCTCGTCTTTCGTCAACATCTCGAGCGTCATCGAGCCATAAAATTGATCGAGAATATCCTTTGTCTTGCGCCACACGGGTTTGATCCCGCACAGACAAAAATGGGTGCAGATAATATTTTTTCTCGTTTCGGGGGCGCAAAAAATATCAAACGTGCTTCCCTCAAGGGCGTCAATAATCTCTTTCAACGTGATTTCTGAGGGATGCTTGGCCAGCGCATATCCGCCGCTTTTTCCATGCGTCGAGACCACAAGCTTCGCTTTCCGGAGCGCCTGAACAATCTTTTCAATATAGGGAGCAGGGTAATTCTCATGCAAGGCAATGTCCTTGATGCTCAAGCACTTTTTTGTACCATGATGCGCCATGTAAATCATCGAAACAATCCCGTACTCCGTTTTCTTCGTAAACCGCATACTTCCCTGTCTCCTGAACGCTGTCCGCTCTACGCTATCTCGCTATACGCTAAACGATGTCCCGCACCCACACGTCCCGCTTGCCTTTGGATTGATAAACCGAAATCCCCCTCCCACCAGCTCCGTCGAAAAATCAATGGTCATCCCGTCAAGATACAAAAGACTTTTGACGTCGGATATGACCTTGATGCCTTTCAATTCAAACACCCTATCCGCCTCGGACCGGGCATCATCAAACTTAACATCATAGGTCATCCCCGAGCAGCCGCCTCCCTTGACCCCAATCCTAAAAAACGAATCTTGCCGCCCCTGATCAGCCCTTAGCTTAAGAATCGCCTTTTCAGCGCTCTCTGACAACTGAATCATACATACCCTCTCCCGTTAACTCGGACTAATTTTATCCGATATAATACACAAAGTATACCCTATTCAGACCATATCTGTCCACATTAAACCTAGCCCCTAGTAGCTGCGGTAACAGCTTATGTACCTGTTACCATGGATTTCCACATGATCTTGTAGAGCATCCAGTAGATGATCACACCGGTAGTGGAAACGTAGAGCCAGATGGGCCAGGTGATGCGGGCGAGGCGCTTGTGGGCGTCGATGCGGCCTCGGAGGGCATTGGATAGGGTTATCCCGATGAGAGGAACCTGCACGACAGCAAGGAATGTGTGAGAAATCAGGATGGTGAAATAGAGGGTGCGCGGCCATCCGGTGCCGGGAAACCTCGTGGCGCCATGATGCAAATGATAATAGATATAGGAGATTAAAAATAGCACCGAAGTGGCTGTCGCCGAGAGCATGCAGAGTTTGTGGGCGGACACGGCCCGACGGCGGATAAAAACATAGCCGAGAATAAGCAGAACAGCGCTCGTGAAATTAAGGCAGGCGTTCAGTCCAGGCATGAATTCTTAGGATCAATCCGCATGGATTTCCATACGTTATGACAACCACTCGCTGCGCCTGCCGGGTTCTCCCTTTCGGGCAGTATCCGCAAGAACCTCGTCAATGAGCGGTTGATAGCCGTCCCGGTATGTGGGGTAACGGAATTTTAAACCCAAGGCTTTGATCTTCTTGTTGGAGCATCGTTTGCTCGAGCCCAGCGCTATCGTCTCGGGCTCCAGAGAAGAACCAGGAAGTGGCAATGAAAGTTTTTCAAACACCCAACTATAAAATTCGCGCTGCGTGCAAGGAGCGTCGTCCGATCCGAGATAGATCTCGCCGGGACTGCCCTTCTCCAGCAAAAGACGTATCCCCCGCACGATGTCCTGCAGATGGATACGGTTCATATAAATATCCGTCAGGGACGGTTTGAGGCGGCCCTCAAAAATGGGCCTGACGCGGTTGCGGCCCGGTCCATAGATGCCCGCCAATCTAAAAACTATGGCCGGACGACCGCTTTGAAGCACCAGCTCTTCCTGCGCCAGCATCACTCTCGCATTCTCCCGGGATTCCGCATCCGCGTGACTTCCCGTCATGGGATCGGTTGTCTCATCCACCCAAGAGCCGTCTTTTGCCGCGTAAACGCTGGTGCTGGAAATTAGAATAATTTTTCGGATCGACGTCGGGGCGACCCCTCGGGTCACCCCGCCATTCGCCAAAACAGACAATAAATTTTTTGTCCCATCATAATAGGTTGTGCGATATTCATCGCTCTTCCGCGAGGGCGCCTGACAAAAAACGAGGACATCGACAGCCGGTAAATTTTTTAAATCCTCGGCCCTAAGGAGATTCGCCACCATGGGCTTGATCCCGACTTTCTCAAGCTGCCGGGCAGCCGCCGCATCGCGCCGCATCCCCCACGCCTCGTGCCCCGCTTTGACCAGTTCAGCGCCCAAGGCCGTTCCCACATAGCCGCAACCGGCAATTAAAACTCTCATGAAAATTCTCCGATGGGATGATTATAGCACGGTGGGAAAAAAGCAGTACGGTTAGGCGGCGGCGCCCAGAGCTTGTAGAGCCATCTGGGTGAATTGCAACATTTTGTCGTAGGCGATACGGCCGATGCTCTTGATTGAAAAGGTCATGTAAAAATCCAAATACTCCAGTTTTACATTCACGTATTTATCGTATTCCTTCTGTGTCACTTTATTCTGAGTCAAACGAGAAAACAGCTGCCGCACCCATTCATTCGTCTCAATGTTGTTTGTGTCGGCCAAAATCGACGCCGCTAAATAGGCGGCTTCTTCCGGGAAAACATCCGTCTCCGAGTCCGTGCGTACCGCAGGATCAAAAGACAGATACCGGACGCCATTTTTGATTTCCCCGACAAGCTCCGTCGTGGGCTCATGCATACGCACCCACACAGCATCCTCTTTTAGGTCGGCGGGTAGGGAATCAGAAATACTTTCCGCCAAAATCCATTCATCATTTTTGAACATCATGTACCTGAAATAAGCAACACCCATACGGGGCTTTGCCGCATCACTGGACTTCCGAAAACGGATCAACTCCTCATCGCTCACATTTTTCGGCAAGTAGCGCACAATGACCTTTGTATTGATGATCTCAACCGTGGTTCGGGCCTTGATCGCTAGGCGCCCTAGGCTCCCTGATAAACTTGCCGGCTTTGCCAAGACAGCTTCCTCGCTCTCCTGAACGGCTTGAACCGGCTCATCCTCAGGAATGCTGGCGCTCCATCTTTCTATATCTCTCGTCAAATCCAGAGTTGCCAGCCGCGAGCCCGTTTGGGACGACCCCGCTTGATAGAAAGCGACCGTACCGGGAGGAACCATCGCTATCGCCGCAATAAACGGCCCACCAAGAGACCCCTCAAAGAGAAAATTACGTCCAGCACCCGCTAGAGCCTGATTCGCTGATTTACGGGCAAACCGCGCTCCGACACGAACAAGCGTCCTCATATCATCCGCACTTAGTCGAATGGGAAGCGTTGCGGACGCGCTAACCAGTTCAGGCGTTTTAGGCGCGGCGAAACGAGCCCCCTGGGCATGTACGTCCGCGGCAGGAGTCAATAGTCGGGACTCAGAATCCGCTTGCAAATTTCGTTTGCCGCTGGCCTCCTCTCCTGCCAGGCGCGCACCCTGGATTAATGACAGATAATTTCGCATTTCTTCGGCAGATAAGAACCTTTGCTCGGGTTCCACTGCGAGAGCTCTACGAAGAAATTTTCTTACGTCATGACCAAGTGCTTGATCCTCTTCGACAAGTTTCAAAATCTTCCCAGGAGTTGACTGCTTAAATATCCCAGCACGATCATCCAGCTCTTTGTCTGAAATTTCCGGCTTATCTGTTAAAAATCGATACAAAACAATGCCGGCTTGATAAAGATCAGAACGAATGTCTGTTGCTTGACCCTGCGTTTGCTCGGGAGAGCGATACCCTGCCGTCCCACGATACCTTTTTTCAAGATGGCTCTGACCGCCAATTTTGTCAGCGTCACCAAAATCAACGAGTTTCAAATTAATGCCACTGGCCACATCTTTAATCATCAAGTTGCCTGGTTTAATATCGTTGAACACGAAGCCTAATGAATGGAAAGTTTTCAGCGCTGAAAGAAGCTGCATCACAATTTCAACGGACTTCTCGGGATTGCGCCCAGGACTTTTTAAATAATCAAACCCGTTTACCCCGTCTACGTATTCCATCACCAAATAATCCATTTCCTCACTGATGGTGCCAAAATTAATCCATTTCGGAAAAAATTCAAGAGACCCTGCATTCCCAATAGCCGCAAGGACCTCGCTTTCATTTGCCAGCGCAATTTTATTCTGAGCGCGCACAATATCCCATCGCAAGCCACTTTTATTTGCAATAAATTTCCCTATATTCGTTTTTAGAGTGTAAACAGACCCTTTGGGGGTCACTTGGACCATATAAACTGCCCCACCGCCGCCATCAGGGCTAACCACATTTAAGACCCGATACTTGTTTGCAATGAGTTCTCCAGGCTCATAAAATAACTTTTTTTCCATCTGGACAGAGTTGCCAATCGCTCTTAATTGGCGCTCCAAATCAGCTTCCTCGGCATAGAGACGATCAAGCTCGCCTCTGGCTTTCATATCATGTTCGCCAGAGTTATCAAACTCATTTTCAACATACGCCAATCGCGTTCGAATCTCTGCCAGCCTCTGCTGTAAAAACGCGGCCGAACTGACACCTGCCGGTCGCGGCGCGCGTCCTGCATCTAACATTTCGGGAACCGCTGGCTGGGTGGCCAAGGCTGCGTCTTGGGC
>CAYZGM010000074.1:0-6957 GCA_964478015.1 uncultured Planctomycetia bacterium
ACGAGTTCCAAAGAACGATCGGCAAGCGCGGAGCTATCTCGGGGATCGGTCTTCACACCGGCAAGGCTTGCACCCTAAATTTCCACCCAGCGCCTCCGGACTCCGGGCTTCGTTTTTTTGTCGCCGGGAAACGTATTGATGATTCTGGACACCCCCATGAAGAGTTGTCATCGAGCGCCTCTCTGCGTTGCAGCCATCTCGGCCAGGGGCAGCGGCAACTTTTGACGGTGGAGCACCTCCTGGCGACTTTTCGGGGGCTTGGCATTACGAATCTTGTCGTGGAAGCGGATGGTCCCGAAGTCCCAGGGCTGGATGGGAGTGCGCTGCCTTTCATCAAGCTCTTTCAAGGGCTGGGGATCGTCGAGCAAACCAAGTCCGTTGAATTTTATAGGATCGGGGAGCCTATTTTCTGTTATGATGAATTGAAGTCTCTGTGTATTTATCCCTCGGAGGAGTTCAGCGTAAGCTACACGTTGGATTACGATCACCCGCATTTAAGGGATCAGAAAGTCGATTTTGTTCTGACACCCGGAATTTTTGAGAGTCAGATCGCGCCTTCGCGCACATTTTGCACAGAGCGGGAAGCGAAAGACCTTCCCAAGCAAGGGTTCGGACGGGGCGCAAACGGGCAGAATACGCTTGTGATTCATGATGATGGATCGCATAAAGCCAAGCTGCGATTTGTGGATGAATGTGCTCGGCACAAGGTGCTGGATATTCTTGGGGATTTAACATTGCTTGGTTTTCCGGTCCTGGGCAGGGTGGTGGGCATTCGCAGTGGCCATGCGCTCAATCAAAGATTGGTTCAAGCGATCCGCGCACAAAAAGGGCTTTTGTAAATGAAATTACCGCTCGAGATAGAAGACATAAAAAAAATATTGCCTCATCGTGAGCCGTTTTTGTTTGTCGACCGTGTTGTCGAAATAACCGATAAGCGGGTTGTCGGGATCAAGCAGTTGACAGGCCGTGAACCTTTTTTTCAGGGCCATTTTCCGCAAAGACCGGTGATGCCGGGCGTGTTGATGGTTGAAGCGCTCGCTCAGGCGGGCGGTGTATTGATGCTTTCCAAGCCGGAGCATCACGGCAAGATCGCCTACCTGGCCTCAGTGAGCAAGGCGCGTTTTCGCCGTGTCGTGGTGCCCGGGGAGGAATTGCGCTTGGTTGTCGAAATCCTTAAATTCAAATCACGGGTAGGCATCGTGCATGGTGTCGCCAGTGTCGGTTCCGAGGTCGCCTGCGAAGCCGAAATCATGTTTAGTTTGGCGGATTAGCTGAGGGCTGATGCCTATTTCCCCGATGTCCACCCGCAGAAGAACACCCATTCATCCGACTGCGATTGTTTCTCCCGAAGCCTCCCTGGACCCATCGGTGGAGGTTGGACCCTATTCTGTGATCGGACCTCAGGTGAGGATTGGAAAGAACACCCGTATCATGGGGCATGTTTTCATCGATGGGGACACCGAAATCGGTGAGCGATGTTCGATATTTTCCGGCGCCATGCTAGGCGGGTTGGCTCAGGTCCGCGGGGCCAAGCCTGTGCGTTCGGCGCTTCGGATCGGCCACGACAACGTGATTCGTGAATATGTCACAATCCATGTGGGGATGAAAGACGGGTCCAAAACTGTGATTGGCCACCGGAATCTTTTGATGGTGAACGCGCACGTGGCCCATGATTGCTTACTGGGAAATGACATTGTGATTTCCAATTGCGCGGCCTTGGCGGGGCATGTTCAGATCCAGGACCGTGTGGTTCTCGGTGGTTTTGTCGGCGTGCATCAATTCGTACGGATCGGCGATCTTTCCATGGTTGGGGGTCTTTCGAAAGTCACCCAAGACATTGCGCCGTTCTCCATCTACGACGGGCATCCGGCGAGTTTTCGCGGTGTCAATGCGGTGGGGTTAAGACGAGCGGGTTATGCCTTATCACGGAGGACCCAGATCAAAAAAGCGCTGATGCTTCTTTTGGGCCAGCGCTTGAATCTTTCCCGTGCTATTTCCAAGGCTGAGCGACACTTCAAGGGGAATCCCGAAGTCGAGGCTCTCCTTACATTTATTCAGAGCTCCAAACGGGGAGTGGCGAGAGTCTCTTCGGTGCTGTCCGCTGATGAGGAAGTTTAATCGCCTTATGCCGTGGGGCCGGACCTCGCCAACGGAACCCATCGGAGTGATCGCGGGCCAGGGGGATTTCCCGATCCTTTTCGCCAAGGCCGCGTCCTCCTTAAAGAGGTCGGTGTTTGTGTTCGGTGTGGAAGGGGTTACGGACAAGCGCGTCGAAAATTTCGCGCTGGAAACGCATTATGTGGGTTTGGGAGAACTCGGAAAGCTTGTCGATCTTTTAAAGGCTAAGAAGATACGGCGCGTGGCTTTTGCGGGGGGTATTCCAAAAAAAAGATTGTACGACCCCTCCCTGAAGTTAGATATCTCCGCGCAAAGCTTTATCCATCAGACGTCCAACAAAGGGGACGATCACATTCTTCGCGCGCTTGAGATGTATCTTAAACTGAAATGCGGTGCCTGCGTGATTGATTCCCGCACATTTCTAAAAGATGCTTTGGCCCCCAAGGGACTCATGACGAAGAGGCCCCTTACCGATAGGGAGCAAAAGGACCTGAAATTTGGCGCACAAGTTGCCAGGCATATTGGTAAAATGGACATCGGCCAAACGGTTGTGGTAAAAGATGGAATAGTGTTGGCGGTTGAGGCGCTCGAGGGGACGGACCAGGCGATACGCCGTGGGGGAGAGTTGGGCAATGGCGGAGTCGTCGTTGTCAAGACCTCCAAACCGAATCAGGACCTAAGATTTGACCTGCCCTGTGTGGGTCCTGAGACTCTCCAGAGTCTTAAAGCCGCGTCGGCACGGGTATTCGGTGTGGAAGCGGGAAAAACCATCATGATTTCGAAAGAAAAATTAATCGAAGCTGCGAACGGGGCTCACATCAGCCTCGTGGGGATCTAATTATGGTCGGAAGCATTCTTATTATTGGCGACCAAAATAAGCAAGGACAAACTCTCAAGGATGCACTAAGAAAAGAAACACATTTTTCGGTAACGCTTACCCCCAAGAATGCGATCTCTATGAATGCCATTGTCGAAAAGAGCCCTGATCTTCTTATTTTCAATCCAAAAACAAGCTACTTCGAGATGGTCGATCTTTATTACAGCATTAAAAAAGAACCTCAACTCCAGGAGTTGCCTATGGTTCTCCTCATCGATGAAAACGAGATGAAGACAGCCGATCTCCCCTCCGGGATTCAGGAAGTTTTTTACCGGCCACTTCGCATGGCCGAGACTGTGGCAAGGGTCGGGCACCTTTTTAAACGTATCCACAAGGTTGATCAGAAAAATCTTTTGGTTCGCGGGAAGATCTCTATCGATGTTTCGAAGTATGAGACTCGTGTGGGGGACAAGAAGATCGATCTGACTTATACGGAATTCGAACTCTTGAAATTTCTCTGCTCCAATCCCGGAACCGTATTTACTCGAGAAGTGCTGCTTAGCAAGGTTTGGGGGTATGAGTATTACGGCGGCACCCGTACGGTGGATGTGCACGTTCGGCGCCTGCGCTCCAAGATCGAGGGAAAGTCTCAAACTTTCATCGAGACGGTCCGCAACATCGGGTATAAGTTTATCGCAGGGGATTGACAGCGGTTTGTTCTAACAAGATATTTACACCTCCGAAACATCTCCGTAACATTTGTTTGTAGACTCCACTTAAGATAAGGAGATAACCTATGGATGCAAAAGTAGCTTTAGATACAATCTGGGTCCTCGTCACGGCGATGCTGGTGTTCTTCATGAACCTCGGTTTCGGATGTGTGGAAGCGGGGTTTCAGCAGAGTAAAAATGCAGTCAATATTTTGTCCAAAAACTTCGTAGTTTTTGCCGCCTCGACGGTCGCGTTCTGGATCATCGGCTATGGGCTGATGTTCGGAGACGGAACGCCGTTCATCGGCCTGAAAGGTTTATGGATGCTCGGGGGAGCGGACAACAGCCCTTTGACCGGTGATGCTTACCAAGGTGTTTACAGCGCGCTTAATTGGACCGGAGTCCCGCTTGCCGCGAAGTTCTTTTTTCAGCTGGTTTTCGCGGGAACTGCGGCGACGATCGTTTCCGGTGCTGTCGGCGGGCGCATCAAGTATTTTTCGTTCATCACTTTTTCACTGATCCTGGTCGGCTTTATCTATCCGATCATCGGCCATTGGATATGGGGTGGCGGATGGTTGGCAAAAATGGGGTTTTGGGATTTTGCTGGCTCCAGCGTCGTCCATTCGGTAGGGGGTTGGGCGGCTTTGACAGGCACGATGATCCTGGGCCCCCGTTTTGGAAAGTTCGGCCAAAGCGGGCGGATCAATGCTATCCCGGGACACAGTATGCCCCTGGCTTTGATTGGGGCTTTGGTTCTTTGGTTGGGGTGGTTTGGCTTTAATCCTGGCAGCACGATGGCCGCGGACCCACGCCTGATATCGCACATTTGTCTTACGACGAATATGGCAGCTTGCACGGGACTTTTGGCTGCAACCTTGATGTCCACGTTCCTTCTCAAAAAACCAGATTTTGGAATGACGATCAACGGCTGTCTTGCCGGTTTGGTAGCGGTGACCGCCCCCTGTGCATTTGTGAGCGTGGGCAGCGCGGGCATCATTGGGGCTATTGCTGGAGCGATCGTGGTTCCTGCGGTGATCTTCTTCGACAAGATTAAGGTGGATGATCCGGTCGGGGCGACCTCCGTGCACCTTGTTTGCGGAGTTCTTGGGACAATCTTTGTGGGACTGTTCGCAGAAGATTGGGTCAGCCCGAATACGACGGGCAACGGCCTTTTTTTTGGCGGAGGCACGAAGCTTTTTATGGCTCAACTGACCGGCGTCGTGGCTGTTGGCGCTTTTGTATTGGTCACCACCTCCATTGTTTGGTATTTGATCAAAGCGGTGATGGGGATCCGGGTCAGTCTTCATGAGGAGATCGAGGGTTTGGATATCGGAGAGCACGGCAACCAGGCCTATCCCGATTTTGTCGCGCACAAATCACATATCAGCTATCTCGGGCTCTCAAACTCCGAGACGGCGGATTCGAATGCAAAAACCGGTTATGCACAACCGGTTTCCAAGTGAGGTAATTCCATGAAAAAAATAGAAGCTATCATTCGCCCAGAGAAATTGGACGACATCCGAAGAGCGTTGGAAGCATCCGGTTATCCGGGCATCACGATCACTCAGGTTGAAGGGCACGGAAAACAAAGGGGCACGACTCATCAATGGCGTGGAGAGGTTTATAAGGTGGATCTTCTCTCTAAAACTAAGGTTGAGATCGTGGTTTCGGACAAGGATCAGGAAAAGATCCTCTCTGCGATCCAGAAGGCTGCCGGCACGGGTGCCGTTGGAGACGGAAAGATTTTTGTCTCGCACGTCGAAGAGGCGATCCGCATTCGTACCGGCGAAAGAGGCGAAAAGGCGCTGTAGTTTTAGGGCGCACCTACGTACGGTTGTTTTCACCGGCAGGGTTTACTCCCTGCCGGTGGTTCCTTTTTTGGCTTGATTCGCTGCAGTTCTTTTTCTAGAATAGAACGGGGGAATAAATTGATTCGCATGCCCAAAACACATCATCGAAAGCCGATTTCTTCCGGGCCGTTGTTAGACAAGAAGAGCAAAGAATACGTCCTCAGCAAAGCCCAGGACCACAACGTGAAATTTATCCGTTTATGGTTTTCGGATATTCTTGGGCTTCTCAAAAGTTTTGCCATCACGGTGGATGAGCTTAAAGAGGCGATGGACGAGGGGAAGTTCTTTGACGGTTCCTCCATCGAAGGTTTCGCGCGCAATGAAGAGTCGGACATGCGTGCCTTTCCGGATCCGGCCACATTCCAGCTTCTCCCTTGGAGACCGAGAGAGAATGCGGTTGCGAGGATGTTCTGCGACATCCGCGGTGTGCAGGGTGCCCCCTTTGACGGAGATCCCCGTCAGTGTTTGAAGCGCATTTTGACCAAGGCTTCGGACCTTGGTTACACTTTTTATGTCGGTCCTGAGATCGAGTTCTTTTATTTCCAGAATTCCGAATCCACCAAGACTCTCGACCGCGGCGGCTACTTCGATCTTACGTCGCTGGACGCCGGTTCGGATCTCCGTCGCGAGACGGTGCTGACGCTCGAGGAGATGGGAATCGGTGTGGAATCCAGCCACCATGAGGCGGCGCCCTCCCAGCATGAGATCGATCTTCGTTATACGGATGCGCTCACCATGGCCGACAATGCGATCACCTACCGCCTGGTCGTCAAGGAAATCGCGCTGAAGAACGGTGTTTATGCGACATTCATGCCCAAGCCTCTCAAAGGGGAGAACGGCAGCGGCATGCATGTGCATCAGTCGCTTTTTAAAGGCGATGTGAACGCGTTCCATGACAAGAACGACAAGAACCATCTTTCCAAAACAGCCAAACACTACATCGCGGGACTTTTAAAATACGCGCCAGAAATGTGCATCGTCACGAACCAATGGGTGAATTCCTATAAGCGTCTGATGCCCGGGTTTGAAGCGCCTTTCCATGTCTATTGGGCGAAAAGGAACCGGAATGCCCTCGTTAGGGTGCCGTCCTACAAACCTGGCTATGAGGGCGCGATGCGCGCCGAGTTGCGGCTGCCGGATGCGGCCTGTAGCCCCTATTTGGCGTTCTCCGTGATGCTGGCGGCGGGTTTAGAGGGGATCAAGCAGGGCCTGGAGCTTTCCGATCCGATTGAACACAGCATTCATGAGCTAAGCGAGGCTGACCGTAAAAAGCAGGGAATTTCCGCTTTGCCGCAGAGTCTCGGGGAAGCGGTGAAGCTGGCCCAACAGAGCAAATTTTTAAAAGACACGCTCGGCGAACACCTCTACCACTCGCTCATCGAAAATAAGAAGATCGAGTGGTCCAAATACTGCGCCGAGGTCACCGACTACGAACTCGCCAACCATCTCCCTATCCTTTAAT
>CAYZGM010000075.1:0-6879 GCA_964478015.1 uncultured Planctomycetia bacterium
AGGGATCGGCGAGGCTCGGCGGACACCATGGCCGCTCCCCGTGCCAAACGCCCCTGTCGGACAACGCCTCGGCATCCGGCGCAAGCTCGGCAACAGTCACAGGGGGAATGTGCCGCAGCATCCAAATCTATTCTTCCCGAGCGACTTGCAGTTTTCCGACTGCTTGTAATTTTTCTGTAAGTGGCAGTGGGGGAATGCTGAAAATCATCTGAGGAGCCTGCCTGCCGGCAGGCAGGCGCCCTGTCGATATAGCGTCACCCTACGCTCCGAATTGATTTTCAGCGTGGCCTGCCTGCCGGCAGGCAGGGGCCCCGCCACTTACAGAATAAATCACAGGAGGAAAACTGCTCGGAGCGAGGAAGAATGGATTTGGACGTAGCGACATACGGTTGCTAGAGTTTTTCGGCGAAAACTATGATAACATAATTCCCATGTTAAAAAAATTATTGGCTGTCAGTCTAATTTTAATTTCCACTTCCTTTCAGGCCAATTCTGCCTTTGCGGAGAGTGTGCGTGAGACGCCGGTGGTTAAGGCAATTCAAAAATCGGCGAAAATGGTCGTCAATATCGGCACTGAAAAGACGGTGCTCCTGGGTCAAAATCCTTTCTGGCGCGTTTACGGGGATCGATTCGACAATTACTACCAAAATTTTTTCAATACCACCGGCCCGATGGCCATCGGGAAAATAAAGGTTCAAAGTCTTGGGTCGGGCATCATCGTCTCGCCGGATGGACTCATCGCGACAAATGCGCATGTCATCAGCATGGCCAGCAAAATATTTGTGACAATGCCCGGCGGTGAAACCAAGGAGGCAATCCTTATCGGGACCGATCATGCAAACGACATCGCGCTCATTCAGGTTTATTCTCCGGAACCCGTTCCGTATCTTCGGGTTGCCAAAGACATTCTAATCGGAGAAACGGTGATCTCGGTCGGAAGCCCGCTCGGTCTTCAAAACTCCGTTTCAGCGGGAATCATCAGCGGAACGAATCGGACATTTTACACCCAACCTCAAATCGAGGCGTTCAGGAACCTGATCCAGACAGATGCTTCGATCAATCCGGGGTCTTCCGGAGGAGCACTCATCAATCTGGAGGGAAACTTGGTAGGCATGAACGTCGCCATGATCCAGGACGCTCAAAGCGTCGGATTTGCCATCCCCGCCTCAAAAATCAAGCGAATGCTGGGCGAGTACGAAAAAGTCAAAAAACCCAAATAGCCCTAGACCCAAGTCCCGGGGAGGAATGCCAAAAAACGCCCGAGGAGCCTGCCTGCCGGCAGGCGCCCTGTCGGTATAAGCACTTCCTCCGCAGTGAGTTTTTTTGGCGTGGGGCCCCGGGACTTAGAGAAAAATCATGGGCGAAAAAGTTTACTGGAGCGAGAAGAGCCGGTTTGCCCGCGGGACATAAGATCTGGTGTTGGGGCGCAACGAAACGGCTGGGACTCGCAGCCGGAATTTGGCTTACTATTTTTTCTGAGTTGAGGACCTGATCCAGCTAGTTACACGGCTTTGGATCGATCGGGCATAATCTTTTTTCTTCCAGAAAATATCAGCCAGACCTCGATACAGATCCGGATCATTTCCGTCCAGGCGGATGGCCTGGTGATAATCGCCGACAGCTTCGCCAAAATAACCCAGCCGGGCGTGCAGATCGCCGCGGTTGGCGTACGCAGCGGCCAATTTTGGGTCGAGCGCGACGGCCTGATTGAAATTGGCCATGGCCAAGTCCGTCCTGCCTAAAATCTGATAATCCAAGGCAAGATTGTTGTGGGCACAGGCATCTTTTGAGTTAAGCGCAATCGCTTTTTTATAATCCTCGGCGGCGTTTGGGATCTCTCCCAGGTCATCGTAGGCCAGCGCGCGGTTGTAATAAGCATCGGCATACTCAGGATCCATCTCGATGGCTAAGGAAAGAAATTTGACTGCATCCCGCAAAAGGCGTTTTTCGAAAAATAGCCTGCCAAGGCCCACGTACGCGTCCACATAGCCTGGGTTGAGTTCCAACGTGCGGCGATAATCGGAAAATGCTCCGGACAAGTCGTGCTTCGCTTCTAGATCAAACCCGCGGTTGAAGTAAGCGTCGGCGTTCTTCGGTTCCAGCAGGATCGCTTGACTAAAATCGGTAATCGCGTGGTCGTGATCGTTTTGATCGCCATAGGCGATTCCCCGTCGGATAAAGGCCGCCGCATCTTTCGGATCCGCCAAAAGCGCGGCGCTCGATTGAAGAACGGTCTTTTCGAATTCAGCTCGGGAGGGAGGCAGATAACCGTCGCATCCGGCTGCCATAGCGCCGGGCGCCAGAATTGTGGGGAGTGTTTCAGGAAGAGCCCAAGCGTTTCTGCAGAGAAAAATGGCCGACAGGACAGCGAAACAATAAAATTTCTTTAAACCCATCTTAACCTCCTGCGTGCTGAAACTACCTACGAAGAGTTTTTGGGACCTTGCGATAACGTTCCCGGGCCTCGCGGATCACATCCATCGCCATGTCGAGACTGTGCCAGCCGTCCACCTTAACCTTTTTCATCTCAAGGTCCTTGTAAATTGTGAAGAAATGGTTGATCTCTTTCAAGAGATGCGGCGGCACCTCCGAGAGGTCCTGGATATGGTTCCAGAGCGGGTCACGGACAGGCACGCAGAGGATCTTGTCGTCCTCTCCTTTCTCGTCCCACATTTTAAAGAGACCGATGGGTCTGGATTCAATAACGCATCCGGGAAATGTCGGCTCCCACACCAAAACAATCGCATCAAGCGGGTCGCCGTCCAGAGCCAGGGTTTCGGGGATAAATCCATAATCGCTCGGGTAATGCACGGAGGAAAAAAGCATGCGGTCAAACACGAGACGGTGATTCTTTTTATCGTACTCGTATTTGTTCCGGCAGCCTTTCGGGATCTCGACCACAACCTCGATCGTGCTGGGCTTCTGGACCATGGATCTGATCTTCTTCATAGGCCGCCATGGTATTCGGAATGACCTGGAGAATCAACACAAAACCAAATCCCTAATTCCTAATCACTAATCCCTATTCCCCAGAGACCTTGATCTCCACAGGGAATAAATAGGCGGATAAACAAGCAGCTCCATGATGAAACTTGTCACAAGCCCTCCGATCATCGGTGCTGCGATTCGCTTCATCACGTCCGCACCCGTCCCCATGGACCACATGATCGGCATGAGGCCCATCATCGCGCACATAACCGTCATCATCTTAGGGCGGATACGTTTCACGGCGCCATAAATAATGGAATCCTCGAGATCTTTCTTTGTGTTCATCTTGCCCGCTTTCACGGCTGCTTCGTAAGAAAGATCAAGATACAAAAGCATGAACACGCCCGTTTCCGCGTCAAGGCCCATCAAGGCGATCATCCCGACCCAGGTGGCAATCGAGACGTTGTACCCTAAAAAATAAAGGAACCAGATCGCCCCGATGAGCGAAAACGGAACGGCAAGACAAATAATGCCCGTTTTAACCCAGGATTTCGTGTTTAGAAAAAGAAGGAGAACGATCAAAAAAAGAGTAATCGGCACAACGAACGCCAAACGTTTTTTCACGCGGATCATATTTTCGTACTGACCGCTCCAATAGAGAAAATAGCCCTCGGGAACTTTCACCTCTTTGGCGACGGCTTTTTTGGCTTCTTCCACGTATCCCCCGATATCGCGGCCGGTGATGTCCACGTATACATACCCGGAGAGTCTTCCGTTCTCATCGCGGATCATCGCGGGACCTTGCACAAGACGGATATCGGCAAGCTGCGCGATCGGCACCTGCGCACCGCCTGCCTGCCGGCCAGGCAGGGATTTAACCGGCACAAGCACCCGTTTTAACGCATCGATGTTATCGCGAAATTCCCTGGCGTACCGCACATTGATCGGATAGCGCTCCCGCCCCTCGATCGTGGTCGAGATATTCTCGCCGCCAATCGCAGACAAGATCACCATCTGGACATCTTGAATAGAGAGGCCGTAACGGGCAAGCTCCTCTCGTTTTAAATGAAAATCGACGAAATAGCCGCCTGTCACGCGCTCGGCATAAACACTTCGAGTGCCCTTGACATTTTTTAGCGCCGCCTCCACATGAAGACCGATCCTTTCGATCTCATTTAAATCGGCGCCGTAAATCTTGACGCCGACCGGCGTGCGGATACCGGTCGAAAGCATGTCGATACGGTTTTTGATCGGCATCGTCCAGGCATTGGAAACACCGGGAAAACGGAGTTTCTGGTCCATTTCGGTGACAAGATCTTCGTAAGTAATTTTATCGCGCCAGACATGTCGGAAGGGCTCGCGAAAAATTTTAGGCATCCAGAAGTACCAACGCTTTATTTCACGCCACTGGCTTTCAGGTTTTAGGACAATGGTGGTTTCCATCATGGAAAATGGCGCAGGATCCGTGGATGTCTCGGCGCGGCCTGCCTTTCCAAAAACTCTTTCCACTTCGGGAACAGCTTTTAGGATCCTGTCCTGGGTCTGCAAGAGCTTCTGGGCTTCTGTCACGGAGATTCCGGGAAGCGTCGTCGGCATGTAAAGCAGGACGCCCTCACCGAGACGCGGCATAAACTCCGTTCCGAGCTTAAAATAAAAAGGGACTGTTATCAAAAACAATGCCGCGGCCGCCAGGATCGTCTTTTTTCGGTGCCTCAGCACAAAATGCGCGGCCGGCTCGTACAGTTTGAACAAAAGATGGCTCACCGGATGCTTTTCTTCGGGATAATATTTTCCGACCAGAACGGCGTTGGCTATTTTTTGGAACCATAGCGGCTTAAACGTAAAATTATCCATCCGCGCGAAGAGCATTCGCATGGCGGGGTCGAGCGTGATGGCGAGAATGGCCGCGATGGCCATGGCAAGATTTTTTGAGAATGCCAACGGCTTGAAGAGACGCCCCTCCTGGTTCACCAAAGCAAAGATCGGCATGAACGCCACGGCAATCACCAAGAGCGAGAAAAATACGGAAGGGCCTACTTCTTTCAAGGCATCAAGACGCACTTGGTGAAAATCACCTTTTCGCCCGCCCTCCTGCCAAAGCTCAAGTTTTTTGTAGGCATTTTCGACCTCCACGATCGCGCCGTCCACCAAAACTCCGATGGAGATGGCAATGCCGGCCAAGGACATGATATTGGAGGTGAGCCCCATGTAATACATGGGAATAAACGCGAGGATCACGGAGATCGGGATCGTCACGATGGGGATGATCGCGGAGGGGATGTGCCAGAGAAAAATAAGGATGACAAGGCTGACAATGATCATTTCATCGCGAAGCTGTTCTTTCAAGGTATCGATCGACCGGTGGATAAGCTCCGACCGGTCGTACACCGGAACGATTTCGATCCCCTCGGGCAAGTAGGGTTTAAGTTCCTTTAGCCTTTCTTTCACGCGGTTAATCACATTGAGCGCATTTTCTTTGTAACGCATCACGACGATGCCGCCAACCGCATCTCCTTCGCCGTCCAGATCCGCGATGCCCCGCCGGATGTCGGGACCGATCGCGACCTGTCCCAGATTTTTTACAAGTACCGGCGTGCCATTGGCATCGGTGTTCACCACAATACTTTCAATGTCTTTCACGGACTTTGCATAACCGCGGCCGCGCACCATGTATTCGGCTCCGGAAAATTCAAGCAGTCTCCCGCCCACTTCATTGTTTCCCTGCCGGATGGCGCTTACGACATCCATGATCGGAATGTTATAAGAGGCGAGTTTGTTCGGGTCGAGAATGACTTGGTATTGTTTTTGAAAACCGCCCAGCGAGGCCACTTCCGCCACACCCGGAACGGACTGAAGTTGGTACCGCAGCGTCCAATCCTGGAAACTTCGCAGCTCCTGAAGATTGTGCTTTCCGGTTTTATCGACAAGGGCATACTGGTAAACCCAGCCGACTCCCGTGGCGTCGGGGCCAAGCTCCGTATTCACGCCCTCCGGCAATTTGGGAAGAATTTTGCTCAAATATTCCAAGACGCGTGTCCGGGCCCAGTAGATATCCGTTCCGTCCTCAAAAATGATATACACGTAGGAAAAACCGAAATCGGAAAAAGCCCGGACGTCCTTGACCTTGGGGGCTCCCAAAAGAGCGGTCACGATGGGATAGGTCACCTGGTCCTCGATGATATCGGGACTGCGGTCCCACTTGGAATAGACAATGACTTGCGTGTCTGAGAGATCGGGGATCGCGTCCAGGGGAACGCTTTGCATGGCCTTGAATGCAAATAAGACCGCAACAAAGGTCAGCATAAGAACAAGAAACTTGTTATGGGCGGAAAATTCTATGATTTTTTTAATCATAGGATCCTACCGACTAAAGGATTAACTCCCATGCGAATGACCGCCGGCCCCACCCCCCGTTTCTGACGATTTCGCAGAAATCGGTCCGTCTTCGACGGACGAAACAGGGGATGGGGCGATGCGGCTTAGAGCAGCTTTTAGTTTGCTTTCTGAGTCCACCAAGAAATTCCCGTTGGTGATGACCATCTCTCCTTCCGAGAGGCCTTCATTCACAACGTAAAAATCTTCCGCCTTCTGTCCCGCGACGACAAGCCTAGGTTCAAAAAGACCGTTTCCTTTCGCCACAAAAACGATATTTGTTTTTCCGGAAAAAAATATGGCTTCGGCAGGCACCAGGATCACCTTCCCAAGGGACACCCCCAGCGATACATTGACATACATGTCAGGCTTTAAGAAACCGCCGTCATTTTTCACGGCTGCACGAATCCGGACTGTGCGGGTCGCGGGATCAACCACCGTATCGATCGACCGGATATTCCCCTTGACCATGGCACCGGGAGAGGACTGGACTTCTGCCGTGATCTCGTCCCCCACCTTCACCAAGGGAATTTCATATTCATAAATGTTGGCGTAGACCCAGGCGTTGCCGCCAGGGAC
>CAYZGM010000076.1:0-6489 GCA_964478015.1 uncultured Planctomycetia bacterium
TCAACCGCACCAGTGTCGACCAGCTAAGCCAAGTCAAACAGATCGGCAAAACCCTCGCGCAAGACATCCTCAACCAGATCTCCTCCGGCACCACCCACACCCCCGCGATCCACAGATAAATGGCTTGTTGCAGGGCCCGATATTATGGATGAAACCCAAATTTCGCTTTTGGTTTCTCGGGCTCGGTCATGAGCCGCTGGATCGCCCGAAAGATGGCCTGGATATCCTCCCCATGCTTACCCACCTTGCGCTCGAGCTCCCTGAATTGAAAGGCCAATTCTTTATGTGTCGAGAGTATTTCCCGCAGTTTGACAAACGCCCGCATAATAGCAATATTGACGAGCACAGCCCGCTGGCTTTTTAAGACGCCTGAAAGCATGGCAATGCCCTGTTCGGTGAATACCAATGGCAAGTACTTGGAATGGACCCCTCTTTTTAAGCTTCCAAAATGGAATCTTAAAGCCGTGTACTCTTCGCGGGTCAAGGTGAACATAAAATCTTCCGGAAATCGCTCTATGTTTCGCTTCACGGCCTTATTCAAGTTACCCGTTGTCACGCCATAAAGCACTGCCAGGTCCCTGTCGAACATAACCTTTTTGCCACGGATGAAAAATATCTTTTCTGCGATTTTCTCGGATGGTACTAGATCTTGTTGCATAGTTCCCCCTTCTTTTATTTTGATTAAGTCGGGGGATCAACAGTACGGAAGACTATCAGGGGGATTACCGTCCACAATAATACACCGCCAGCGCGGAAAAGGCAAAAAATATTTGGGGCGGTCCTGCCAACTACGAACTATGAACTACCAACTATCACCTTGTTTTGGGGTTACGTCGTGTGTCTGGGTAATTACATTCCTGTACTACAAAATCAATCCTCTGACGTCCTTGCACGCCATTCCCATGTCACTCAACGCGTTGGACGTTGCCTCGGAGGCCCCCTGCTCACCGGGCCCGGCATCGCCTTTGCCCGTGTCCATAATTTCCCCGGTCTCGATGTTGACGGTCCGCGTCAGCACGCGGGTCCGATTCCCCACAGTCACGACACTGCCGTAAAGATGCCGGAAGGCGCCTTCCTGTTTTCCCTCGGGCAGATATCCGTTCTCTCCCGCTTCCATAACGCATTGGCCGTCGGGAAGGACACAGCCGTTCTTATCGAGCCGGACGACGAATTTATCGACCGCTCCGTTGTGGTATGATTGAACGAGGATGTGTTCGGGCCCGATCGGAATCCCCTGCGCGTGAAAACCGGCGATGATCGCCTGCACAATGGGGTCATCCGGAAGATACGCGTCCTCTCCGTCCTTGCCGCTACAGAGTTTGCAATAAGGTTTCAGGTTTTCGCAGACGCTTTTGGTTTTCAAAAACCACTTGCAGGTGAGTTCGCGTTTCTCGGGATGGTCTTCGAGATACTCCGCGCAACGGCGGTCGGCCCCAGTCCAATCGCCACCGACACTAACCAAAAAACCACAGCAGATCAGTTCCTGGGCGCTGGCCGGATTCCCGGAACAGAAGATCATCACAATGGCAAGAATGCATAAAGTACGTGAACGATCCATATTTTTTCAAGCGCGCCAAAAAGCCCAGAGTGTGCGCGCGGCGGCGTAACCAAGCGCGAGGCCGGCGAGGAACTTCAACCCCGGCGTGGCAAGCACAATAATAATACCAAAACCACCGACCGCCATCAATAGCGCGCCCAGAGCCATGATAAACATCCCGCGCCAGCGCGAATCCCGGAGCCACAGCCCTTGTTTCCAGGCGGCTTTAAATTGCGAGATGGGGACCTCGTCGCTAAATCCCGCGCCCCACGCTTTTTTCGGCACCCAATACCGTGACACGCGCGAGGAATACGGAACTTCCAGCCCGTCTTTGACGCTTTTAACGCTTTGCTCGATCTCTTTGCGCGTGAGCGACCCGCCGCCGGTGCGGACCCGGTAGATCACCGCGCCGATCAAAAGCGCCCAGCCCGCGAATGCCGTCCCACCCATGGCCCAGGCGAGCGACTCTCGCTGGGGCGCGATCCACCGTTCCAGCGCCTGCAGCGGCGGGAGCGCTTCACCGACGCCAATGACCACCAGGGCGATCGCGACGTTACGAAATATCAATAACCATTCACGGAACTTGTTCATGATCCTCCCTCCGCCGGCCGCGGGGTCGGGTCCTGCGCGTTGGGCACGCCGTCGCAATCAAGGTCCCTCCAGCGCATGTTCCAGCCGCCCGGGCACCAGATCTCATCAAACACTTCCTTGTCTTCCGGGTCGACCTCATCTTTCCCCTCCCGGGCGCGGACAAACGGAGAGCAGCACTTCGACTCGTACTTCCTCGATTCACCAAAACTGATCCCCTTGACCTTTTCCTTTTCCGGCTCTTCCTTGATGGTCTGGCCACAGCAACTTTTAACGCGCACACATTCACTTTCCTGGTTAGCAAGATCGAAATTCGTCACGGTACACCGTTCGAACACCATCTCACAGGTACAAAATAATTTTTGCTGGGCACCGGCCAGTTGCCCGGCCACCTGCTTGGCAAGCTCGCCCACGCCGCCCTGCGGTGAGTCCGAGGTGGAAGACGCCGCGGCATTGTCCAGGGCATTGCCCGCAGAAACGGACGTCTGCGCGCTGACCTCAAAACGCCCGTCGCCGGCCTTAGCGCTTAACCGGACGTTGCTGATACAATTGGTGATGCGGCCCATCATCTGCTCCCCGGCCAGGTCGGGGTCCCGCCACGGGAAATCACCGGCACCCCAATGCGCGTAAATATCATCGACCTGTTTGCTTAATTCTTCCACGCGTTTTGTGTCCCCCGCTTCGCGGGCCTGACGCAATTGTTCATCGAGCCCGAAATTTTTCGCCTGGTCCAAAGCGCCCACCGCCCCGACCGGGTAAGAATCCATCGCGATCACATCCAGACAGGGATTGGCCGCGGCAATGGCTGCGGCCACCTGGTCCTCGATCACCATGGCTGTTAAATAATCGCTTAGATCCCCTCCGAACCCTTCCCAGGATGACGTATCTTTTTCAGAGAACTGCGCGGCGGAGGATTGCCCGTCGCTGTGCCCGCTAAAAACGCACACCGGCAGTTTCCCGCACGGGCAACCTTGCTGGGATTCGCCACCACAGCTGTTGCCGGTTGGAGCTGATTCTTGCGCCCGGGCCCGGGCCGGAGTGAAGAAAAGGCAGAAAAAAAATATCAGGGCCGCAACGAGGATTCGACGCGTCATTGGGCGCTCATCATTTTTTCAGGACCGCCAAGGATTTTCCGGCGGTTGGAACGCCGCAGAATGAATCCGCCGGTGAGCGCGGCCGCGGCCATCAAAAAAAATACCGGCGCCGAGGCCGTCTGGCCCGCCACACGGCTGTCGCCCGTGGCCGGCAAGTACTCAATGTTGACGGGATCACCGACGCGCAGCTTGGTCCAGTTTTGCAGCAACACGTCGTCGAACGCTTCCTTATCTTCGCCTTGCGGTGTGGTGAAGCGGTAGGTGACGCTGTGGCGGCTATTCGAGCTGGCCGTGCCTGAGCCCACGCGGCTCGTGCCCGGCGTGTAATGCTTGGCGACAACGGTCCCGCTCACTTTCGGCGCTTTCTGGTAGCAGCCCTCCTGCAGGGCCAGAAGAAAGAAGAACCCGCCGAAGAAAAAAAGTAACGGCGCCAGCCAGGCTCGCGAATTATTCGGATTGTTTGTCATCAGCCGGACAACCCATCCCAACACATTTTTCCTGAAGCCCCGCGGAAACCCGGCCGTTGCAGCCCATACCGACGCAGGACTCTTGCCGACCGACCGAGGACTGGCCCGCGTCCGCATTGACCGCCCGCGCGCTGGATACGTCGGTGGAAACGGGAGATTGTTTTTTCTCTGCCGCAGGCTTACCGCACCCGCTCAGGGCAAACACCGTGACCAACACGACCGCTCCGATCAATCCCCTATTACGCGTTCTCATATGATGGCTCATATTTCCTCCAATTTATTCCAACTATTACCAATTTCTTACCACTGAATTAAGGTTACCTCGTGTGTCCCCGGAAGTACCGCACCAGCCCGGCACCACCAGTAACGCCTCCTATTTACTCGGAAAAGGCAAACAGATATTTACGTGTGACCTGGTGACTTTGTGACGGGTGACCTTAATTTCACCAGCCCGGCACCACCAGTAACGCCTCCTATTTACCCAGTCGTGTGTCCCCGGAGCGATCTATTTGCTTATTTGCTTAAACCCTGCGCTAGATTGTTCTATTGACGGTTTTTTTGGTTATGTGATATACTCTCCTAAATGCTTGCTAGATACTTAATTATCTTGGTCGTGTTTCTTGTTGGGTGCACTACTACTTCCGAACCCACTTATACAGCTTCTGAAGTTATAAATATGATAGATAAAGAATTAGAAAGCCGCAATATTCCACAACAATTCAAATCAGAAAATAATTCCAAAAGTCAGAATGTATCCCATGGCATATCACACACCCAAATTTCTCAATTGCAAATGGGAATGTCTAAACAAGAAGTCATAAATATTCTTGGGAACTCCTATCTTGTTATCAAAGCTATTAATCATGAAGATGGGAATTTCCAAGAAGTTTTAGAATACATTGTCAATGATCCTTTAAGAGGTAAATATCCATATTGGGTTACTTTTACAAAAAATCATCTTACTTTTTATGCACGAGGCGACTATGATTAAGGATAATTTATAATATGTTCTACGGTATCTACCACTCAACCCGCCAATATCTTTACCACTTCCGGTCTTTCTGGAAAAGAGCGTTATTTATTCGGGAAAAATTCCCCCTATAGCTAATGCCTGCATCTTTACTTATTGCGTAAAGCGTCTGCTGACCCCCTTTAGGGCCCACGATATCCCGTTTCGGTAAATGCATCAAGTGATCCCCAAATAAAGTCCGCCACCTTTCCTTTCAGCAAAACAAGCAGTTTATTAACGGATAAAGGAGGCTTGTAACTCTTATTCAATCTGTATGCAGCGCGAGTAGCCGGACTTCGAAAAGACCAAATTTTACTGAGTTTTTTGTTTTTACCTTCAGGATAGCGAAGGCCGTACCAATCATTGAGATCATCTAAAAGATTAATCAACTTTTTAATCTCGATGTCGAATTTCCAACTATTATTTTGAAGCCACTCCAAAAGTTTTTTAAGCTCATGGCCTCCAAGCAAAGCATCAGGTTCACGAAGGTGATCCGATTCACACGTAGCCAATATCAATGCCTTTAATTGCAGTTCAAACGCATGGTTAATTAAAAAAAGGGTTGGTATTGCATAAGATTTATTAAATTCGCGCAGAGCAGCCTTTATAACTTCGATGGCTGCATCGCAATACTGAATACTAAAAAATGAATATGTCGTCGCTCCCTGCTTACGAGGGAACCATGCCCCCATTTCAAACACAAGTTCTTTTTTTTGATGTGGACTCATAGCCGCCGCTTTATCTAACCCCTTCACTTCGCGCATATTATCCCGGATTTTTTGTTAAAAAGATAGAAAAATCCGGGATGACCTTGCAAAACCGACAAAATCCTCACTGGATTTTGTCGTGCAACCCCTTCGGGGCAAATTTTGTTCCAGAGGAACAAAATTTGGGATCATAGAACAAATCCCCCGCCCCTGTCGCCGGATTTTTTAGGGGGCCTATTCGACCGATGTCGGTCGAATTGCAGTGCCAATTCCACCGACGTCGGTGGAATTGGCTGCAGCCGCAGTTACCCCCTGCTGATTTGTCCGGCCTTCTGCCGGCCAAATCAAAGCGCTGGGGGTGACCACGGCAACACCCAGTGTTGCCGTGGTCACAGATACGCCGCGGTTTTGATCTTTTTCTCCAGATGGTACACGAGAAATTTATTGAGGAAGTACTTCAACTCTTTTTTAACCGTCTTGGTCAACCCCAACTGCAGGCTTTTTTTCCAAACATTCTGCTCGATATGCAAGATCGAGGCGATCGTGCCTTTGGAAATGGGCGTAAGAACACTTTCCTGGGACGGGCATTGGACGCACACCAGCCCGCCGGAGCGAAGGCTGAAATACGCCTTCCCGTCGACCTTTTTCTGGCACTTCACGCACGCGTCTAAGTGCGGCCGGAACCCCGACAAAAGCAGGATCTTGACCTGAAACACGTGGACCAGTTTGTCGACATCGCGGATGGACTCCAGCGCGACCAGATAATCGAGCAGTAACTGATAAATTTTACGGCTGGGCTCTTCCGCGGGCATGATGACATCGATCAATTCCAACGCGTACTGCGCGGCCATATTGCGCCGGTAATCTTCGCGCAGGACAAAGAAATACTGCTTGAGATCGCACTGGCTGATCAGATGCAGGTCCGAGCGGAGGTACTGGTAATAAACGATGTCGTTGACGGAGAATTTGTCGAGATAACTGCCGAACTTGCGCGGGTCCTTGCGGATGCCCTTGAGGACTCCTTTAACCTTGCCGTAATCCTTCGTGAAAAAGGTGGCGATGCGGCTGGTTTCGCGCAAGTCGAACG
>CAYZGM010000077.1:0-6428 GCA_964478015.1 uncultured Planctomycetia bacterium
CTTCGCAATAAAAAACCCGATTCTCTCGGGGACCGAGGAAACCGGGTTTGATTTTAAAAAAAATCAAAAATGTTACTAAGCTTTTTGTTGTGTGTGTGTGTGTGTGTGTGGAATTATTGAAGTTACGTTAGTTTTCATCGGCTCTGAGACTTGGAGGATAGCAACTCAATCAACTCAATAACCCAATCGACTCAAAAAACTATCTCATCCGGCTGATTTTTTTCTCCAGCTGTTTGCGGTATCCGTGGCGAAAGACCTCCGCGAAATCATAACCGTTTCGAAACTGCTCGATATTGTCGTCCTCGGTCTGGCTGAGGATCCTATTCTCCACAAGGTTAAAAACGATATGGCCGAAATCCTCGGTGGCATTGATCCCCCAGTGAGTCAAGACGGTCATGGCCATGGGACCGAATTTCCTCAAGAGAAGTTCTTTGATCCCGTCTAAAAGCTCATCCCCCGTGATGTGGCGCAAGCGCCTGAGTTTCCTTTGGGTATACGAAAGCGCCTCCATGACAAAGGCATAGGCATCTTCCCGATACCGCGAATCCTGCTCGTAGATACGCCCCACGATGGTTTCGAAATCGTAACCCATAACAAGGGTATATTAGCATAAAACAAAATAAAAAAAAATATTTGTTCAAGAATTTTCGTGATTCCGCTGGGGAACTCTGGCATAATAACGCCATGTCACGCAAGACACGATGGCTCTGGGAGATCTACCTTTTTGTTTATCTGGGAATCGTCTGCGCCGACGCGTACAATTTCTTTGCCGCGCATACCCCGAAGCATCTCTATTTCCAAATCCTCCATTCCTTCCACCCTGTTCTTTGGACAACCTATATTCTCAACCTCCTGCAGACCATCTTCAGCGTCTTGAACATCCTTCCGCTGGCATTATACATCTTCCAGATCCGTCTGTTTCAGCCGCGGCTTTGGCGATATCTGCTCATCCTTCGCCTGGCCTTTGACTGGACGGGCCACTCTTATGAAATGAATACGATCCTTTCGATGTACCACGCCGATCCCATGGCAGGATCTCTGGGGTTATTATTTGCTGCCCTCCCCCATCTTCCTTCGTACTGGGCCTGTTACCGTTACGCCTTTCATCCGGACAAAAAATAACAGGGGATGCTTTCACCTTCAGAAGGAGAGACTAAACGACGGTGAGTGAATCAGGAGTGGATGGCATCGGCCAGGCGGCAGAGCCGTTGGTAGTAGTCCTCCTGCTCCACTCCTAAGGCCGTCGAGCCGAAGAGCTCCGCTTCTTCCCGGGTCGCGATCTCGCCGTAGTTGACCACAACTAATTGGTAGAGCAGCGCATTCGTAATGTCCCGCGGCCGGCCTCGGAAATGCTCGTGGAGGAAGATGACGTGCTCGTTGGCGGGGCTGTCCGCGACAGGCTCAACGCGAGCGAAGAACCCGGGTTCGATCTTGGAGGAATCAAACTCCACGCGGGTGGGGTAACGCACGAAGTCCCGGTCGTTGAGGAGTGCCTGAAAGGCCCGCTCGTCGAGGACGGGCCCGTATTTCTCCCGCAGGGCCAGGGCCTTTTCGATCACGTGGTGCGCGAAGGCCTTGCGGCCATCTTCTACTGTAAACTTACTTTCCATAATATTCTTTCGACATGAGGAGCTTGGGTATCAATCCGTGCTCAGACAGTCCTCAGTGTCGAGATATTACCTGAATGGGTTTAGCCGTGTTATCACCGAGCGAGTTCCGCAGCACGGCCGCCATTCCTTACATTCTTCTTTTGTAGAGAAAGGCGGCGTGCGAGGATGTCTGAGCGAATGATAATACGGCTAAACCCCAATTGAGGTCATCTCTCCGCTGCGGAACTGCGCGCGGATTTGATACCCAAGCTCCTTACAACTATTCCTTCTTGTACCTTTCCTGAAAGGCCTTCTGGGCTGCTTCGCGCTTGGCTGCCTCCTCGGGATCCATCTTGTTGACGTACCACTGATGGTCTTTGGAATTCAGCACTTCCTCAATCTTTGCCTTCAATTTGCCGGCCTGTTCGCTTTTGGCCGGATCGCTCGAATGAAGATTTTGCTCGGCGATCTCCCGCAATTCAGGGATGAACTCAGCGTAAAAGTTTTTCGCGACCTCGTACATCCCGTGCCACTGCGTGTAATCCGGCCCCATCATCGAAGCCCCGTGCCTGGCGCGGCGGCCTTCATGATGCCACAGTTCATACCAGATGAAATCGATTTTATTGGCAAACTCCACAGAAACCAACAACGGCTTCGCCAAGGCCATCAACTCCTGCCCTGGTTTCGCGAATTTCTCGTTGTACAAAGCGATCAGGCTGTCGTATTGGATGTAGAAATTATCCACATAATTTTCCGTGTGGCAGTTTAAGCACACGTCCTTCATGTTCTTACGCCGCGTCTTCCAGTCCACATCCTTACCCGCGAGCCCCATTTTCTCGTCGGAAACCTCAGGCCGGATCGAGGTGACCGGGCGGTTGTTCCAGCTGATGCGCATCCCGACGTCATGCGTGACATCCTGCGTAGGTGTAGCGCTCATGTGACAGGTCGCGCACGTCGGCGCGGCGTTGTAATCCTCGCCTAAGATCCACTTTTCATTATCCAAATTCATCTTGTGCTTATTGGCGTTGAAGGCGATCCCATGCTTGGACTCTTCATAGATTTCCAATTGCGGATGGTCCGGCCCCATGTGGCACTTCCCGCAGTTCTCAGGATTGCGCGCCTGCTCAACCGAAAATTTATGCCGGGAGTGGCAGGCCGAACAGGACCCTTCAGACCCGTCGGGGTTGATGCGGCCGATCCCCGTGTTGGGCCATGTGGCCGGGTCTAATTTTCCGCCTTCCAAGACCTTGACCTCTGAGCCGTGGCACTGCCAGCAGCCGTTGACTACCGCGGCCGACACCCCTTCCGGAAAACCGGGGGTGACCATCATTTTATTCCCTTCAATCACCTCTGCCAGGCGATTATCCAGCGACCCTAAAATACGCGCGCCTTTCGAATGGTGTGAGGCCTGAAATTCAGAGACCTCTTTTTCGTGACAGCGCGCGCAGTCCTTCGGCGTCACAATGATCGCGATATTTTGCCCGTAATGGTCAAAGACGTCCGCGTCTTTCTCGTCGGCCTGATGGCATTCAAAACAACCGACATTGGCCCGGTAATGTTTGCTCGCTCCCCATTGCTGGCCGATGACCGGGGTCACGTCCTTGTGGCATTCCACACATTCACGGGTCTGCTCGGAAATCTCCTTCGGCCCGAACACCGCGCCCGCCGGAAACGTCCAGACCGTCAACATTAAACTGAAGATCAAAACTGCCAAAAATCGCATGCGCTTTTCTCCTTTCGCAATTCCCTTCCCTCATATTTTAAATTTTCCCAGCAAAATGGGAATGGATAGCTTCAACAAAATCGTGTAGATCAAAAAACCAAAGGCCCAGACGCCGAAACACACGAGGGTTTCATTGATGGTCGGGGCGTATTCAACGATTTCCCCTAACGGTGTAGGAATAAACCCAGGGATCAAAAGCCCCATGCCCTTCTCAATCCATATCCCGAATATGCACAAAACACACGCGATATTGAGCCACCGGATACCGCGCGAAAGAGGCAGGATCATCAAAATCAACGAAGTGACGTTGAAGACAACGGCCGTCCAGATCCACGGCACCAGCATCCGATGCCCGTCGAGCCCGAAAAATAAATATTCCATCGAGGCCACGTGCAGGGAGTCCGCGTAAAATTCAACGAACAATTCATTGCCTAAAAGAAAAAGATTGACCGCCATGGTCACCTGCATGATCCGGCGCAGGGCCAACAGCGCCCGGTCGGAAATACGATACTCCGTCACACGGTTGATCACCTGCAGTGTCAAGATGATGAAGGCCGGCCCGGAGGCGAACGCGGAGGCGATGAACCGCGGGCCTAGAATAGCGGAATTCCAAAACGATTTTCCGGAAAGTCCGGCGAATAAAAACGCCGTGACCGTGTGGATGCTGACCGCCCAGACGATCGAAACAAAAATAAAAGGCTTATAAAAATATTTATTCGGGTGCCTCCCAAGATACCTCATGTAAAGAAGGTATCCGGCCACATGCATATTCAAAAGAAGGTACACATTCAAAACCACGACGTCCCAACTGAGCATCGAGTACGGCCAGTTGAATTTGCCGATGCCCGGGATGAGATGCCAGAACCTCTCCGGCCGGCCCAAATCCACAATCACAAAAAGCAGGCACATGATGATCGCGGCGATGGCAAAAAGCTCGCCGAAAATCACCACATCCCGCAAACGCTCGCTCTTGTAAACATACACGGGGATCACCAGCATCACCGCCGCCGCCGCCATCCCGACCAGATAGGTGAAATTCGCGATGTACATCCCCCACGAAACATGGTCGCTCATGCCGGTCAGATACAGCCCCTCCGCCAATTGCTTGCAATAGGCGTTCAACCCCACCAGGCTCACAATCGTCAATAGAGTCATCCAGGAATAAAAAAGCCCGCCGCCATAAAAACTCAAGACCACACAGCGATAGAGAAAATAAAGATAATCACGCAGCCATTTGAACATACCTGCCCCTCATGTATCAAAATAATAAAAAAATCTCGGCATAGTCCCAACATCTTCCTTCAATACGTATATGCGCTTATTCTTAAGAACATACGCAATGGGGCTGTCGGGGTCCAAAACGTTGCCGAATACCCGCGCCCCCGTCGGACAGGCCTCTAAGCAAGCCGGGTAGCGCCCTTCCCGCGTGCGGTGCAGGCAGAAGGTGCATTTCTCCATCACCCCATTCGAACGCGGACGGTTCGAGAGATACGACATATTCGGGTTCATCTGCTCCTTGGGGATTTTAGGTTCGGCAAAATTGAACCGGCGCGCCCAATAGGGACAGGCCGCCTCACAATAACGGCAGCCGATGCACCAGTTGTAATCAACCACTGTGATCCCGTCGGATTCCTGCCAGGTCGCCTGCACCGGACAGACTTTCACGCAAGGCGGATTCTTGCACTGATGACACTGCACCGGCATGTAAAAATACCCCTTTTCCGGAACCGTCGGCGGATCGTACAAGACTTCGCCTTTTTCCATATGAAACGTCCCCTGCGGCATTTTCAAAACTGTAATATACTGGATCTCCGGGCTCCGGGATTGGTTGTTCTCCTTAACGCAGGCATGCACGCACTTACGGCTTCCGTTGCATTTGCTTAAGTTCAGCGCGTACACGTACTCCACCCCGTCCATCGGCTTGATGTCCCGCACGTTTGCCTCCACGCCATAGCGCTCCTTCACCTCTTTCTCGACGCGCTTCAAGACCTTCGCCATCTCATCGGGCGTCATCTCCTTGTAATGCTTTTGGACGAATTCATCCGGATTGAAGGCGTCTTTCATCTGCTTAAGCGGAGATAACGCGGCGGCGACCGCGCCCAACCCCGAAGCCAAAACGACGCCGCGCTTCAAAAAATCCCTGCGCCCCATTTTCATACGGCCCAAATCGCCTAAACTTTCTTCAGTATTGTTTTCATTCATAACGTATTTCCTGTTTACCCCGACATTCTATTAAGGCGGATAAAATCATCGCGATGCGGCGGCGGGGACGGTTTCATCGGTTTGAATTGCGGCGCGTGCGGATCGTGGCAATACACACACGTCAGATTCTTCGACTCGCCTTTGGTTTGATCCCAATACCCCATGGGGCGGCCATGAATACCTATCTTCCAGTCCCGGTAACGCGGCCCGTGACAGCGCCGGCAAATCTGCTCACTTTCCGCGAACGAAACTTTTGTCCCGTAAATATCGTTGAGCGTCTCCCTGTCTTCGCGGCTGTGGCAGGTATAACAGGTCATGGCCTCTTCATGGTCCAAAACAATTTTCTCATGATCGGCAATCAGTTTTCTGGGCACCTGAGGCGGCTCCATGATCGAATGGCAATCGTTGCAATCAAAACGAAAACCCGCGCTGGTGGTCTCTGCCGCGGCAAAAGGATCTCTCACCGTGTCAGTCGAGTAAAATCTCTTTTCAACAAGCGGATGGTCGCGGATGACTTTCCGGTCTCCCCAAAAGTCCAGCATAAAACTGACGGCCAGCAAAAAGAAGACGGCAGCAATCCACCATCCGTAACTTGAACCTTTGTTGGGCAAATTGTCAGACATAAACCCTAACCGCCTCCGGTGTGGCACTCGTGACAGCTCATTTCTTTCCACATCTCCGAAATATCGACGGGATGGCGGAATTCCAGCCCATCCGCGCTTTTTTCAACAGCCCCCGGAGGACCTTGCTCGATGATCGAGTGACAGCTCCGGCAATCCCTCGAGATCGCCTTCCCTTCCGGACTCGTATGCTGGCCGTCATGGCAACGGAAGCACCCCGGGGAAATCAGATGCCCGATATTATCAGGGAAGGCATCCCAGCGCGCCTTCATCTCCGGGAAGAAATAATTTTTA
>CAYZGM010000078.1:0-6175 GCA_964478015.1 uncultured Planctomycetia bacterium
AATTGATTTTCAGCGTGGGGCCCCGGGACTTATGGAAACATCATGGGAGCAAAAATGCACCGGAGCGAGGAAGAAAGGATTTTGCCACACAAGATGAGTAAAAATCGTGGATGATCCTGTTGATAGGCGCGATGCCATAGACGAGGAGCAACGTTCGGCGGCTCCGTGATATAATGCGCGGATGATTTGGTGGCAGGCAATTATATTCGGTGTTGTGGAAGGGTTGACGGAGTTTCTTCCTGTTTCCTCCACAGGACACCTCATCCTCACGGCGCGACTTTTGGGTCTTTCGCAGACCGAATTCATGAAGAGTTTCGAGATTGCGATTCAATTAGGGGCGATCTTGGCCGTGGTGTTTGTTTATTGGCGATCTTTCCTGGTTAAGATGGAGATCTTGAAGCGCATTCTCGCAGCTTTCATCCCCACGGCCCTCATCGGACTTATTTTGTACACGCTCACAAAGAAATTCCTGATGTCGAACGAACCGCTGGTCCTCTTATCGCTTTTCCTAGGCGGCATCGTCCTAATTCTATTCGATCGATGGCACCAAGAAAAATCGGATTCCTTGAATGATCTGAGTAAAATACCTTATTCCAAATGCTTTATTGTTGGACTTGCGCAGTCCTTGGCTGTAATTCCCGGCGTATCCCGGGCCGCCGCAACCATGGTGGGCGGCCTCACAGTCGGCTTTACCCGAAAAACCATCGTCGAGTTCTCGTTTTTGTTGGCAGTGCCAACGATCCTGGCTGCCACGGTCTTGGATCTGGTAAACAACAGAACCTTGCTCGCAGGTACCAATTGGTCCATGCTGCTTTTGGGAGGAGCGGTCTCTTTTGGGGTGGCACTCGTTGCCATCCGATTTTTCATCCGCTACGTGCAACATTATGGTTTTACCGTGTTTGGGATTTACAGAATTGGACTCGCGATAATTTTCTGGATTTTTGTCAAATGACAGCCAAACACTGGGTGCTCATGAATCCGGGTCCCGTGAATGTCAGTCAACGGGTGCGAAAAGCGCTTCTTAAACCGGATATTTGCCACCGCGAAGAAGAGTTTTCTGTTCTTTTAGCGAGCATACGAAAAAGGCTTCTAAAAATATTCGGGGCTAAAAAGACGCACGCGGCGGCTCTATTCACAGGGTCTGGCACGGCCGCGGTGGAAGCGATGCTTTCCTCCTCGGCCGATAAAAACAGCAAAACCCTGGTCCTGACAAACGGCGTGTACGGTGAGCGTCTCTGTAAGATCCTCCGGCTTCACCATTCGCCGATCCGCGAGCTTTCAAACGACATCGGACAATTTCCCTCTCTGCGGGAAATCGAAAAAATCTTACGGTCGGACCGCTCAATCCGGGCCGTTGCCATGGTCCATCATGAAACATCCACGGGCATGTTGAACCCTTTGCATGAGGTCGCCCGTTTGGCACACCGCCATAAAAAAACATTTCTTGTGGATGCGGTCAGTTCTCTTGGCGCGGAAAAAATCGATCTAAGATATATTGATTTCCTTGCCGGATCCTCTGGGAAATGCCTGCATGGCTATCCCGGCATTTCTTTTGTGTTGGTTTCAAAAAAGGAAATGAAAAAAAGAGGCCGAAACCAACCAAGAACTCTCTATCTGGATCTTTGGAACACCCTGCGGCACGAGGAAAATCAAGAAGTGCCTTTCACGCCGGCAGTGCAGCTTTTTTATGCGTTCGAGGAAGCGCTGAAAGAACTACAAACCCAGGGATTGAAAAAAAGGATTCACACCTACAAAAACCGCTGCCGGATCCTGGAAGAGGGTTTTAAAGGTCTTGGTTTGCAGTTTCTGGTCAAAAAAAAATTCCGTTCACGGATTCTGACATCCCTGTGGCTGCCGGGGAACCTGTCCTACAAAAAACTGCATGACTCTCTCAAAAAAAGTGGTTTTGTGATCTACGCGGGGCAATCGCGTCTCGCCGGAAAAATTTTCCGCGTTTCGAATCTCGGCGACATGCCGGAGACGGACATCCGCCGGTTCATTTCTGTTCTTCGAAACATCTTAAGATATAACAAATGAGCGAGTTCCGTTTAAACCGGGTCCTTTCGAAGCCTCTGACAACAATTCTGTTAGGCACCCCGCTGACGCCCAACCAGATCACGACCCTCAGCCTATGCCTTGGGCTGGGCGCGGGTTTTTTATTCTCCCTGGGTAGGTACTGGCCGGCATTGGCCGCCGCCACCCTCTATCAAATGGCTGCGATCCTGGATAATTGCGACGGCGAAGTAGCCCGCGCAAAAAATATGAAAAGCCGGTTTGGCGGTTGGTACGACGTCGTGTCGGATCTTATCACGGACCTTTTTCTGTTCGGTGGCGTAACATTGGGTGCCCTGCGAAGTCACGCGGAGGGGCCGGTAGTCCTTTTTGGAGTTTTGGCCCTGTCAGGAGTCGTCATTCATGGGACACTGGTCATCTGGGAAAAGATCCGTGGATTCGGACCGGCGGTGTTCGACGCCCCGCATCCGGAGCACAATAAAAGGAGATCCCCCCTCCTTGGTTTTTTTGATGCCATCCGCGAGGGGGACAGCTCATGGTGCGTCCTCCTTTTTGCCATGGCTGGGCAAATGACCCTATTCCTCCGGCTCGGCGGCCTTTACATGCAGCTTTTATGGATAGCCTCGGTCATCGTCAATTATAGATGGTTATTTGTCAAAAAAAATAATCCCGGCCGCGGCATTCCGCCAACAGGATCTGTTCTTTGAAACTCCTGAAATGGTTCCTCATTGCCCTTGGGTTCGCCATCCTCGCCATCACAATCAAAGGGGTTGGTATCCAGAATATTTTGCGGAACGTCGTCTCGCTGAAATTCCAGCTTGTGCCTCTCCTCTTTTTTTATCCCCTGATATTCGTGTTCGACACATTAGGATGGGGTTTCGCATTCCCAAAAAAACTTCCAAATCATGTCCCGTTTCGCGGGCTTTATTTTATCCGGATCATCGGCGAGACCCTGAACGCTGTAATCCCGTTCTCCGCCTCGTTGGGCGGAGAGCCAGTGAAAGCCCAGCTCTTGAAACGTCAATACAATGTCGCGCTCTCCGAGGGTTATGCTTCTATCCTGATCGTCCACACCACGTTCTGGGTTTCTCTCAATATTTTTGTTATCGGTGGAATTGTCGTGACTTTAAAAACCCTCCCGCTAACGCCGATCCTGTGGAACAGTGTTTTAATTTTTCTCATCGTCTTGGGGGCAGCCGCAATGCTCCTCATCATCGGACTCCACCTGGGAGTATTCCGCCAAGTGCATGCGTTGGGGGATAAATGGAAATGGTGGGGCCCGCTGTCCCTCGATAAGGCTCAAAAGTTCTTGATGCTCGACAATGACATCAAGCGTTTTTTCACCGCAGACCCAAAACGCTTCATTCTGTCAACGGTCTTTAATTTCTTAGGCTGGTTCATGGGAACTTTCGAGGTGTTTTATATGGCGAAAATCTTGAACATGCCGATAGGACTCGCGGAAGCTTGGCTTTTTGAGGCCCTGATCCAGGTGTTACGCATCGTGACGTTCTTCATCCCCTCGAGCATCGGCGCGCAAGAGGGCGGGATTGTTCTGATCTTTTCCCAGTTTGGGTTCGCAAATCCGGTAAGCCTGACTTTTGCGGTGCTGCGGAGATTGAGAGAGATCCTGTGGATCGGGCTGGGACTTCTTTTGTGGTCTCTTCTTGAGGATAAACCGAAACTGAAAAAAAGCTAGCTCAGGGCAGCGATTGTCTTGTCTTTGATGATATTGTCCTCAAAAAGCGCTTTGGACTGCTTCTCGAGATTGGAATTCCTGGATTCGACTTCCCTTAGTCTTGTTTCAAGTTGAATGATCTTTTCCCGGTCGTTCTTCGAATCTTCGGCATGTTTCCTGCTCAGGGCCTGCATCTCCTCCTCATGGTCCAGGTTCAAAGCGCTTATCCTCAACTCCGAAGAAGAGGCACCGCGAGACAATTGTTGTTTCTGCGTGGCAGAAAAATAACTTTTTAGTCCGACGAATCCAAACACAAGGATCACCGCTGCCAAAAACACGGGCCACCAAAAACTGATTCCTTTCGGCGTTCGTTCCATCCGGATCTGCTGACTGAGATACGAATAGACATTTTTCACTTGAGAGTTGACCGCGTGATTCGCCTCTTGGACAAACTTGGCTTCTGACTGCGGCGGAGAGGACCTCTGGGTGAGCACCTTTTTGATCTCCTGAAGCTCCTGATTCACTTTAAGGAGGCTCTCGTGGCCTGCTCTCAGCTCGCGGATCTTTTTTCGAAATCCGTCACTCTCATCCAAAAAGGGACATATTTTTTCCCATTCCTCAAGTGCACGGCTCACTTCCTTTTTTCGGTAGAAATTCTTCGCCTTGGCGAGCGCTTCTGCAACGGCGTTTTCACGTTCCCTTAAAACTCTCTCGGGGTCCGACTTCAACCGGCGGGCGTCTTCCATCTGCTGGTGGATATGAAATTCGACTTCTTTCAGCGTCTTTTGAAGATTTTCGGAAAGTGCCAGCGTCGCATTTGGCTCCCCCGCCGCGGAGGATCCAACGGGGGAACGGTTTTGGGTTCCGTTGGGGGTATCGTCTAAAGTATCACTCATCGGTTCGAGCCGCCGGTAAGGTGTAGGCTAACTGAAAAACTCGGAGCTTTCAACAAAATTGATCACGATCAGTACCGCCTGTTATCCAGAATGCGCTTGAGTTTTCTCTCTGTCCTGAGCGTTCCCTTTGGGAGCACTTTCGTGTCGAGCGTGCATAACCGCATCTGCCAGAGTTTCCACACATCAGGCAATTCGCTTTTAAATAAGACCATGAACCGGTCCTTGATCTGCGATTGCTCCGAATCGTTCACGGCCTCCATTCGAAACTCGATAAAATCCTTATTGTCCCTTTTATCCACAGCGACCTGCCAATCTTGGGTGATCCCGGGAACCTTGTCAAAAATAGCCTCAAACATCCAGGAGGTAAGATTGCCGACAGCCGTCGGGGTCCATTCATCAATCCGGCCTTTCAGCTTCTCGATGCGGCGTCCGGGCATGTTCGAACCACGACGCGCCGCAGACGGCTTAGCGGCAAAACGCGTAATGTCTCCGGAGCGGTACCTCACAAGAGGCATGACCCTTCGGTTCAAGGTCGTATAAACAAGCTCTCCGTGACCATTTTCGTCCGGGTTGATGATTTCGAATAAATTATGGAACTCATTCAAATGATAACCGTCTTTCGCCAGGGATTCCATGCCAATGGCGCCAAACGCCTCTGTTTGGCCATAACTTAAAATAAAATCTGCTTTCCAAACGCCCTCGATGTACCGCCTGGCATCCTCCCCTAAGTTCTCTCCGCCGCCGATCATTAGTTTGATGGGCCAGGTCCCTTTTTTTTCGGCGATCTCGGAAAGCCTTAAAAGCCAGGATGGATCGCCGACAATCACACTGACATGGTAATCGGCCACTCGTTCATAAAATTCATCGGGGGACATGCGCGAGGCTTCGATGTGGAAACATCCCAACACCCTGCAAGATGCCTGAAGCACGGGTCCCGAAACCCAAAACGAATAATCGAAAGCGCTCACCACTCGGTCCTTGGGACGAACCCCGATCCCCCAAAGACCCACCGCGCCGGCCCAACCCGCATCCTCTATCTCCGCTCTCGAAAAGTAAACCCGTTTGGGTCTCTTCGAAGTCGTCCCGGTGGTCTCAAACGCCGTGTCGGGCCTGGAACAGACAAATTCGTCCGGAGTTTTTCGGATATCCTCCGCCGTCGTGAAAAATTCTCCAAGATCGTTCGGGGAATTCACGCGTTTCGGGTCAATTCCCGACTCCTTGAACTTCCGGCGATAGAACGGCGAGTGCTTGGCAACAAAATGAATGGTCTTTCTAAAATTTTCCTCTTCCACTTTTTGAAAAAGACCCTGCGGAAGGTGCGTGTAGAGAAAAAACCCTTTCTGAGCCGAATTCCCAAATGGAAATTTATTGATCAGCGAGATAATATTCATGCGCTAAACTCTCTCCATTGAACTCTAAAGAAGTTACACCGCGAAAGAGAACCACGGCCTTGGCCCCAAATCCCCGCCACAAAGCATTGGGATACATCGGCTCCGAATCCTCTTCTTGGCTGTGGTAGGGGCCGCCTGTGTGTTCATTCGTAAGCCGCCCGGGAAGCGGCAGGGATGCGACTGTCTGAGCGCGGCCTAGC
>CAYZGM010000079.1:0-6151 GCA_964478015.1 uncultured Planctomycetia bacterium
ATTTGACATAGATCCGGACTTCCAGTGTGCCCATTAGTTAGTGAAAGGTCAGTAATATCTCCGCTGGCGATTGTAGTACCGCAACCAACGTACTATACGTGTTTGAAAAGGAGAGTGTGGGTTGATATGGAAAGGGGTAGAATCAGCATTTATGGCTAACCACCGACGTTCCCATAATCACGACCACTCACACGCCCATTCGCACGGGGCTATAGACCCGTCCATTGTCACACACGAACGCGGTCTTTGGGCCGTCAAGTGGTCGTTTATTATTTTGTTCCTGACCGCCATTTTCCAGTTATTTGTTGTTATCGCCTCCAAGAGCGTGGCCCTTTTAGGCGATACCATACACAATTTTGCGGATGCTGGAACAGCGATCCCATTGGGAATCGCATTTCTTGCTTCCAGGCTTAAGCCCAGCAAGCGTTTTACTTACGGTTATGGACGCGTCGAAGACCTGGCAGGCGTCGGGGTTGTTTTTATCATTCTTTTTAGCGCAATCTTTGCCGGATATGAAGCGATCCAGCGTTTTATCCACCCCGCGGCCATAAACCATTTGTGGGCGGTGGTAGCGGCATCCATCTTGGGATTTCTTGCAAATGAAGGCGTGGCCATTTTTAGAATCAAAGTAGGAAAGCAAATCGGAAGCGCGGCTTTGATCGCGGACGGCTACCATGCCCGCGTTGATGGTTGGACGAGTCTTGCGGTACTTTTTGGTGCCATTGGTATTTGGCTGGGCTTCCCTTTGGCCGATCCTATCATCGGTCTTTTCATTTCATTAGCTATCTTTGTGATTGTTTGGCAGTCGGCCAGGGAAGTATTTACACGAATACTGGATGGCGTCGATCCGGAAATATTGCACGAAGTTATTCATGCAACTGAACATGTGGACGGCGTAAAAAATGTGGGCGGTATAAAAGCTCGCTGGGTTGGGCACAAACTCCATGTTGAGATGAACGTAGCTGTCGGGACGGACGCGTCGGCCAAAGATGGGCATGAGATCGCAAAGGAAGTTCGGCACCAGCTTTTGCACCACCTCCCTCATCTTAAAGATGTCATGATCCATATTGATCCAGAAAACCATTTTGGGGATGGACATTTCAAGATCGACGAACATTGTCACAGTAATTTACCCCCTCATTCGCATGACTGATGCCAAAAGCCACTGGGAATCAATTTATAAGACCAAATCGTCAAAAGATGTGAGCTGGTACGCCCCTCATCTGGCGAAGTCCCTTCACATCATTCGAAGCCTTGGTTTACGGAAGGACGCCGAGATTATTGATGTGGGCGGAGGAGCTTCGACTTTACCTGACGATCTTCTATCGGAAGGCTACGAAAATATTACCGCCCTTGATATTGCATCCGAAGCTTTCAAAGTTTCGAAGGATCGTTTGGGGGGTAAGGCGCATAGGGTTCGCTGGCTTGAAGCCGATGTCACCAGCACCGCTTTCCAAAGCAATCATTATGATCTTTGGCACGATCGAGCCGTGTTTCATTTTTTGACAAATGCTGAAGACAGGCAGAAATACGTTCTCAACGCGAATCAAGCTCTGAAGCCGGGCGGTTATGCTCTGATAGCAACTTTTGGACCGAATGGCCCCTTGAAATGCAGCGGTCTTGAGATTGTTCGTTATTCAGCCAAAAGCTTGCGGAGAGAGCTTGGAAATTCGTTTCAACTTGAGCGGCACTTTATCGAAATTCACAAGACTCCTTTTGACACAACCCAGGAATTTCTCTACTGCCTCTTTAGAAAGCAACCTCGAGATTAACCAAACCCGCAACCTCAGGAGAAAATAAAATGAGCCCTAAACAGAATGCGCCGTATGTGAAGGACGAAACGCCGGGACGTAAAGCATGGTGTTCTTGTGGGGAGTCCGTCAATCAGCCTTATTGCGACGGCAGCCACAAATCTAAAAATACCGGCAAGGCTCCGATCATCGTGGAGATCACCGAAACAAAGAAAGTGGCCTGGTGCGGGTGCAAACAATCCAAGAGCGGCGCTTTTTGTGACGGAACCCATTCGAAGCTCTAGGCCTCTGCCGGGGGCATCCGAACAAGACTAGACAGACAAGCCTTTCAAAGTTTCCTTTCCTAACCCCTGGCGCTGCGCACACTGATGCAACATCGGCCTAAGGCGATCGCCGCCTCGACGGGGCGCAATCGTGCGAATCCGGACGAAAAAATTTCAAAGTTTGATTGTCCTATCCGCTGTAGTTTCGTATACTAACACGATTATGAAAAACTCTCTGAGACAGTCGCTCGTATTGGCAACGCAAAATAAGGATAAGTGTAAGGAACTAGAAAGTCTTATGGCGGGTGAGGCCATTCGTGTCCGATCTCTTGATGCATTTCCAAAAGGCCCTGCGGTACGCGAAGACGGAAAGACGTTTGAAGCAAACGCCGAAAAAAAAGCACGGATCTATTCTAAAAGAACGCGCTCCTTGGTTCTGGCGGATGATTCGGGTCTGTCCGTGCAGGTTTTACGGGGACGGCCGGGCGTCTACTCCGCCAGGTTTGCCGGCCCGGGGTGTTCTTACGAGGACAACAACCGTAAATTACTGCGATTATTAAGAACCGTTCCGTGGCCGAAACGACGCGCGACTTTTGTTTGCGTCATGTCCGTATTCGACAACGGAAAAAAAATTGGAACGGTGCGAGGGAAGTGTGAGGGACGTATCAATTTCATGGAGAAAGGGGCTGGTGGTTTTGGTTATGATCCCGTCTTTATCCCAAAAGGTTCGGCGCAGACCTATGCGGAGCTCTCCGCCGTCGAAAAGAACCGAATCAGTCACCGGGGCACGGCTCTTAGGAAAGCCAAGCGGGTCGTTCTGAGGTATTTATCGGGGCTAGCTCGTAAGCCCCTGAAGTAAGCCCCCGATTTTTTTTCCCATCGCGCGGCCGGTTGGCAACAGTTTTTTTTCGTAGGTTGGCTCTCGGATGCTGCCGCGTACTCGGTATTCGGAAATAAAATTTCCAGCCTGCTGAACCACCAGCGGCGCCAAACCCCCGGTAAGAAGCGCACCCTGCATCACGGCCCCGGAGTACTGGATGCTCATCACCATGTCTAGCGATTGATCAAAACCGATCGACCCCCTCAAGGAAAGGTCCACCGCGTCGCCCAGCAAGGTCAGGTCCTGGGTGAGGATTTTTTTATCGCGGACCTCAAACGTTGAGCTCATCTCTTCGAATGTCACCAAATCCAGCCCCTCCACTTTAAGAAGAGGTAAGTGCCCCATGGCCTTGAAGCGCGAGGTTTGACCCAGAAATCCCTTTGTGACACTGACGGCCCCCTGGCCCCGGTAGGTTTCAGGGTGTTGCCACCGGCCATCGAGCGCCAACTTTCCGATCAGGGTTCCCCTAAGGCTCTCCCTTGGCGGGGTAAGATCGGCCCCAACCCTGGATAGGTCAAGATTGTTGAAATGGAGTTGGCTTTGGAACGGGACGTCGGCCGCTGCCAGTTCCGCACTAAGTTGTCCGCCGGCTGTTCCGCCGTAACCAGCGGCATGAATGTAGGGGATGTTCAAACGCTGATTTTTCATGCGTACCTGAAAATCCATTTTATCCATGCGAAAAGAATGCCGTACATAGATAGGGGCGCCTTCGGCATCTATTTTAAGATCCCAATCCAGAGGCTTGTCCCAGGCCCCGCTTAAGACAAAAGGGCCGCTCAAAATACCGGAGAGGGGGACGACAGGTTGAGGGATTTTGTCGAGATCCGCATGAACCTGACCCCGAAGCTCAAGCCAGGGGTCGTTCCAGCGGACGCATTTTCCCGTAAAGGATGCGCGGATTCCCGAAAAAATAGCCTGGCCATTTTTCAGGTTCAAGTCATTGCCATGGGGGGTGTAGTCGGCGTAGACGTCGAGTTTTCCCGAAACAAAATGAAGATTCCCCGCGGTTCCGGGTTCCTTGGGGATGAATGCGTTTAAGGAAACAGGTTTATTGGAAACCAGAAAGCGTGCATTTTGGATCTTAAGACCCTCCCTGTTGAGGATCAGCTCGCCCGCCAGTTGGGTCCAGGCGATTTTCTTGACGTCATTACGCACGGAAGCATTTTGAATAACGATTTTATGCTCCGATTCCACTTTCGAATCTTTTTTCAGAGAACCCTCCAAGATCGTGAGGGCCTGGCATTCTCCGGCAATTACGAAGTCCTTAAGTTTTTCTGTATACTCAGGCGGAAGAATTGAGCGCACCTCTTCCATGGTTAGACGGGAGCGGACCTCGCCGTTCAAAAGAAGATCCTTGAACGACTTGATCGTGCCGGAGGCGTCGAAACCAACGTTTTTATAGATGCCATGCAGTGAACGGACGATGAGCCTGTCAGGTTCAAATGACAAGATTCCTGCCAAATTGTCGAGTTCACGGATGTTGCGCGAAAGGTTTTCAATCTTCACATTGACGAACGTCAAATCGCCGCGGTAATTTTTGAAGCGTTTGCTAAGGTTGTCGAAAGCGCCCTCAGCCTCCAGGCGCATTTGGCCGGAGTAGCGGGCGGGTTCAAGAGTCAGCAAGGCGTTCTCGAGGGAGGCCTTGGTCTTAAAGAGCAGGGTAGAATCTTTCCCGCTGTAGAGATGTGTCTCCAAAGATACACGGCCCTCGCGCAGGACAAGAAAATTATTCTTTTGATAATCAAGAAGCCAGTCCGGGATCTTTTGGGTCAGAGTTCGACAGGTGAAGTCATAACTGCCCCGTTCAAGATCCCAACCCCCGTGAAGGTCCATGGAGGCATAGGGCGCGTCGCCCAGTTGTATACGTCCTATGAAACGTAGCATCGGACCTTGCGGAAGGGTCATGCGGACATTGATTGCGCTTAGCGTTTCCAGCGGCGCGGACCCCCGTTCGCGGCGTACGAGGACCAGGCCGTTCGAGATTTCGATCCGCTCAATATAGACATTCTCGGGAAGAAAAAAATCCGGACCGTTTGTCGCATTTTTTAAGTCCAGAGGCTTGGATTCCTGGATCACCGGAACATCGATTTGTCCCGAGATGACCGTTTTTGGGGGCGGCTGCAACTTTTTTTTAGCGGGATTTTCAAGAGCCCAATCGAAAGAGGGGTCTTGCAGAAGAAAACGATTGATAAGGATCTTTTTTTCGCGGAGGAAAGGCAAGAGCCTGGCGTTGATTGTGACGCGGTGAGAGCGGAAGATGGATTCTCCGCTGGGCTCCAAGACTTCTACGCGGTAAAAACTGATGCCATGAAAAGGGATGAAAAGGACCTTGTCGAAGACAACTTTTTTATGAGTCCACCCGCTGATCCTTTCCATTGCTTTTTCTCGAAAGCGACCCGGGAATAGGCCTAGGCGCAGATACACGGCGCCAAGGGCGGTAACTATCAGGAGAGCGGCCAAGAGCCGGACCGGGCCTTTGCGACGCGATTTCATAATCGAGTATTGTATCATGGAATTATCTTGAACCGCGTTTTCGCATCTCCTATAATGCCACCACCATGAAAAAAGCAAAGACGATCGGAATTTATCCGGGAACGTTTGATCCGGTCACGTATGGGCACATCGATCTTATAAGGCGCGCCATCGGAATATTTGACGAGGTGGTGGTGGCGGTCGCGGCCGAGGGCTCGGAGAAGAGACTGCTTTTTACAGTGCAGGAGAGGCTCGAGTTTTTGCACAAGGCGACGAAGCCTCTGAAAGGGCGCGTGCGCATCGAGTCCTTTGAGGGGCTGGTCGTAAAATTCGCGCGCAAGGTCGGCGCCACCACCATGATCCGGGGAGTGCGCATGATTTCGGACTTTGAGGTCGAATTCCAAATGGCGCTCACAAACCGCAAGCTTGCGGGCGACATCGAAACAATCTTTTTGATGCCGCATGAGTCCTACGCCTATCTTTCGAGCCGTTTGATCAAGGAAATCGCGCGTCTGGGCGGCAATATCCGCTCATTTGTCCCGCGTTTTGTGGATGAGGCGCTCCAACGGAAGTATTCCAGCCGATGACCCTGAAATTCAATCTTAGAAAATTAGAAGACAACAAAACCGTCTCGTTGGAAGAGGACGTTGATTCGAACGATTTGGACCTGGACATTGGCGTCATGCATTTTCCCGAGGCCATCCATGTCAAGGCCGAGGCGTGGAAAATCGGGGAGGATCTCACGGTGCAGGCGCACATCGAGGCGGAGCGCTCTTTCACCTGCT
>CAYZGM010000080.1:0-5950 GCA_964478015.1 uncultured Planctomycetia bacterium
CCAAAGAGTGCGCACTGACTGAACCGGTCCGCAAAAAAAATACGCCAGGGAAGCCAAGTGCGGCAGAAAATCAGTGATCACTCCGCCGGTTAGGTTAAGCGCCGGGTGACGCACGTTGGTGTCCGCGAAAGGGCTGTCTTTCTCCAGGACATTGAGGCAAAGGTGCGCCTCGACATGCACGATGTCCCCAAGAACTCCTTTTTGCACGAGGTCCAAGAGGCGGCGGATAGGCTCGTTGAAGAGGTAATTGTAATCTTCAATCAGGAGCTTGCCTTTCGCTTCCGCCAGCGTTTTGAGGGTCTCAAATTCTTCCAAGCGCTCGGTTGCGGGTTTCTCGAGAAACACGTGAGCACCCGCGTTCAAGCAGTCTTGGGCCAGACGGAAGTGAGAAGCCGCAGGGGTCGTGACATGAACGATATCCGGATGCGTTTCGGCGAGCATGCGCGCGTGGTCCGTGAACCACGCTTTCGCCCTGTAGCGCTCCGCGGCAGACTCCGCCAGAGCCCGCGAAAGATCACAGACGCCGACGAGCTGGACACCGGGCAATCCCGAGAGGCAGGCCAGATGTTGTTGCGCGACTTGCCCGGCGCCGATAACAGCAGATTGGATCATGGGCGCCATTTTACCATAAGGGCTCGGGGAAGCAAACGGACCCCATTTTAGTAAAACTTTTGTTCAAATCCACGCTCTCTGCGTTATAATGACACTCCTAATGAACCGAACTTCTTTTTTTGTCAAACAAGCAGCCCTGGTTTTGTTTTTTGCCTGTGTTTTGGGTTTGGGGGTCGTCTTTTTTGCCCCTCTTTTAACCCGTAACCTCAAGCTCCTAATCGCGCTTCCTTTTGCGGGCGCGGCTCTTATTTTAATGTCGCTCAATTTCCGGTGGACGATTATCGTGATCATCACGACCCGTGCGCTTTTGGATCCTATCTTGGAGCAGACAAAGTCCCACGGGGGGCCGGGGATCGGCGGACTTCTCAACCTGTTCATGATCCTGATGGTGCTTGTGACGGCCGCGCGCTTCCCTGACAAGGTGAAAAAATGCCGCTTTCTTATTCCATGGGTATTTTTTTTAGCGGCCTGCCTGCCCATGATTTATCGTTCGCCGGTTCGTTCACAATCAATCCGAACTTGGCTGATGCTCCTCACGTATGCCTGCGTGTTCTTTGCGCCTTTTTTGGCGCTTAAGGATGAAAAAGATAAGGCGTTTTGGGTGCGCCTCCTCATCATTTCCTCATTTCTTCCGATCCTGATTGCCTGCGCAGGTTTTATTTTCAAACATCCGATGTTTTATTTGGATGGACGTTTAAACGGCACGTTCTCTCACCCGAATATCCTCGCTTTTTATGTCCTGTTGGTGATCACGATGGTTTTGTATGTTCTAAAGACAGGAATATTAAAACTGACGGTTGCCAAAAAGGTCATGTTGAATTTTTACCTGGTTTTACTGATGATCATTCTTGTGCTGACGCAGACGCGGAGCGCCTGGATATCCTGTGCCATGCTTTTTTTCTTGTACGGGGTCTTGAAGGAAAAAAAGATGCTCATTTTTCTCTTTCTTGGCGTACTCTTATTGACTGCGACTCCCCAAGTGCAGTCGCGTCTCAAGGATCTGACGGAGGGCACGGGCGCCAGGAAACACGAGAAACTGAACTCCATGGCGTGGCGCGTAAGGCTGTGGCAAAGCGCCTATCCCCTGATGCTGCAGAAGCCGGTGCTGGGGTACGGCCTCGGAACGTTCCAGGATTATTCGATAGATTTTTTTCCCCTGGCCAATTGGAAAGGCTCGCCGGCTCACAACGTGTTCGTCGAAGCGATATTCGAGACGGGGTTCGTAGGTTTATTATCCTATCTTGCGATCTTCGGATGGATGTTGAAAGCGCTATACAAGAGAATGCGCTCTTCTGTCGGCGCCTTTTCAAGGGAGGCGGTGATCGCGATAGTTTGTATTGTCAGCTACCTTATCAGCTGTTATGCCGATAACCTGAATTATTATTTGGCATTCAACTGGTATTTTTATTTTTTCATAGGTCTTATTTTGGCCGGGATCAATTTAAAAACTAAGCCGAAGCCTGAAGAGACGAATTTCTGATGGACCAAGTTTCCGTTGTCATTCCGTCTTATAATTCATTTCGTACGATTCATCGAACGATAGACTCGCTGCTGGCACAAACGCCGGTACGCCCGGAGGAGATTATCGTCGTCGATTCATCGGACGACGCAAAGACCCGCGAGCTCTTAAAAAAATATCAGGCGAGCCCTGTTCGAACCATTTTTCTAGGCCAACAAACGATGCCGGCCATCGGGAGAAACGTTGGCGCAAGGGAGGCGAAAGGCCGGATCCTGGCTTTCATCGATTCGGACGCCTATGCGAACCCAGATTGGATTGAAAAGATTCTTTTGGCTTCGGAAAAGGGGTGTCGTGTCGGCGGAGGAGCGATCCTGCTGCCCCCGGAACAGAGGGAGCGGGCCTTGGCTCTCGTCCAGTATTTTTTGCAGTTTAATGAATTCATGGGGGGCGCTCTCAGGCGTGTCGTTCGTTTCGCTCCTTCCTGCAATTTATTCTGTGAAAGAAAATTATTTGAGGAGGTCGGAGGTTTTCCGGAGATCCGCGCGGCTGAAGATGTTCTATTTGGTCTTAGCGTCTCTAAAGTGACACCGTTTTATTTTGACCCGGCGATCCGGGTATGGCATATTTTTTCCGAGACCTGGGAGAGGTGCCGGACTAATCAGGTCTTGCTGGGCGAATACATGCTGGCCTATAGAAAGGTCTATTTTCAGACCTGGTTCTATCAGGGGATTTGGCCTCTTTTGTTTCTGCCGGCGTACATCGCCCTAAAATTTATCAGGATTGTAAATCGTGTCAGCCGCTTTGAAGACAAGGCCCTGCGATGGTCTTTTTTCAGGCATTTGCCTGTCTTCCTGGCGGGGCTCTTTTTTTTGGCGTGGGGTTTTGCGGGGGCATGTTTTAAAAAATGGAAATATTAAATACTCGTTGCAACAATCCGACGTTTGAAGAAGCTCTCCAGCTGGCCGCCGGGCTTCTGGAGCATGATTCAAAAGCCAATATTTTCTTTCTCAACATTGACTGTTTGTACAAGGCTAGTCAGGATGCGGAATACAGAAATTTATTGAATACGGCATCGCTAGTCCTGCCGGACGGCATCGGAATAGACTTGGCGGCTCGGTTTTCAGGAACCAAAGTCAAAGCAAACTGCAACGGGACCGATTTTTCTCCTGTGTTGATGCGCCATGCCGCCGAAAAAGGTTACAAGGTTTTTTTGCTCGGCGGCACGGAGGGAGTGGCCACCCGGGCCGCTGAGAAACTTTCTGAGCTATTTCCTAAGTTGAAAGTAACCGGTGCCCGTTCAGGGTATTTCGATTCCGATGAGGAAGTTATCGAGCAGATCAACCGTTCGGGCGCCGACATTCTTTTGGTGGCGATGGGCGTGCCGCTTCAGGAAAAGTGGATCGGCCGTCATCGGGAGAAACTGAAGCCGCGTCTTTGCATGGGCGTCGGTGCTTTGCTCGATTTTTGGTCGGGACGCATGCGGCGCGCGCCGCTTTGGATACGCAGGACCAGATCGGAATGGATCTGGCGTATTTTTTTGGAACCCGGCAGACTTTGGCGCCGGTATGTCAATGACGCCTGGTTCCTTTTTCAAGTCATAAAGCAAAGATTAAAACAGCGCGGTAAACATTGATCAAAACGATCACAGTCGTTTTGGTTTTAGTGCTGCTGACTTCTCCTTTAAGCGCGGATCAGACGCCCGCCACTAAAAGGTATGCGGACAGACATTGGGAATTTGCCGGTTGGGAGGGCGGAGGATGCTACCCCAACCTCGCATTTGATCCCGGAAATGAAAACAGGGTCTATCTTACCTCGGACGTAGCCGGGATCTGGAGAAGCGATGATTTAGGCGAGACTTGGCATTTCGTCAATCGCGGTCTTGGAAACTTAAATGTTTCGGTGATTGCCGTAGCCCCATCCGATCCAAACACCCTTTATGCGGGTACGGCGGACGGGGTTTTCTTTTCGCGGAATGCGGGTGAAACCTGGGAGTCCACGGATGACCCCGGTGGGCGTCTGCGCTTTAGCCGTCCGGAAAGCCACCGCACCCTAGCTATTTCGCAAACAAACCCCGCCAAAGTGATCGCCGCTTCCTCCAAGGGGGAGGTATTTTATTCCGAAGACTTCGGGAAAAAATGGAAAGTGCTCGGAGACCGCCGGCCTTTCGGGGTGAGGTCGCCCATCACGGCATTGACCTGGTTAAAGGACGAGAAGATGCTCTATGCCTCTTCTCAACGCGGATTCGCAAGGTTTCATTTTGAGAATTCAGTGTGGGAATTTTTTCGCGACAGCCCGAAAGATATCTCTGATTTTTGGATGAGCCCCAGCCAGTCCGCGGCGATGATCTATGCGGCCGGCCAGAACAAACTTTTTGTTTCGCATGACTCAGGAAATAGCTGGACGTCCGGCTCGGCGATCCCACAAGGTGTTCTTTACAGGCTCCTGGTTCCGGATGCCGGAACTAAAGTTATTCTCGCGGCTTGGAATGATGGCTGGAAAGGCGGAGTGGTTCGAAGCGAGGATGAGGGAAGACATTGGAAGCGCTGGGACAAGAGAATGGATAAGGATGTCCGCTCCGATCCCACGCGACTTTGGGCAGGTGTTCATGGCCGTATCAACGCGTTCAAAGCCGACCCATTCCATCCCAAGACTCTTTTTCGCACGGACTGGTGGGGTGTTTGGCGAAGCGATGACGAAGGAGTCAATTGGGCCGAAAAAATTAAAGGCGCTCCAAATACCGTGACGTCCGACATCCAGGTGTCTGACGAGGGCGACGTCTATGTTGCCACCATGGACAATGGACTATTGAGGAGCCCGGATGGCGGGAAATCCTACCAAACGTTGTTTCCGGCCAAAGGGTATGCGGATGATGTGAACGGCCACGTGTGGCGCGTGCAGCTTTCCGGTGAAAAGATTTTAGCGACGTCCAGCCCCTGGGGAACGGACGTGAACCAGGTGATTTTCAGTTCCAACAGAGGGGCCTCCTTTCAAAAATTCCGTCAAGGTTTGCCTGCAAAAAGACCGATCCTGAACACTCTTTGGGAAAAAGGGTTAGCCCGCGCATTTGCGGTAAATCCCGCCCGCCCGAACACGGTCTATCTGGGGATTGACGGCGATGATGGCGGAGGATTTTTTATTTCCGATGACGCCGGTGCTTCCTGGCGGCGTTCCAAGGGTCAGCCGGGGTCTTTCAGGATCTACAATGCCCTTGCCGTGGATCCCGAGAAGCCGGAGCGGATTTTGTGGGGTGTGACGGGAAAAGGGGGAGGTATCTATATTTCTGAAAATGGAGGAGAGAACTGGCGCAGGGCCGTCATGCCGTTTGTGGATGTGTTTGATCTCGCGTTCTCAACTGTTGGGGGGCGTGTTTATGCGGCAGGCGGGGATAAAAAAGGCCCGGCGCTCTACGGGTCCGATGACGGCGGGCTGCGCTGGAGAGAATTTCAAAGATTTGAGGGATCGGGGAGCGTCGACGCATTATGTGTGCTTCCGGATGGACGAGTGGCCGCCGGAGTGACGCGTTGGAATCAAAAAGCGCCGGGGAGGGTCTATTTGAGTTCTGCGGACGGAAAATCCTGGGAAAATATTAACGGGGATCTTCCGGAGGGAGAGGGACCTGCGGCAATGGCTTATGATAAAAAAAATAATACCCTCTACCTAGCCAGATACGCCGGCTCTGTGTACAAGACCCAGGTTTAGCAGCGAGGACGGGGGGGGATGGTATAATCCTCCCATGTTCCTGTAAAACGATTCAGGAGAGATGGCATCCGCCACAAAGCGTTGGCGGATTCGTCCTTGCGCTTTAGCCCACCGCGAATAGTGGGTTGGGTGATGGTTGGAGGGAGTGCAGAATGGTGGCATGCGCGCGCCTCGCAAGCC
>CAYZGM010000081.1:0-5915 GCA_964478015.1 uncultured Planctomycetia bacterium
ACAACTGGAAGGATAAGCCCTTAAAGCAATTTACCCAATTTGATTGACGTGACCCGCCTAACCAGCTGTTTGGGCTGTTTCCGGCTGTGTGATACAATACGCAGCGAATATGTCTTCCCAATCGCGTCCCCTAAACGAACGCAGCTCCATGATCACCAAGGGCGATAATCGCGCGCCAAACAGGGCCATGCTTCGCGCGGTCGGGTTTAAGGACGAGGATTTTTCAAAACCAATTATCGGTGTTGCCAGCGGCTGGAGCAATCTGACTCCCTGCAACATGCATATCGACAAGCTTGCCTTGAAAGCCGACGAGGGCGTGCGCCAAGCCAACGGGATGCCGCTCACATTCGGGACCATTACTGTTTCTGACGGAATTTCCATGGGCACCGAGGGCATGAAATATTCTCTTGTCTCCCGCGAGGTCATTGCGGACTCCATCGAAGTGGTTTCGAATGCCCAGCGTTTTGACGGTCTCGTCGCCATCGGCGGCTGCGACAAAAATATGCCCGGTGCTTTGATGGGCATGGCGCGGCTCAACATTCCCAGTATTTTCGTGTATGGCGGCACGATCAAACCCGGTCGTTTCGAGGGAAAAGATATCGACATTGTAAGTATTTTTGAGGCGGTTGGCTCTCACTCGGCGGGCAAGATCAGCCAAGCGCAATTTAAGGGCGTGGAATGCAATGCCTGTCCGGGTGCCGGCTCCTGCGGTGGCATGTACACGGCCAACACCATGGCCTCGGCCATCGAGGCGATGGGCATGAGCTTGCCTTATTCCTCCTCACGCGATGCGGAAAGCGATGAAAAAAGCAATGACACGAAAAAGGCCGGTGAAGCGGTGGTTGAGCTCATCAAAAAAGGGATCCGTCCCCGCGATATTTTGACGAAAAAGGCTTTTGAAAATGCGATCGTGACGGTGATGGCCCTCGGCGGTTCGACGAATGCGGTGTTGCACTTATTGGCGATCGCGCGCGAGGCTGGCGTCCCATTAAAAATTGACGACTTCAACCGTATTGCAAAAAAAGTCCCGCACCTTGCGAATTTAAAACCCAGCGGGAAATACGTGATGTCGGACCTCAATAAGGTCGGGGGAGTTCCAGGCGTCATGAAGATGCTTCTGGATGCGAAGCTCATTCATCCCGATCCAACAACGGTGACAGGACGGACCGTTGCTGAAAATTTGAAGAATGTTTCATTCAAACCTGACGGTGACATTGTCCGTTCATTTTCAAATCCGCTTCATCCCTCGGGGCCCATGGTTATTATTAAAGGAAATCTCGCCCGGGAGGGCGCCGTCGCGAAGATCAGCGGCTTAAAGGTGCTGCATCACCGCGGACCTGCCTGCGTGTTCGACTCCGAAGAAGAGGCTCTGGAAGCCATTCTCTCAAAAAAAATAAAAAAGAATGATGTCATCGTCGTCCGCTACGAGGGACCCAAGGGCGGACCCGGCATGCGTGAAATGCTTTCGGTGACGAGCGCTGTCATTGGCTCGGGTCTCGGGGATTCGGTGGCCCTGATCACGGATGGACGTTTTTCCGGAGGTTCTCATGGGTTTGTGGTGGGGCACATGGCGCCGGAGGCGGCTGTCGGCGGGCCGCTCGCTGCGCTGAAAAATGGGGACATCATTGCCATTGACGCAAAAAAACTTTCAATCAACGTGGAGTTGTCGGACAAAGAAATTAAAACAAGACTCGCGAAATTAAAGCCATTCAAGCCCAGGATAAATACCGGCGTGTTGATGAAATATACGCAATTGGTGAATTCGGCGGCACAGGGAGCGACGACGTGCGGTTGAATTGTGAGTTGTTGAGTCGTAAATGAATTCCGCCGCGGGCCACTTTATCGTCCTCGATATTGAGACCCAAAAAGGTTTCCACGAAGTTGACCGAAAAAAACTGCACCTCTTAAAAGTTTCCGTGGCTTGCATCTATGACTCCCGGTCTGAGCAATACATCGCATTCGAAGAAAAAGAGCTTATGAAACTCGAGGAGTATTTGAAAAAGGCCGATCTTATTATCGGATTCAATGTCCGCGATTTTGACATGGAGGTGCTACAGCCTTACATCTTGACGCCTGCGAAGAATTTGCCGATCCTGGATCTATTGGTTGAATTTGAAAAGATCCGCGGACACCGCATCAGCCTGCAAAGTATCGCACAGGCGACTTTGAAGACGTCCAAATCCGGTTCGGGATGGGACGCGCTGCAGCTTTACAAGGACGGAAAGATGGAAGAGCTGAAAAAATACTGCTTCGATGACGTGCGGATCACGAAAGATGTTTATGAGTACGGGTTGAAACACGGAAAGATATTTTTTATCTCCAACCGCGATTACCAAACACACGAGGTGCCGGTGAGCTGGGGGAACGCGATAAAACAGGTCAAGGAACAGAAAAAGGAAGAGAATGCGTTCCCGACAAGTCTGTTTTAGCGTTCAGCGATCAGCGTTGAGCGGTCAGTAAAGAGGGATATGGGATAAGTGAGGATTATTTCGTGGAATTTTTCTTAAAGTATTTTTCTGAACGCTTAACGCTTAACGCTGAACGCTGATTCCTTAACGCCTATGTACATTCGGATCTGGCAGGCCTGTGATATTGGAGAGATAGGCAAGCAACTTCTCGTAGTTGGCGACGTGACGGCTGATTGCTCCGCCTGTCGGGAGCTTGGGATCGATTATGCTTCGGCAAAGACCTGTCCCAAGTGCGGTGTTCAGTTCCGTTTCATTGCCTCGCGCAACACGGGTCCGCTGGACCGCAGCCGCGACGGAACGGTCAAACGGATCAAGGATCGCCGGCCGGATTTGACATTCATTGACTATGAGGACTATAAAGAGATAACAGGGAAGCAGTCCGCAAGGGATTTTTTTAAATAACAGGAAAAAAGAAACGGATTAGGTAGATTAAAAAGGAAGATTGCACACATTAGCCCTGGCCTATGATCGGTGTAATCTTGTTTCAAATCTAAATAGTCTTAGTTTATCTTTATCAAATCAAAGGAGAAAGCCATGAAGAAAGCAGTCATGATGATGTTCTTAATGATGTTCGCGGTTTCTGTCGCTTCGGCGGCCACAACGAAAGACACCGTGAAGAGTGCAGGCGAAAAGATGGGGAACTTTTGGTCGAGGGAAGGCGAGCGTTCCGGTCTCAAGGAGAGCACCTCGAATTGGGGAAGTTTCTGGACCAACGTCAACCCTGTTAATTTCTTCAAGACCCAGCAGGATGCCTACAACGCCCGCAAAGGCGGAGAGGTCGCTAAATAGCGTACAGCGTACAGCGGGGAGACTAGACACCTTGTTTTTTCTGCCCGTTGTCCTCTGTACGCCAAGAACCCTGCTATTTGCAACGCTTCTTTTTGTTGGAAGCCCTCTCTTTGCTGAAGAAAATCCATTGGTCGATCTAGAAAAATTTATTCCCGATATGCGCGTTGAGGTCCGTTACGCCACTTCAGATAATTTTATGAAAGAAAAGCTCTATCCGGAGGCGCGCTGCCTGCTTCGCGCGGAAGTTGCCGAGAAACTTAAAAGGGTTCAGGAGAGCTTAAAAAAACAAGGGTTGTCACTCAAGATCTTCGACGGTTATAGGCCTTTGTCGGTGCAAAAAAAAATGTGGGCGAAATTTCCTCTGGAGGGGTATGTCGCCAATCCTGCCAAAGGTTCGAACCACAACCGCGGTGCGGCCGTGGATGTGACGCTGGCGGACAACGACGGAAAGGAACTCGCGATGCCGTCACTCTATGATGAGTTTTCTGAGCGGGCTCATCGGGATTATGCGGGGGGGACCGAAGAAGAAAGGGCCCACCGAAAGATTCTGGAGGATGCGATGAAAAGGGAGGCCTTTGTCGGGATTAGCTCCGAGTGGTGGCATTTCGACGATGCCGAGGCCAAGAAGTATCCGGTTCTTGATTTATCGTTTGCGTCCGTAGAACGCGAATAACCCTTGAACGGGTCCCCGCCACAAAGCGCAGGCGGCCGGACTGCCGCGCTGGCTTCAAGCAAGGTAGTCAGCAGACGGTAGTCGGAATTAGGCATCTTTTTGATGCTGCCGAATCCCTACTTCCGACTACTGACTACCAATAAATGGATTACTCGTGGGGTGAGATAAAGTATGAAACGATTTCTGTTGTTTGGGCTCGGCGTTCTCTTGATAGGGGTGGGGATTTTGGGGCTTGTCGTTCCTGTTCTCCCCGGGTGGCTGTTCCTTTTTATTGGGTTTTCCATGACGGCGCCGCGTTTGGCGGCGCGTATTCGCTGGAGGATCTTTCAAAAGCGATTTAGAAGAGACATTCTTTATTTCGAGGAATGGAAACCGCAGTCGGTCGAAGCGGGGTATACGACACGTCATTTTTCGCTGCACTTGAGGAAAACGGACGATCTTCTTACCGAGCGGAACCAAAATGAATTTTTACGTCTCTTCGCATCGAGCCGTGCGGTGATTGAGAAAGCGCTGCGGCCGCCCCAAAAACTTGTTTTACTGAAACAGGTGCATGGAGACCGTATCGTCGTTCTGGATGATCCGGCGGCGTTCGAAAAACCCGGATTTTACTCGGAAGATTCGGCCGATGGCGCCATCACCCGAGTGTCTTGTCTGACGCTCCTTGTTTTCAGCGCGGATTGCTTGTCGATCTTTTACTCGGCGGACGATTGGGTGGGGCTCGCGCACGCGGGGTGGCGGGGCACCAAGGCAGGGCTAGCCGGAAAAATGCTGAAGCTACTTTCAGAAAAATCAGGCGTTCCCTGTGACCGCATCCAGGTTATTTTCGGACCGCGCATCGGGCCGAGTGCTTACCGAGTTGGCGAAGAATTCACGGGACATTTTCCGAAGACGTCACTGCGGCGTGTTCGAGGAAAACTTTATTTCGATCTTTCAACCGAAAATAAAAGACAACTTCAAGAGGCGGGTGTGAATCTCGAAAATCTCACGGATCCTGGCGTGTGCACGGTCTCACAGAATTCTGATTTTTATTCGTTTCGCAAGGAGGGCGAAAAAGCCGGAAGGATTGTCTCGTTTATTACCAAGGTCTGAGCGATTTTTTTATTTTAAAATCTTGGCAAGTTCTTTCGGGACTTCGCTGTGAAATTTCATCAGCTGATTTGTGACGGGATGTTTGAATGAAAGTTCTCGTGCATGGAGGGCCAAACGCCCCGCCGGGTCTTCCTTGGCGCCGTATTTATCATCTCCCGTGATGGGATTTCCGATGTCGGCCAGCTGAACACGGATTTGGTTTTTTCTCCCGGTCCTGGGAAAAACGTCCAGCAAAGAAAATTTTCCGTTGGTTTTAAGCATGCGGTAATGGGTGATGGCAAGTTTGGATGTTTCGTCCTCATCCGTGGAGTACACTTTCAGAGTTTTATTCTGCGAGAGATGGCTTTTGAGTGTCTCTTCCTTCATTCGCGGGACCCCCTCGACGACGGCCGAGTAGTATTTCTCCACCTGATCCCAGTTTTTTTGCAGTTTGAATTTGGCAGCCTCATTCTTGGCAAAAACAAGCAGTCCCGAAGTTTCGCGGTCGAGCCGATGCACGATGAAGACTCGTTCCGGCCGTTTGGGATTCACGGATCTTAACCATTCGTTCAGCTCAAAATAAGCTGTCTTCGTTTTTACTTTTTCTGTGGCGACGGTCAACAGTCCCGCCGGTTTTTCGACGACCAGAATATGCTCATCCTCGTACACGATTTTAGGGGAAGACTTCATTGCCAACGGCGTCTTTTTCCCGGGTTCGACCCGAACCTCGTCTCCCGGTGAAAGAGCGTGGGTGTGTTTCGTGACCGCCTTTCCATTCACGCTCACGCATTGGAGCCGGAGCCATTTTTTGACGCGGGTGCGGGGGACCTGGTTTAGCTCTTTGAAAAGGAAAGCCAGAAGCTCTGACGGGGCCTCAACATGAAAGTTGTGCATCGGTTGTCTTACTGACCTTTCAC
>CAYZGM010000082.1:0-5821 GCA_964478015.1 uncultured Planctomycetia bacterium
ATCTCGTGCGGATGAAATCGGTTGGGAAATCGATCTTCAGACCACCTACGACTATACCGAAGATGTGTCTTTCGGTCTTCTCGCCGGCTGGTTTGTGCCTGGTGACTTCTATACAGCACCTAACGATGCGACCGCGACTGACCTCGTTGGTTCCGTCAAGGTGACGTTCTAAGTCGAATAAAGAAATAAGCTGTAAGAAATAAAAAGACCCCCGAGGCGAAAGTCTCGGGGGTTCTTTTTGTGCGATTATTTTACGGTTTGTTTAGTCGCGGCGTTTGCCGGCAATGAATTCCTGGACCATCTTCTTGGCGACGGAGTCCGGGTACTGCTTGGGAGGATGTTTCATCAAATAAGCGGATGCCGAGTAAAGAGGGCCCTTGATCTTGCGTTCACGCGCAAGTTTGAGGCAGCGAATGGCGTCCACCACCACACCGCCGCTGTTGGGGGAGTCTTCCACCGACAGCCTGACTTCCATTTCGAGAGGCACGTTTGCAAAACCGCGACCCTCAATGCGAATAAAGGCGACCTTGTTGTCATTCTGCCAGGGCACGTAGTCGCTGGGACCAATATGGATATTTTCGGGATCAAGGCGGTCGGCCAGCTGTGATTGCACGGATTCGGTTTTGGATAATTTTTTGTATTTGAGCCGTGAACGGTTGAGCATATTCAAAAAGTCCGTGTTGCCGCCGGTGTTGAGTTGATAGGTGCGGTCAATCTTGGCGCCTCGATCCTCAAAAAGTTTGGCCAAGGTGCGGTGAACGATGGTGGCGCCCACTTGGGACTTCACGTCGTCGCCGATGATTGGGATGCCGCGGTCGGCAAAACGTTTAGCCCAGGCCGGACTTGAAGCGATGAATACAGGGATGCAATTGATGAAGCTTACCCCGGACTCCAGGCAGCTTTCCGCGTAGAATGCCGTGGCTTCGTTCGCACCTACCGGCAGGTAATGGATAGCAATCTCAGCGCCGCTCTTTTTCAGAGCCTTGACAACGTCCACCGGTCTTTTATCACTCAGAACAAAACGGCGCTCCGCCGGGTAGTCTTTCATGTGCTCGGAAATGCCGTCCAGCACATGGCCCATTTGGACGATGGTGCTGGGGGAGGCGAGGTGGTTGGTGATCAGCTGTGTGCAGTTCGGTGCCTGGAAGATGGCCTTTTTGAGGGGCAGACCGACCTTGCGCTGGTCGATATCGAATGCGCAGACGATCTCAATGTCTTGCGGGCGATATCCACCAATTTCATAGTTCATCAGTCCAAGCGCCTCAGGTCTTCCGTTGGTGGAGAGATTGTGTTTCCTATAAAACTCAATGCCCTGAATCAAGGAGCTGGCGCAATTGCCTACTCCAATGATTGCAACCCTGATCTTCTTCATAACATCCTTTCCCTCGAGGAAACTGCCAGAAAAAACAGTATAATGAACGCCCGTTCGCATTGTCAATGTCTTTGCAAAGAAGCGGTCATTTGCTATAATGCCCGCTTGGCCTAAAAGAGGGAAACAGCGTGGATCCGAACGACAGTCAAAAGACAAAGCCTAAGAAAAATCCTCCCGATTGGTTGCCGGGCCCCATCTTTTTGTGGATATTTCTTTTCTTAAGCGTGTTCTACTTTATGCGAATCGGTTCAGGGCCGCTCGAAAAAGTTGCCAAGCAATTCACCTACAATGAGTTTTATTCCGTTCTCGAGGCAAATCCGACCCAGCCGGTCTTAAAAAGCGGCGTTCGGGTGATGAACGAATTATCCGGCGAATACTTCAGCGGGGAGCACTATCGCGTCATGCTTCCTGAGCGGGACCCGGATCTTGAGCGCCTGCTTCGGCAAAACCTAAAGTCCTATGAGATCCGTCCCGAGAAGACGTTTTGGACCCAGCTCTTATACGCCGTGATCGGGCCCCTTCTTTTTGTGGGACTTTTTTGGTTCTTGATGTATCGGGGCGGCGGCGCGGCGGGCGGCGGGCGGTTGATGTCTTTCGGAAAATCCAAGGCGAGGCTTTCGGCCAACACCAAGATTACGTTCAAAGATGTTGCGGGTGTCGAAGAGGCCAAGGAAGAGCTCAAGGAGATCATCGAGTTCCTAAAAGACCCCAAGAAATTCCAGCGTCTGGGAGGCAAAATCCCCAAGGGCGTTCTTCTCATGGGGCCTCCTGGCACCGGCAAGACTCTGCTGGCCAAAGCGGTGAGCGGCGAGGCGGATGTGCCTTTTTTCAGTATTTCGGGTTCTGATTTTGTCGAGATGTTCGTCGGCGTCGGCGCTTCGCGCGTGAGAGACCTTTTTGACCAGGCAAAAAAAAGCTCCAAGCAGACCGGGCGCGGCTGCATCATCTTCATCGACGAGATCGATGCGGTGGGGCGTCAACGCTTCGCGGGGATCGGCGGAGGCCATGATGAACGCGAGCAGACCCTCAACGCCTTGCTGGTCGAGATGGACGGTTTTAACACGAACGAGGCGATCATTCTAATCGCGGCGACGAACCGCCCGGATGTCCTGGACCCCGCGCTTTTGCGTCCCGGCAGATTTGACCGCCAGGTTGTGGTGCCGCTGCCGGACTTGACAGGGCGCGAAGCGATCCTCAAGGTGCATGCGGAAAAAATCAAGCTCGACGTGAACGTTGATCTCAACATCATCGCCAAGCAGACCACGTATTTTTCGGGGGCGGACCTTGCAAACGTTATCAACGAGGCAGCACTTCTGGCCGCTCGGCTCAACCGAGAGGCGGTTGGTTTGGCAGAGCTTCAGGAAGCGATCGAGCGTGTCATGGCCGGACCCCAGCGAAAAAGCAAGAAAGTTTCGGTCAGAGAAAAAAAGATCGTGGCTTTTCATGAGGCTGGCCATGCGCTCGTGGGCATGCTGACGCCCGGGGCGGATCCGCTCCACAAAATCACGATCATTCCTCGTGGCATGGCCGGCGGTTACACGGTTTCGCTGCCCGAGGAAGAGCGGACACTGCACAGCCTCTCTTATTTTTTGAGTCGACTGCCGGTGATGATGGGCGGCCGCGTGGCGGAAGAGATTGTTTTTAATGACATCACGACCGGCGCCCAGGATGATCTTCAAAAGGCGACGCAATTGGGGCGCGACATGGTCTGCCGATACGGGATGAGCGCATCCTTGGGACCCATGACCTTTGGGAAAGAAAGCGGCATGGTTTTTTTGGGGCGCGATTTCAACGACCAGCGGGACTATTCTGAGGAAACGGCCAGCGCGATTGACAGTGAGATCAAAAGAATTATCGGCGAGGCGTATCAGAGCGCTAAGAAAACGTTGACCGACAATCGCGACAAACTGGATCTTTTGGCAAAGACTCTCCTGGAAAAGGAAACGATGGATTCTGCGGAGGTTCGCCGTCTTCTGTCGTTGCCGGAGGAAACCCCGGCGGTCGTTGCAGGAGTTCCCGCTTGACTGGACGTGGATGAGCGGGAGAATTCCTCACAGACCTTTGTGTGAGTTCGTCGCGGGCGAAGCTCGATTCTACCTGGGAAACGAAACAAAGATCATGGGGGTCCTCAATGTGACCCCCGATTCTTTTTCTGATGGCGGATCTTTTCTTGATCCGGGACGCGCCCAGGCCGCTGCACTACGAATGCGGGATGAAGGCGCTCTTTTTTTGGATATTGGCGGCGAGTCCTCAAGGCCGGGCGCACGTTCGATTTCCTGGCGCGAGGAGACGCGGAGGATTCTTCCCGTTCTGAGGCGTCTTGTGGGAAAGATCGGGATCCCCATTTCTGTCGACACGCATAAAGCGGAGGTCGCCTCCGCTGCGTTGGATGAGGGAGCCTCCATTATCAATGACATCCATGGCCTGCGCTCGGGAAAAAAGCTCGCCAGGCTTCTTGCAAGAAAAAAGGCGTCTGTCATTCTGATGCACATGCGCGGCACGCCCAGGTCCATGCAAAAAAATCCAAGTTATCGGAATGTTGTCCGGGAAGTGATGGCGGGTCTCGAGAAATCCGTGCGTTTAGCCCGCGAGGCCGGCATTGAACGCTCGCGGATTATGATCGATCCGGGTTTCGGTTTTGGCAAAACAATCGAGCATAATTTTGAAATGCTTTCGCATCTGGACCAGTTCGTCCGTTTGGGTTATCCTGTTCTGGTGGGGCTTTCCCGCAAGTCGTTTCTGGGGAGCGTGTTGAGTCTCCCAGTGGGGCGGCGGCTTTATGCATCCTTGGCTGCGGCCTCGTGTGCGATCGAGCGGGGGGCGCATGTGCTGCGTGTGCACGAGGTATCCCCGCACCGGCACGCGGCGGCGATCACGGATCGAATATTGGCAACGCAATAAAAGAGGGTCGGGCGTGGATTGGATCCAAGCGATACATCAGTACTGGAAGCCTGTCGTTGAGATAGGTGTTTTTTGGTTTGTCTTCTATCTTTTCTTTGTGTACATCAAAGATAGCGGAATGATGCAGGCCCTCAAGGGTATCCTTTTTTTTGTCGGTCTCTTTTTTGTTGCGCAAGCGCTTGAGTTTCGCAGCATTCAATGGATTCTTTCCCATTTGTTCCAAATATCCATTATCGGCTTCCTCATTATTTTTCAACCTGAACTTCGACGCGGGCTGTCCCGCATTGGTCAGAGCCCTCTTTTTAAGATATTCATCAAGGAAGAAAAAATTGCGGATGAAATTGTCCGCGCCGTTGTCTCCATGTCCAAGAACCGCATCGGCGCCTTGATCGCGCTCGAGCGCGAAGTGAGTCTTAAACCCATTATTGAGAGCGGCATTCATCTGGATGGGGTCCTTACGTCGGAACTTTTGATGACAATTTTCATGCCCAATACGCCGTTTCACGACGGGGGGGTCATCATTCAGGGCAATCGCGTCGTGGCCGTGGGCTGTCTGTTCCCGCTTTCTCAGAGTCAGAAACTTTCAAAGGTTTTTGGCACGCGCCATCGCGCTGGTTTGGGTCTGAGCGAGGAGTCGGACGCCATTGTCATTGTCGTTTCTGAGGAGACGGGGGTCGTTTCGCTGATGGCGCAGGGCAGGGTGACGCAGGATGTGGATGAAGAAACGCTGAAACAGCTTCTTTTTGAGACGCAGGCGCCCTCCAAAAATTCGGGGAGGCCTAAAAAAGGGCTTGCTCATAAGGAGGCTGTGTCATGATTCTTGCGACAAGTTTCGGGAAGGGGTGGTGCCGATGAATCTGCTAAAAGGATCTTGGCTTCTCAAGTTTGCTGCCCTGGCGGTCGCGCTTTTGACCTATTTTTATATTCATAAAGAGATTTACGATAACGAAAAAAATAATTCAGCGGACTCTTCATACAAACTGATTAAATTGACCGCGAAGAGTTTGCCTGTAAAAGTTCGGTTGGAGACGACTCCCCCTGAGGGCTACCGAATTCAGGAAGATCAGGTTACCTCAACGCCGGCGATGGTAACGGTCGTTGCGCCCGAGGCGCTTCTTGAAAATACCTGGGATGCACAGACCTCACTGGTCGATGTAAGCGAACACACGAAGACTGTGACGAAGCATATTTCTTTAGAGAGCATTGCCGGGGTCCATTTGGTTGGAGAGCCCTATTTTGTGGAGGTTACCATCCCGATTGAAAAGATCGTGCCCGATGCCCCAACAGTTGAAACGGTTGTCCCGGCTGCGCAACAGGTAGCCGGGTGAAACTCGGGGTGAACGTCGATCATGTCGCGACGCTCCGTAATGCTCGGGGAGGCTTCGAACCCGATCCGGTGCGCGCGGCACTTATTTGCCAAGAATCTGGTGCTCATTCAATCGTCATGCATTTGCGCGAGGATAGGCGCCATATTCTGGATAGCGATCTTTTTCGGGCAAAAGATATTTTGCGCATTCGTTTAAATTTGGAAATGTCCGTTGCGCCCGA
>CAYZGM010000083.1:0-5765 GCA_964478015.1 uncultured Planctomycetia bacterium
CATTGCTAATGGAGCTCACTTCGTCTTTCTGGAATAAATAATAATGCCCTCCCCGACAGCCTGCCCGCCAACGCTTTGTGGCGGGGCCCTGTCGCCGGCAGACTGATATTGAAATGGGAGGGTAATGCCTTGGAGCCGGGGCGGAGTGGGGCAAAAGTTTTTTTGGGTAAATCGCCGTTTTGGCCCGGTGTCCAAAGTCTTGTGGTTACTCGCGACGGCAGAGTGTTTTTGACGCAACTAATTGTGGTTTCATTGACTTCGGTCAAATTATCTGTTAGACTTCCCCCACCAACACCCTATGGATAAATTTACATCTCGCCAGATTATCGTCTCCGTGTTCATTGGGGCGCTTAGCCTCTGTTCCTTGAGCCTCGTGTGGGATAACCACGTTCTTTCAAAAAAGAATGAACAGGCCCTGGAAGATTCCAGAACCATTCAAAAAATTCTTGAAAAATTCATAGCCAAATACCAGGTGCTGTTAGGCGAAACCAGCAGCACCGAGAAAGAAAAACAGGCCATCGGTAAAACCGTCGGATCCTTGAAAAAACAGATTGAAACTCTCACGTTCAGGATCAAACAGCTCGAAACCAAAAGCGATTCTGTTAAAGACGAAAAGAATTATTTAGAAGAGATGTTGATCAACAAAACAAAGCAGATCGAGATCTTAAAAAACCAAAAGAGTGCCTCCGTTGCCGTCGGAGACGAAAGTGCTCCCGATCAGATCCGTACGACCGTCCAGGAAAAAGAGGTTGAGTTGAGAAAACTTAGCGAACAGAATAAACTTCTGCAGGAAAAATTAGACAGATTGTTCCGCACCACCAATGAAAAGATCAACGAGATCAACATCGCAAAGATCGCGCTCAGCGAAACCGTCTTGACAGCCCAGAAAAAAATAGAAAATGAATGGAACACGGTGAATCTTGGCGCCATCACCACAAGCCCTCTGATAAGCGCCATGCCTTCCTATCAAAACCGAATTGAGGAGACGTCTGTTCCGCACGAGCCGAAAACCCAGGGCCATGTCGTGGCAATCAACAGTGAACACGGATTCGTCGTCATAGACATCGGGAAAGCGGATAATCTTCCAAGTGATGCGACGCTGGAGGTAAAAAAAGACGGGGCAACAATCGCAACCTTAAGCGTGCTTGAAACGCGCGATGCCATGACGGCCTGTAATATCCAGAATGTCCAGGAAGGTCAGCAGATCCAGATCAACGATCTGGTGACTATCTTGAGATAATCAAACCCGGATCCGGGTTTCTTAGATTTTCGAATTGAAGATATTGAAGAACGCGCGCTTCTATCCCAGACGCCGTCAGTCCCAAAGAATCTAAAAGCACTTCGCGCTTGCCGTGTTCGATAAACCGGTCTGGAATTCCCAGGATTTTAATTTGAGGCCAAATGCCCTTTTGAGTTTCAAATAGCTCCAGGACCGCGCTTCCAAAACCGCCGGCGATGGAACCCTCTTCGATAGTGAGAACTAATTTTTTACCGCGCGCATGACGGAGAATCGCTTCTTCATCCAGGGGTTTAACGAACCGAGCATTGAGCACCGTCGCTTCGACGCCTTGTTTGGCCAGTCGCAAAGCAGCCTCCTGCGCCACATACACCATGCTCCCGATCGCGATCAATAGCACGTCAGAACCCTCTCTCAATGTTTCCGAACGGCCCAAAATGATCGGCGCAGGGTTCACCTCTTTCAAAAGAGATTCCGTCTCTTCGTGAACACCGCCTCTGGGATAACGGATGGCCAGCGGCCCGGAACGATGGGAATACGCATAGCGCATCATCATCTTGAGTTCACGGCCGTCGCGCGGCGAAGCAAGCGTGAGACCCGGGATCTTTCTTAGGTACGCCATATCAAAAACACCATGATGCGTGGGCCCGTCCTCCCCGACCAGTCCCGCTCGGTCAAGGCAGAACACAACCGGAAGTCTCTGCAAAGCCACATCGTGAATAATCTGGTCATGCGCACGCTGCAAAAATGTCGAATAGATCGCGACATACGGCCGAAATCCGGCTTTCGTCAAACCCGCTGCAAAGGTCACCCCATGCTCCTCGGCAATGCCCACATCAAAAAACCGTTCCGGAAATTTTTGGGAGTACCCGACAAGGCCTGTCCCGTCGCACATCGCCGCCGTAATCGCCGCCACGTCCGGATGAGCCTCGGCCAATTCCAAGACTGTCTCTCCGAAAACCTTGGTGTACGTTCGCGATTTTGGCAAGGCGTACGTTTCGCCTGTCTCCACGCAAAAAGGCGTCGAGGCATGCCACCGGGCGGGGTCCGATTCCGCGACCTTGTAGCCTTTTCCCTTTTTGGTGATGACATGCAGTAGAATCGGCCCCTCGATCTGGGAGATGTTCCGTAGGATTTGAATCATTTGCGGAATATTGTGTCCATCCAACGGCCCGAAATAGCGAAAACCCATCTCCTCGAAAATCTGGCCGGGAATAAAAAGATGTTTGAATCCCTCATCGATCTTCTTGGCCTTGGATACCATTTGCTTGCCAACGCGCGGGATGCGGCGAATGAGCGATTCCACATCCTTTCTTAAATGATTGTAAACCGGATTTGAGATGATTTTATTTAGGTATTTGCTGAGCGCTCCCACCGTCTTTGAAATAGACATTTCATTGTCGTTTAAAATGACAAGAAGATTTTCATTCAGGTGCCCCGCATGATTCAGCGCTTCGAGAGCCATGCCGCTCACCAGGGACGCATCGCCGATCACCGCAATGGCGCGTTTGGCCCCTGGCACGGGCGGCTGTCCGGCCTTTGCGCCGGAAGCAAGACGGTTGGCAACGGCGATACCCAGAGCCGAAGAAATGGAAGCGCCGCCATGCCCGGTCGTAAACGGATCATGGATGCTTTCGTCCTTGTTTGAAAATCCGCTCATGCCTCCGCCCTGGCGAAATGTTTTAAAAGCTTCGCGGCGTCCGGTAAGAATCTTGTGCGCATGAACCTGATGGCCGACGTCCCATACAATGGTATCCTTGGGAGTCTCAAAACAGTAATGGAGAGCGATCGTCAGATCCACAGCACCTAAAGCGGCGCCCAGATGACCTCCATTCTTCGAAACCACCTGCAAAATATATTCACGAACCTCCTCGGCAAGCACCGGAAGGTCCCGCTCAGAAAGTTTCTTGATATCGGATGGACCGTTGATCTTTGAAAGAAATTGCATGTTTAATTTTTCCGATTGGCCACAAAATCCGCAAGGTCCGACAAAACGCGCCCTCTGGATTTCAGAGGCAGAAGCGCCTTTTTAGCCCCCTCGAGAAGTCTTTTAGCTTCCTCGCGGGCCTCGTGCACACCGATCACCTGGGCATAGCCTTGTTCGTCCATTATATCATCGACCACTTGAAACAGGAGACCCACGTATTTCCCATAGCGGTGAAGTGCTTCGACCACTTGCGGCGAGCCGCCGCCGAGGTAAGCCCCAACCCGCGTCGAAACTGCTATCAACGCTCCTGACTTATGTGTATTGATATATTCCACTGTCGGCAAGTCCATCTCCTTGCCATGGCACTCGATGTCGAGCGCTTGCCCCCCAACCATCCCCTGGTGGCCGACAGCCCCTGCGATCCATTGGATGGCAGTCAAGTTTGATACAGGGGCATGCGCCATGCCCCTGCACACCACCTCGAATGCCAACGTCAGCAATGCATCCCCTGCCAAAAGCGCCGTCACTTCCCCGAATTTTGCATGGCAGCTTGGCTTGCCTCTTCTAAGCAGGTCATTGTCCATACAAGGTAAATCGTCGTGCACCAACGAATAGCTGTGGATCAGTTCCAGCGCTAAAGCAGCGGGCATCACATATTTCTCGCGCCCGGAAACTGCTTTGCATGCCTCGAGCGCTAAAATAGGACGGACTCTCTTGCCCCCGGAAAGCACGGCATAGCGCATCGCCTGGCTCAGCCACGAGGGATGTTTGTTCTCACGCGGCAGAATTCGCGAAAGCTCTTTTTCGATCTTCGCGGATCGTTTAAGGATATACTTCTGAATATTCAATGCATCTCTCCCGTCATTCTGAACGCAGCGAAGAATCTATACTTTAGATCTTTCGTCCGCCGAAAACTTGCGGACTCAGGATGACGCTTCGCATTATTTCTTTTTCTTGGATCGTCCCAAATCTCCGTCCGTACCCTCTTCAAATGGCGCGGCTTTCAGTCTTCCGCCGGAAGTTTTCATTAAAATTTCTATTTTTTTTTGGGCGTCATTCAAGCGCTTCGAACAGATATCCGCCATTTGAACGCCTTCTTCGTACTGCTTCAGCGCAGCCTCCAAAGATAATTCACCGTTCTCCAGATTTTCCACAATCGTTTCGAGTTTTTTTAAGGCGCTTTCGAACTCGATCTCTTTTTTCTCAGCCATCTCGCTACCTCCCCTGGTCATTCCCGTGCAATTTGTCATTCCCGCGCAGGCGGGAATCAAGGATTAGACGCGAACCAATTATTAATCTTGATCCCCGCTGGAGTTTACCCCCGACCGCGATCGGGGGCGCGGATGACAATGCCTTTGTGGCATCGTCACCTCCGTGACACGGCTTTTGAAAAAACCGTCTTTCAATTTTGTTTGAACCTCATCCCCCGCCCGCAACTGCCGGACGCTGGAAATAAGCCGCTCTTCCGGAAGTTTCATCGAAACGCTAAAGCCTCTTTTCAGCGTCGAGAGCGGGCCGAGAGCCTCAAGCTTCCCGACGAGACACGAGACAGCCTCTTTTTTAGCCAAAAGCAGGTCCTGAAGTCCACGACCTAAATTTCTTGAAGGACTCTCCAAGTTCATTCGCCAGGTGCGTACCTCATCCAAAATCGTCTGCGAGGCCCGAGAACTAAGTTCGACGACCCTCATGAGGAGATCTTCCCGCCGGGGCAAAACCATTTCCGCCGCCGCGGATGGCGTGGGCGCCCTGAGATCCGCCACAAAATCGGCGATCGTGAAATCCGTCTCATGCCCCACCGCGGAGATCACGGGGATCTCCGAACGAAATATTGCCCTGGCAACACTTTCTTCATTGAAAGCCCAGAGGTCTTCCAGACTTCCACCGCCTCGGGCCAAAATAAGAACATCCGCCGCTTTCTCGACATTCAAAAGATCGATCGCCTCAGTGATCGCTGGGGAAGCCCCGGCCCCCTGCACGGGAACCGGATAGATCAAGACATGCGCGGTGGAGAACCGCCGTCCAAGAATATGCAGAATATCGCGCAGCGCCGCTCCATCGACGGAGCTTACCACCGCAACCTTTTTCGGAAGAAACGGGATTGGTCTTTTCCGCGCTTCGTCAAAGAATCCCTCTTTTTGGAGTTTTTCTTTCAGCTGCTGAAACTTTAGCTGCAGAGCACCGATCCCCTTAGGTTCCACGCGTTCCGCATAAAATTGATATTGCCCCCGCGGGGGATAAACGCTGACCTTCCCGAAACAAACAAGCCGCACTCCGTCTTTCATTTCAAAAACCAGGGTCTGGTTCTCACGGCGAAACATGACACAATTGATCTGGGCTTCCTCGTCTTTCAGGGAAAAATACATATGGCCGGACGTATGGAATTTAAAATTGCTGACCTCGCCCTCCACCCAAATTTGGGCGAAACTGCTTTCAAGAATTGACCGAATGTCCCGGGTGATTTCGGACACGGAAAAAATCTTCCTTTCGGTATCGGGCACTGTTTTTTCCAGAATATATTTTGTAACCACTACTGACCTTTCACTAAATAATGGGCACACTGGAAGTCCGGATCTATGTCAAATGCAAGGCGCGACGACGAAA
>CAYZGM010000084.1:0-1450 GCA_964478015.1 uncultured Planctomycetia bacterium
GAGCCCTAACCGAAACCCCCTGTAGAATCCAAAAAATTGGGCTCGCCTGGACTCGAACCAGGGACCCGCTGATTATGAGTCAGCTGCTCTAACCGACTGAGCTACGAGCCCTAACCGAAACCCCCTGTAGAATCCAAAAAATTGGGCTCGCCTGGACTCGCCCCGTCATCCGACGGGGCGCCACGTCGAATGACGTGGCGAACCACAGGGACCCGCTTTCGCCAAATATTGCGGCGAATCCACCGCGCCGTTTGGCGGAGATTATGAGTCCTCGCCACAGAGCATCGGCGAGTCTCCGCCACATGGCTTTGGCGGATTCGTCTATGCTCTAGGACGGATTCGCCGATGTTCTGTGGCGAACGTCCACATATCACGGCGATGCTCTGTGGACGAGTCCGCCGTGATCTGTGGCGGAAGCTGCTCTAACCCCCGCCACAAATCGTGGCGGGTCCGTCCAATCGGCGCGATTTGTAGACGGGTCCGCCGCGCCGTTTGGCGGAGACTGAGCTACAGGCCCAATTTCAATAGAGCGAGAGAACGAGGGCCGATTGTAACACAAAAATGGACATGTTAGAAAGTCTAACATGTCCCCTTGGTATTGAACCCGCTCACGCGGGGAACAGGATTAAAACTCCGCTTCTTCCCCGACTCCAAGCTCAAGAAAAGTTTTGAGCTTCCGTGAGCGCGTCGGGTGGCGTAGCTTGCGAAGTGCCTTGGCTTCAATCTGACGCACGCGTTCACGCGTCACGTTGAAGATCGAACCCACTTCTTCAAGCGTCCTCGGATAACCGTCCGTGACACCAAAACGAAGTTTGAGCACCTTGCTCTCCCGCTCCGTCAACGTCTTCAAAACATCATCCATTTGCTCTTTAAGCATCGCGTAGGTCGTCGCGCTCGACGGCGACACGGCGCGTTTATCCTCAATGAAATCCCCGAAGTGCGTGTCGCCTTCGTCCCCGATCGGCGTTTGAAGCGAGATGGGTTCCTGAGCTATCTTCAAAATCTCGCGTACTTTTTCCACGCCCATGCGCATCCGTTGCCCGATCTCCTCCGGCGTGGGCTCCTTGCCGGTCTCCTGCACAAGCTGCCGCTGAACACGGATCAGCTTGTTAATCGTCTCGGTCATGTGCACAGGGATACGGATCGTGCGGGACTGGTCGGCGATGGAGCGCGTCACAGCCTGACGTATCCACCACGTGGCGTACGTGCTGAACTTATAACCGCGACGGTATTCAAACTTGTCCACGGCTTTCATCAGACCAATGTTTCCCTCTTGAATAAGATCCAGAAAAGAAAGTCCGCGATTGGTGTATTTTTTTGCAATACTTACCACAAGACGCAGATTCGCCTCAACGAGCTCCTTCTTGGCCCGCTGATACTTGTTCTCCTTTTTCCGGCAATTCTGGTAACGCTCTTTCAGCGCTTCATAAGTTTTCTCGCCGAACTTGCG
>CAYZGM010000084.1:1550-5755 GCA_964478015.1 uncultured Planctomycetia bacterium
CGGGGCGCGTTGTCGCGAAGCTTGTACTCCTCGTCAATGTATTCTTCGACGTTGACCTCGTGTTTCAGAAGCCTCGCGGTAAATTCAAGGATGTATGCGCGGGCATAAAGACTCTCAAAAACATTTTTGCGAAATTCCAGCTCGTCTGCCTCAATACGTTTGGCAAGATCCAGCTCTTCTTCGCGCGTCAAAAGCGAGATCTGGCCCATCTGCCGCAAATACATGCGCACGGGGTCATCCATTTGTTCCAGACGCGCCGGCGAAATACCCGGCTCCGGTTCTTCTTTTTTCTCAACTTCAGGTTCCGGCGTTTCGTCGGAATCAGAATCTTTGTCGGAGTCGTCTGCGTCCGAGTCTCGCGCGGGAGTGTCCTCGGCGTCCGTGATCTCAATCTGCTGGGCGGTCAAGGTCACGAGCACGTCCTCGATTTCCTCCGAAGAGGTCACATGCCCCGGCAGCATCTTGTTGATGTCATCATACGTCAGAAAACCTTTTTCCTTGCCCAAAGCGATGAGTTCCGCGATCCCTTTCGCTTTCATTTTAAGGCGCGCGGCGTCCCCGGAGCCAGGGATCTCTTCGTTGGCCTGCGGTGCGCCAAGAGAAACGAGCCTTGCTTTCGTAGAGACGACCGCTTTCGATTTTTGAGATGAGACCTTTTTGGTCCTCACGACTCTTTTTTTCTTTGCCTTAGTTTTTTTCATAGGTTTTCTTCATTCCCCTGTTCAGTTCGCTAAAATCATTCAACAATTGATGAATCCGGTTCTGGTCGCCCTCGCGCTGCGCATCCACGATCTGCGAACGAAGTTGCTCGCGCCTAGTTTCATTTCTTGATCTTTCTATCCACAACACGCAATCTTCAAACGCCTTGTCCTTGAGAGGCACCCTCTCCGCCTCTGCGGCGGCCAACGCCAGGATCTGCGCCGCCTCCGCATCCTCCTGAAAAACGTTCATCCAGCCTGAAACCGACATCGTCTCTTCCAAGGACGAGAATATTTTTTCAACGATCCTCCTCAGCGCGGGATGCTGAAAATCCTCTTTCGTCAAAACCTCTTTCGCGCGGCCTAAAAAAGCGGGCCGTTCCAACAAGAGCCCAAGTAAGATCTTCTCGGCCGGGCGAATATCTCCCAGCGTCAGACGTGCCGAAGATTTTTCCGACACCGCAGAGGGCCGGTCCAAATTTTTTGCCTTTGAAACCTCCGCTTTGACGGCTGCTTCCGAAAGCCCTATTTCTTTGGCTAATTCTTGCGTCCACGCCGCGCGCAGGATCTCATTCTTAACCTTCGAGAACAAGGTCACCATTTCATTGGCAATCTTCACGCGCCCTTCCATGGTCTTTGGGACATACTTTGTTTTTAAAAGAGCTAACTTATAATCAAACAGACTCTTGGCGCTTCCCAGCGCCTCACGAAATGCGCCAATGCCAAATTTTAAAATGTAAGAATCGGGGTCATAGCCGTCCGCCAGCCGAACGATGCGAACCTCCATCCCCTCTTCCAAAAATATTTCAAGACCTCTTAGCGTCGCCATCTCGCCCGCGGCATCCGCGTCGTACAGAATGATCACATTCGGCGTGTGACGCTTCATGAGCCTGGCCTGCTCGGATGTTAATGCCGTTCCGAGTGACGCCACAGTGTTCCGGACACCCGCTTGATGGCATCCGATCACATCCATATAACCCTCAACCACAATCACAAAATTTTCCGTGCGGATCGCCGTTCGCGCTTGATACAGTCCGTACAACTGCCGGCCTTTCGAGTAAATCTCCGTCTCAGGCGAATTCAAATATTTGGGCAGCGAGTCATCCAAAACACGCGCGCCGAATGCGACGCAGACTCCCTTGCTGTCCAAGATCGGAAACATGATACGTTTCCGAAAGCGGTCGTAATGTGTGCCCTCTTTGCCGGGCATAATCAATCCGGCGGCTTCAAGCTCTTTTTCGGTCACACCGTTCTTCAAAGCCGGTGCCAGCGCTTCCCAGGCATCTGCCGAAAAACCGATCTGGAATTCCTTGATCGTCTCTTCCGTCAAACCGCGCGAACTTAAATATTCCCGCGCACGGGCAGCCGAGGCATCATTCCATAAAATTTTCTGATAGTACTCCGAGGCCAAATGATGCGCTTTCAACAGTTGCGCTCGCCGGGACTCTTTCTCGGCGTCCATGACCCGGTCTTTCGGGATCTCGATCCCCGCGCGTTCCGCCAGCATCTCCACCACCTCGCGAAAATCTTTTTTTTCATACTTCATTAGGAACGTGAAAACATTCCCGCCCACGCCGCAGCCGAAACAATGGAAGATCTGTTTGTCCGGATTCACCATGAACGACGGCGTTTTCTCCAGATGAAAGGGGCAATTGGCCTTAAAATTCTTGCCCACGCGGCGAAGCGGCACGTGCGCCCCGATCACCTCCGCAATGTCGACGCGTTCTTGAATCTGATCCAGCGTGGACTCGGGAATCATCAAGCGGTCTCTTTCCCGGGAAATCCGAGACTCGGCGAAACATGCGCCAAAAACTCGAACATCATCGGTGCTGCCTGCGAGATCGATGGTCCTGTCAAAGAACGTTCATGCACATCGGTCCTAAGCTCCTTCAAAGGAGTCTTGTCCACCAGCATGAAAAAAAAGCTCAGTAAAAGCAAAAGCCGCGCCACACCCACCAGAGCGCCCGCTATCTTTTGTCCCGATCCGCCCTCGCCGATCTTGAGCGCTTTTACAACGATCACCCGAACGATCTTAACCGCAATGTAAATACCGACCAACAAGCTGCCAAATGCAATTACGTTGGAGGTGCCTTCATTTAAAAAAGTATGCAGCGTCAGGACCGACGACAACATCTCCTGAAACTGAAGCGCGAGAACAAGCGTGACAATGTATCCCGCGACTCTTAAAAGTTCCTGAAAAAATCCCGACTTGTAGCCGACGTACAAACCCCTCAGGACGGCCATCAGGGCAACATAATCCGCCCAAGTGAGCTTTGAAATCAATTCTTTCAAACAGCCCCCTTGCCCATTTTTACAACGGATAGGGTATAAAAATCATGGCTAGCACTATTACTTGTGCTAGAAAGCCACTCTCGTCCCGAATGTCTAGGGAGTATACCATCGTATATTTGCATTGTCAATGTTAATAGATACAATATGTTAATATATTTAGGCTTGCCTTTTTTTGAGCTCGGATTGAGTGAAGAACTGGGCAGCGGACAACGCAAAAAGTGCCGCCGTTTCCGCTCTCATCACGAGTTTTCCGAGGTCAACGGCTACAGCACCCGCCTCCAGAGCCTGCCGGACCTCCTCCGCGGTAAAATCCCCCTCGGGACCAATGAGGATCAAAATTTTATCGGCCTGACTTCGAGAACTTAAGGCCGCATGAAAATTTTCCCCGACCACTGCCAGCGTCGGGATAAAGACAATATCATACTTTGGGAATTCTCGGATCAAGTTTTTGAATGTTAACGGCTCTTGGATCTCAGGGATTTTGCTCCGTCCGCACTGTTTGCAGCTTTCAAGCGCTATCTTACGCCAACGCCCAATCTTTGTCTTCCACCGTTCTGCGCTTAGATGGACCACCACGCGCTGCGTCAAAAGAGGATACCATTGATAAACGCCAAGCTCGCAGGCCTTCTCGAGCATCCACTCCATCCGGTCGGGCTTGATGACGCCGCAAGCCAAACTTATCCGAATGCCGGACTCGGGGTCGCGCGGAAGCTCGCGCACCAACACCGAAACTCGCCGCGCGCGGACGGAGGAAATAATCCCCTGGAATGACTTACCCAATCCGTCGAACAACTCCACCGCGTCTCCGGGTCCTAGACGCAGCACTTTCTTCGCGTGTAAACTCTCTTTATCGCTGAGTTCCACGAGACCATCCTGAATAAGCTTAGAGTCCAAATAAAAGCGGTGCATTCGTTGTTTTGAAGTGTGTGCTTTGGATATTCGATTGAATTATGTTAGAATCTGTCTTCCCATTTTGGGCCTGTAGCTCTCCGCCAAAAAGCGCGGCGGACCCGCTTTACGCGGGAGTTTCTTCGCTGCGGGTCACTGAAAAAAATGGGCCTGTAGCTCTCCGCCACAAAACGCGGCGGACCCGCTTTCAGCGGGAGTTTCTTCGCTACTGGTAATTAAAAAATTTGGGCCTGTAGCTCTCCGCCACAAAACGCGGCGGACCCGCTTTCAGCGGGAGTTTCTTCGCTACTGGTAATTAAAAAATTT
>CAYZGM010000085.1:0-5743 GCA_964478015.1 uncultured Planctomycetia bacterium
CAAAAATCGACTCATCTACCAAGTTTGAATTTACCCAATTTATTTTACGCTACCGATCCAGCCGATCTATGATAAATATAAGTATCGTAACTAGCTGTAGTACTTACGGTTATGATATAAAAAAAATTTGTATGCCTAAAAAAAGAATGGCTCGATCGAGGAGTTTTAAGCGTCAATATGCGGCTGGGGATGCATTGCCGGTTCATACACACAACAGGGTTCCTCGGCAAGATAGTCTCCCGTCATCGCATAAGCACGGGAACGTGATCCGCCGCAAAGATCGGCATACTGGCAGAGCCCGCATTTTCCTTTCAGCAAAGAAACGTCACGGAGCTCTCGCATGAGCGGCGCATGGCGGTAAATGTCGGCCAAACTTTGTTTACGAATATCTCCCACCGCAATCGGCAAAAAACCGCTCGGCATGACCTCGCCGCGCCGTGACACAAAAACAAACCCTTTTCCGGAATTAACACCGCTGGGTGCCAGCCCAATATGCGCATGAACGCCTTGATGATGACTTATGGGAGCCCCATTGGAAGAAGCTGTATTTTCGGCCTCTTTTTCCTTCACGAAACGGCGATAATGTGGCGCCTCGGTCACCTTGACAATAAAACGACGTTTCTTTTCAACCTGATAGATCTTTTTAAATGCTTCCTCAAACGCCTTTGCAGACAACAGAGGTAATTCTTTCCCGCGGCCCATCGGAATTAGAAAAAAAAGTTCCCAAAAAACGATCGGAAGTTTCTCGACAAGCTCTATGAGCGCGTCGAATGACTCTGTGTTATGAACATTCACCAGCGAGTTGATTTGCACGGGCAGTCCCGCCTCGCCGGCCCAGCGGATCGCCTCCATCGTGCGATCAAAGATACCGGGAATCCCACGGAACGCGTCATGCTCTTTGGCAGTGGCCCCATCAAGACTGAATGCGATCTGCCCAAGACGGGCTTCTTTTAGTTTTTTAATCTTTTCGGCGGTTAGAGACGGTGTCACCGCCGGAATCGCTCCCGTTTTAAGACCCAGCGACTGCGCATGGGTGATGAGCTCGTAAATATCCGCGCGTTTTAAAGGGTCGCCTCCGCTAAAAATAAAAATAGGCGCACCCAGTGCTTTTACGTCATGAATCAGCTTAAGACCCTCGTCAGTCGTCAACTCATCCACATCAGGCTCTGCGATCGCCTCGGCACGGCAATGCGCGCAAGCCAGATCGCAGGCACGTGTCGTTTCCCAGATGACGAGAAAAGGCCGTTCGTTAAAATCAAATCCTTTAGGCACGCTTCAGGCGCCTCCCGTGTGACAATCCACGCAGTCCATCTCTTTCCATTCCTCACCGCCATCCGGATGCTTGAACTCGAGACCATCCAGACTCTTCTCCAATGCTCCGGCAGGCCCCTGTTCCACAATCAAATGGCAGGCCTTGCAGTCTCTAGAAATAACCTTGCCGCCGTTCCCCGCCGAAGCGTGCTGACCGTCATGACAGCGAAAGCAGCCGGGGCTAAGCAAATGCCCGATATTGTCCGGGTGCGTGTCCCAACGGGTTTTCATTTCTGGGAATAGGTTTTTCTTGTAATGTTCAATCACCGCGTCAATCGCGCGGTCAATTTTTGGCTGATCCGATGCATAAAAATCGGGATACTTGGCCTGATAGAATTCGCGAATCCCCTTTTCAATGGCGGCCGTTGCCTCGGGAGTATCCCTGTATTCCTTTGAGACAAGCTCCATTGTTTTTTCCTTGATCTTGGGAATGGCCGGGTCAATCTCGCCGGAACGCATGCCGCTATTTAGAAATCGGTAAGGGGCTTGGAACTGATGCGTCGGACGATTGTGGCAGTCGATGCAATCCATCTTGCGGATCTTTTCAGGCGGCGGCGGGGAATCTTTCCACTGGGACCCGGGAGCGACATAGACAGTCTCTTTTCCGTCCCTGCCAACAGTCTTAGTCCAAGTGATCTTTTGTCTTTTCTCATCCTCCGCCGCATAGTAGATATCCTGGTCGAGGTTCATATGCGCGTGAACGCCGGCGCCTTGGTCCTTGCCGCTCCCTATGTTCAAAAGCATTCGAATTTTCCAACGCCGGTTATCACCCTCCGTCAGAAAATATTCCTTATTGAAATCGAGTGTGCTAAAGGACTTGCCCGGCCAGTGGCACTGTTTGCAGGTCTCCTCTGCTGGACGCAAATCCTTGACCGGGGTTTGAATTGGCTTTTTGTATGTTTTTGTAAGAACCTTAAGGACCTGACGTGCCCCGGAAAGTTTTGAATGCATATACCAATCTGCCCCCGCTCCGATATGACATTCGACGCACTTCACACGACCATGCGGAGAGTTGGAATAGGCCGTAAATTCCGGAAGCATCACCTGGTGACAGAGCACTCCGCAAAATTTTACGGATTCGGTGTAATGAAAGGCCTTGTAAGCGCCCACAAGCGACATCAACATCAAAAGAGCGGTCCCAACAATAAAGACTAGCAGTGCGTTGCGGTGATGAGAAAGTGAAAGATCTATGCGAAAACGACGTAATTCAAAGGCGGGCAGGCCGCGTTTGATACGGCTTTTTTTCCAAAACACCCCCAGCGGAATAAGCGTTAGTCCAAAAATCAGAAGACCGGGTAAAATCAGGTAAGTGATAAGTCCCAGATAAAGATTGTGCCCGTGGGAGAAAAAATCGAGCGCGAAGAGAAACGCCTCAATGGCCGCTATGACAAGACTGATCATCACCCCGGCGTAGGTGACGGCGTTGTAAAAAAGGTATGAAAATTTCTTTTCTTGGTTCACGGCAGATCCGCCCTTTTTTCGATTTCTTTGATAAGGCCGCTGAAAATATAATGGTGGAACGGCGTCATCAAATACCAATAAAGAGTGCCGAGCAAGGATCTGGTGTCAAAATAAGCTGTTAATATTAACCGGTTCTTAACACCGTTTTCGATCAAAAATTCGAGCCAGGCTTTTCCGGGCAGTTTCATTTCGGTCCTTAGTAGAATCCGTGTGTTTAAAATCAGATCCTCCACTCTCCAAAAATCGATCACGTCGTTAACCTTGAGATACAACGGGTCTCTTCGGTCACGACCGTTTCCGGTTCCGAGTAAAAACTTGTCGAAAAGCCCTCTAAGATGCCACAACCAATTACCAAAGAACCACCCCTGCCGGCCACCAATCTTGGAAACACAGGCATACAGTGATTCCGCGCTCTTTTCGGTCGTAAGCGAGTAACGTGCCTGATACCGGGGGCTTTTTTTCAGCTCTGACAGTTTCATCGCGAGATCGTGGCCCGGCGGATAGGAGTCGCTCCAATGAGAACGAACCCAATCTTTCTCATCGGGTGTCATGGCCTCTAACAGCTGTTCCTTGTATGAAAGCGGCGTGAACGGGATCATTTGTCTTATCCGGTTTTCTTTGCACACAGCGTCATTCTGCAAGCTTTCAAAAAGACATCGGATAACCGCATAGGGTGTAGGCGTCACCAGGGCCGCAACGTAAGAATAGAGAGAAACGGCATTGAATGGCAGCGGGATAAAAAGTATTTTCTTTTTTAGTAATTTGGCGTACTCCCTGAGCATCGACTCGTACGTTAGAACGTCGGCCCCGCCAATATCAAAATAACCGTTGGCCGTCTCGGGGGTCTCTAAAACGCCGACAAGGTACTTGACCACGTCCCGCAGCGCGATGGGATGACATTGGCTCCGATGCGCCCACGGCGGGGGGATCATAAGCGGCATGCGTTTCACCAAATAGTGGATGATCTCGTACGAGGAGCCGCCCGAACCGATCACGACGGCGGCCCTTAGCGTCGTCACCGGAATTTTGCCCATCATCAACCGTATCGAGGTATCGATCCGGCTGCTGAGGTGGTGTGAGAGGGCGTCACTGACGTCTCCCAAACCTCCCAGGTAAATGATGCGTTTTACGTGATTGGTTTCGGCGGCGTTCCTGAAATTATCAGCCGCTTCGAGGTCGGACGATTCAAAGGATTTTGGCCCGAGGTTTAGCGAATGGATTAGATAGTAAGCAACGTCGATGCCTTCAAGAGCCGCCTTGATCTCATCCTGCTTGTGCACATCCGCAACGACGATCTCGGCGTCCGGCCAACACCGCTTGTAGACTTCGACATTCCCGCGCACCGTGAGCCGTAAGGGATAGCCCCTCTTTTGAAGTTCGAAGACAAGACGCCCCCCCACATACCCCGTAGCTCCGGTGATCAGGATCTTCGGACGAGGCTCTAGAGGGCGTGTCGGCAAGTCGCCGCAGTAGAGGTCTTGAGGTTTAAAAATTGTCACGACAGGACGCGGTAGTGCTCCTGGAGGTATTGCTCGGCTTCAAAATGTGACCCGAGGATCTCAAAAATAAGTGTCAGGCGCATGACATCGAGGACCTTTCGCACCTGCGGCTGAAGATCAAAAAGAAGAAACGGAGATTTCCGCTCTTTGAGAGCTTTCATCCCGTCGATTAAAACTTTTATTCCGATGCTGCTGATGTAGTCCACACCGCAGAAGTTAAGGCTGACGCTCCGCGCACCGGCTGCTTCGGCTCTTTTGAGCTCGTCTCTGAGGTGCGCATAGGTATCGGAATCGATCGAGCCTTTCAATTCTATCACGTAATTTTTGTCTTGGTCCTTTTGGGAGGAGATATGCAGTGGCACGCTCGGACCCTCCTGTCTCTAGAGTATACCTCTCGAAGAAAGAAAATCAATGACGCAGGCGCATTCTGCGATATTTTTCAGTCGCCTGACTAACAAACCCTGTTCTTTTTTAACTTATATTTGTTAAATTTATGCATTTATAAAAAAATTTGAACAAGAAACGCCCAACCCTTTACTTGGGTGGCAAGGGATGCTTTATCTTCTCCCACCCCTCTTTGAAATCAAAACCCTTGAAAGTCGGTGCCTCTTCGTTATGACATTGACGGCAGGTCTTCTCGTCGGGAATGATAAGCCCCGCGGCCACCGCGGCGTCCCTCTCCTGCATCACGCTTTTTTTCATGTAATCTCTCCCTGCGCCATGACAAGATTCACAGGAAACACCCTCTGCCACTGCAAGCGTTTCAATCGTCCTTTTTTCCGAAAACCAGTAAGAAGTCGAGTGACACTTGAGACACATGCCACTCGTTTGTGCGTCCTCGATACCCAGTTTGGACGCAATCTCCTTAGCTTCCGGTGTGGCGAGACTTTCAATGGCTTTGGCATGTTTGGTCTCAAGCCAGGCGCCGTATTGATTTCCAATATCTGCTTTTTTATGGCACATCGCGCATTTGGAGGCGCCGATGAACTCATGCGCGGGCGTCTCGGCTGCCGATGCAGAAACCCAATTCAAAACGCAAAAAAAGAACAGCGGAAGACACAGCACAGAGTTCTTTTTCATGTTCACTCTCCTTTTTGAATGGCTGTTTCCGCGGAGATTGGATGCGGCATGCCGTAGATGTCAAATTCATACGTTTTTCCAAGAATCGTTTGTTTGGTTTCCGCAAAATAACCCAACAAACCAAAAATCAAAAGCGAAAACACGACCAGAGCACCGAAGGTTATGGAGACAGGCCGTTTAAGCGGATGACGTTGGCGGCTTCGGTCAATAAATGGCCAAATGATCAGAACAAGAGGCGCCAGTGATACTACGAAAATTCCGGCGAGTTTAGGAAAATATTTCAAAACATGATACATCGGTAAAAAATACCACTCCGGCTTGATGGCATAAGGGGTCTGCAAGGGATCGGCCTTCTCTCCCAAATCAAACGGCGCCAAGACTGACAGGGTCAC
>CAYZGM010000086.1:0-3903 GCA_964478015.1 uncultured Planctomycetia bacterium
TGACATAGATCCGGACTTCCAGTGTGCCCATTAGTTAGTGAAAGGTCAGTAAGTAAGGTTAAAACATTTTTTGAGTTGATCAAGTTTGAGCACACGCTCTTTGCTTTGCCATTCGCTTATCTGGGGATGGTGATGGCCCAAAAGCGATGGCCGTCCTGGAGCGTATTCTTTCTGGTGACGGTCGCGATGGCTTCTGCGCGTACCGCGGGGATGACGCTCAATCGCCTGATTGACCGAGGAATCGATGCAAGGAACCCACGCACGAAAAATCGCGCCATCCTGACCGGGCAGTTCCAGGCCTCGTGGGCATGGATCTTGGTGGGAATCTCAGTTTTGATTCTGGTGCTCTCGGCTTGGGCATTAAACCCGCTTTGTCTCAAACTTTCGCCAGTCGCGCTTATTTTTCTTACGGGATATCATTACGCGAAGCGAATGACCTGGGGCTGCCATTGGATTCTTGGGTCCGTGTTGGCAATAGCCCCTGTGGGAGGATGGCTTGCTGTGACGGGCGTCGTTTCTTTACAGGTGGCCCCGCTTGCCCTGGCCGTTCTGTTTTGGGTGGCTGGTTTCGACATCCTTTACAGTCTTCAGGACATGGATTTTGACAAGGCATCCGGACTTCATTCCGTCCCTGTTCGTTTCGGCCTTACGCGAGCTCTCGCAATTTCATACGGTTGCCATGTGGCGACACTTATTTTCTTAATCTTGTTTGGCCTCCTGACCGGGGTGGGCGCGGTCTATGGCGCAGGAGTTTTAATCACAGCGCTCCTTTTACGTTTTGAGCATGTTCTTGTTGCGGATGGAGACCTTACAAAATTGAACACAGCTTTTTTCACCATCAACGGTTGGGTCGGCATCTTACTTTTTATTTTTATTCTATTGGAAGTATACCGATGAAGAAAATTATTGTGGGGATCACGGGCGCCAGCGGAGCTCTCATTGGGGAGCGTCTCGTAAAATCACTCCTGGATACTGGCCATGAAGTGCATGCCATCTTAAGCGCGAGCGGAGTCGCAGTATTCAAGGAGGAATTGGGGATCCGGCTGGGCTCGAGCCATGACCGAGTTCGTAAGAATTTTTTGAAGCATTATGGGAATCCGAAAACGATGACCGTTTCAGCGGCGGACGACTTTGCAGCTCGCGTCTCAAGCGGTTCCTCTTCCATCGACGCCATGGTGATCGCCCCCTGCAGCATGTCGAGCGCCGCGGCCATCGCGCACGGCATCACGATAAATCTTATTCATCGGGCGGCAAGCGTGTCGCTCAAAGAGCGACGCATGCTGATCCTGGTGCCGCGGGAGAGCCCGCTGAGCACGATTCACCTTGAGAATCTTCTAAAGTTATCGCAGGTCGGCGTCTTCGTCCTCCCGGCCACTACCGCCTTTTACCACAAACCGAAGAATGTCGAGGAGATGGTGGATTTCACAGTGGGCAGAGTGCTTGATATTTTGAAAATAAAGCATAAACTGTTTAAACGCTGGCGCGAATCTTCCGGCGCGGAGTAGGGGAATCTTATGGAAGCAGTGCAAGAGTTCAGAGAAATATTTGAAAAGGTGAAAGCCGGCATCCGCCTGTCCCAAGATGACGGGAATCGCCTCATTCATTCGAAGAATATCGTCGAACTGGGCGCCATGGCTGATTTTGTGAGAAAGCGCCTCCACCAGGACAAGGCGCATTTCACGCACAGCATCAATGTCAATCATTCCAATATCTGTGTGCTGGAGTGCAAGTTCTGCGCGTTTGCGAAAAAAAAGAAAGACCCAGGTGCTTATTCGCTCTCTAACGATGAGATCGAGCGCCGCGTGGTGGTGGCAGCCAAGCACGGTGTTTGGGAAGTGCATATCGTCGGTGGTTTGGATCCCGAACTGAAACTTTCGTACTATGAGGAGATGCTCCGCCGCATCAAGACAAGCTGCCCGGGCGTTCTAATCCAGGCTTTCACGGCGGTGGAGTTAGATTTTTATGCCAGGCTCGAAAAAATTACGGTCGAAGAGGTGATTGACCGGCTCATTGCGGCGGGTTTAGGCGGTGTGCCGGGGGGAGGCGCCGAGATATTTAGCGAAAGGGCCCGGGCGCTTATCTGTGCCCCCAAGATTAGCGCGAAGCGCTGGCTGGAAATCCACAAACTCGTCCACCAGCGAGGATTGCGCTCAAACGCGACCATGCTGTACGGACATGTCGAGACACCGGAGGAGCGAGTGGACCACATGATCCGGCTGCGTCAGACGCAGGATGAGAGCGGCGGTTTCCTTGCGTTCGTGCCGCTTGCTTTCCAGGCGGATGGCAACGAACTTTCCTATTTGCCGCGAACGAGCGGCGTGACGGATATTCAGGTGTTGGCAACCTCGAGGCTCCTGCTGGATAATTTCTTACACATCCGCCAGCTTTGGAACTATGTGGACGAAAAATTTATCCACATTGCTTTGGATTATGGCGTGGACGATTTGGGCGGAACAAATTTTGATGAGACCATCGCAAAAGCAGCCGGTTCGGTTTCAAGAGGTTTTACTCATGAGGAACTTGTTCAGTTGATCCGCGCCTGCGGACGGGTCCCGGTGGAAGTAAATAGCACCTACACCCAGATCCGCAAAGAATGCCTGGTAGCCGACCCCCAATGAAGTTAAGACTGGGCTCTATTTCGTTCATCAATTCCCTGCCGGTGGATCTGGGTCTCTTGACGCGACGTGTTTCGCTTACCGCCGAGATCATTACAGGGACGCCAACAAAACTGAATGACGAGCTTTTGGCCGGAAACCTGGATATCAGTCCCGTCTCCGCGATTTTTTTTGCTGAACATGCCGAGCGATTCCATCTTCTGCCGGACCTATCGATTAGCTCCGGCAGCGCGGTGGATAGCGTGCTGCTTTTTTCAAAAAGACCGGTCGGAGAATTGAATGACGCGCGCATTGCGGTGACGTCCAAAGGTTGCACCACACCCGCGCTGCTCGAAGTTCTTCTCAGGGAAAAAATGGGTTTTCGCGTAGCGCTCGAATCTTGCGAGATTCCAAGCGATTGGCCTCGCAATTTTGACGCGGCCCTCATGATTGGAGACGAGGCCTTGGCATGGAAAGAGCGCCTGCTTGCCGAACAGGCAGGAACCGCCCCCGAGGGCTGGCATGTCTGGGATCTGGCGGAAGCGTGGAGGGAGTGGACGGGCCTGCCGTTTGTTTTTGCCGTGTGGGCCGTACGACGTGAGGTTTGGGACAAGCATCCGGATGTTGTGAGGCACACCCATGCGCAGCTCATGGCTTCCCGTGAGTGGGGACTTTCGCATATGGACGAAGTGCGTCAGGCTGCGGCCGCACGCACGGGTTTACCCGACGCGACCATCGCCGCTTATTTCCGGCGATTGAGCTATACATTCGGAGACGAGCAGCGAAAGGGCCTGGATCTTTTCCTTGAGAAAGTTTCGCGTCTTGAGGAGGGTTCCGAAACAGACTCTGCGCGTAGCGTTGCCTCCGTGGATAATATTTTAAAAAAAGCCCTAGAGGGCGGCCGCGTAACGGTCGAGGAGGGCGTGCATCTTTTTGAGCAGGCGGATCTTTTTGAGCTGGCTTCTGTTGCAAACGAGCTCAATCTGCGTAAAAACCCGGGGTCCAAGTATCGCGCGACGTTTCTGGTGGATCGCAACATCAATTACACGAACATTTGCTATACTTATTGCAAGTTTTGCGCATTCTACCGTGAGCCCGGCGATGTGAAAGAGGGTTATCTGAGGTCGACTGAAGAGATCTTCAAAAAAATCGAAGAGCTTCAGGCGATCGGCGGCACGCAGGTTCTCATGCAGGGAGGCCACAACCCGCAGCTTGGCATCGAGTACTATGAAGAGCTTATCCATGATGTACGCGCCCGATTTCCGCAGGTGCATGTTCACTCATTTTCAGCCTCGGAGGTTCAGCACAT
>CAYZGM010000086.1:4003-5598 GCA_964478015.1 uncultured Planctomycetia bacterium
GCGTTTATCCCATGGAGTTTTGAGTCGGAGTCTACCCAGATGAGCATGCCGCGACGGACAGGGCGAGAATACCTCCGGATGATTGCGATGGCACGAATCATGCTCGACAATATCCGGCATCTACAGGCCGGATGGGTGACAGAGGGGCCGAAGCTTTCCCAGCTTGCGCTGAGCTACGGTGCGGACGATTTTGGAGGCATCCTAATGGAGGAGAATGTGGTCAGCGCTACGAAAAGCGATAAACTCTATTCAGGGGTAAGCAAGGAAGAGGCCATTCGTCTTATCCGTGAAACGGGGAAAGTTCCCACCCAGCGGAACACCAATTACGAGGTTGTAAAAACATATCCTCTCGAAGTAGAGGCGGAGACGGTAGGCTCCTGACCTTGGGAGTCCTTTAGGTTATGCGCGTTCCTTTTATCAGCCTCACCTCGCAGCACCTCACCATACGACGCGAAGTCCGTCGGTCCCTGGCAAGTATCGCCGATTCGCAGCGATTTGTCCTGGGGGATTATGGCCGCGAACTGGAAGAAAAGATCGCGCGTTATGTGGGCGTCCCCTACGCAATCGGCGTTGCATCAGGCTCGGACGCGCTATTTTTATCTCTGATTGCCTTGGGGGTAGGTTCGGGGGACGAGGTTATCACCACCCCGTTTACGTTCTTTGCTTCGGCCGGGTCTATTTCCAGGACGGGCGCTAAACCCGTTTTTTGTGACATTGACCCGCACACCTATAACTTGGATCCCGCACAGATAGACGCCAAGATCACGTCGCGGACCAAAGCTATCATGCCGGTGCACCTCTTTGGACTTTCCTGTGACATGAAGCCCATTCTACGCGCGGCCAAACGTCGCAGGCTTTTCGTTGTGGAAGATGCTGCCCAGAGTTTTGGAGCCACGTACGACGGGAGGCAGACGGGCTCCATGGGAGACGCAGGCTGCTTTTCATTTTATCCCACCAAAAATCTTGGCGGCGCCGGCGACGGGGGAATGGTGGTTACTCGCTCAAAACAGATTGCTGAACGAATTCGTTTGCTCAGAAATCACGGATCGAAGATAAAATATCACCACGACATCCTCGGAGTGAATAGCCGTCTTGATGAGTTGCAGGCTGCGTGGCTTCTCGTGAAGTTGAAGCGTCTAGACCGGTGGAATCAAGCCAGACGGAAACATGCCGTGGCGTATGACCGGGCATTCGCGGATCTGCCGCTTCAGACGCCGCATATCCCAAAAAACTGTGTCTCGAACGAGCACCTTTACTCGATCCAAACTGACCGTCGGGATGAGCTCTCGCGCTACTTGGATAAACGCGGCATCGGGAACGGAGTCTATTATCCTCTAGGGCTTCACCTGCAACCTTGCTACCGTTCGCTCGGTTACAAGAAAGGCGATTTCCCTCTGAGCGAACGTGTCACTGCACGAATCCTTTCTTTACCGATGTATGCCGAGATGACGGCCGCGCAAAGAAATGCCGTTATTCACGAGGTCAGGTCCTTTTTTCGATGATCTGGGTATTTCTGCCCGCCTACAATGAAGAGATCGCCCTTCCGCGATTGATTAAAAAATTTGATGACGCTTTAAAAGCGGGGCCTGAAAAAT
>CAYZGM010000087.1:0-5424 GCA_964478015.1 uncultured Planctomycetia bacterium
TGGTACGTGAGCTGGGTTCAGAACGTCGTGAGACAGTTCGGTCTCTATCTGCTGTGGGCGTAGGAAGTTTGAAAGGAGCATTCTCTAGTACGAGAGGACCGAGAATGACGAACCGCTGGTGTTGCGGCCGTGCTGCCAAGTGCGCTAGCCGCTTAGCTATGTTCGGAAAGGATAAGCACTGAAAGCATCTAAGTGCCAAGCCCCCCTTAAGATAAGACTTCCCTGGGAGTTCATCTCCCCTAAAGATTCCACGGAGACTACGTGGTTGATAGGCCGGGTGTGTAAGAGCGGTAACGCTTTCAGCTAACCGGTACTAATGAATCGTGAGGCTTGACCTTAAAATTTTGCGCAGCAATCCGCTGCATTTTGTGGCGGGTTCTCCAAGTGATTAAGTAGACCTTATAGTCTTCCCTGTGAAATTGTCGAAGTTCAAAAATTTTGCTCTTTAAAAGAATTAGGACAGTTCACATGTCCTTAAAAACTTGCTGGTGATTATAGCGGAGGGGCAACACCCGTTCCCATTCCGAATACGGCCGTTAAGCCTTCCAGCGCCGATGGTACTTGTGGGGCAACTCACCGGGAGAGTAGGACGTCGCCAGCATCTAAACTAAAAGACCACTTGGCCCACAAGGCCGGGTGGTCTTTTTTATTGTCAGAAAGGGTGTGTTTCTTTTTTCAAGCCGCTTGATCGAGTGATTGTGTTTGGTTAGAGCTTCCGCACGGCAGCTTAACGCAGAATACGGCACCCCCATCCGCGCAGTTGTAAGCGGTCAAGCACCCGTGATGTTCACGGACGATCTGGGAGGTAACGGTCAGTCCGAGTCCAGTGCCGTTACCCGCGCTCTTGGTGGTGAAGTATGGGTCAAATATTTTTTTAAGCGCTTCCGGCGGAATGCCCGGTCCGTGATCGCGGAATGTGATAGTAGCGAAACCGCCCCGGCAGCTTAGCCCGATCTTCAATTCTTTTTCTTTCTGAGTGCCCATGGCTTGCAACGCATTTTTGATTAAATTCAAGAATACTTGCTTCAGAAGATCGGCGTCTCCCAAAACCTCGATCTCATCCGTCTGAGCGTCGATCAAAATATGGGCTCCTTGCCGGTCAGTTTCCGGGCGCATGACACTCAGGACATCGGTTACGATTTTTCGTAGCGGAGTATTCGTAAACTTGGGTTTTCGTTGGCGAGAGTACATCAGGACCTCTCGGAGCATTGTCTTGCACCGCTCCGCTTCACTATGGACAATTTCAAGATGCTCGCGCGTTTCTAGGTTAGCAGAGGCAGACCCCAGCAATAGTTCGGCGTAGCCGAGGATGGCTGCTAACGGGTTATTGATTTCATGTGCGATCACTGCAACCATGTTCCCGAGTTGTGCAAGCCTCTCTTTATGGGAGAGAAGATCCTTAAACGTTTCCAGGCTTTCGTGGGCACGCTTTAGTTCTGTCATTCGCTCGCTAAGAGTTTTTTCCGTTCGGATACTTTCTGCTACCTGGGTCACATTCAGGGTGTACGTGGCGGCTTCACGCATGTCCGAAGCGCTGAACTCGTCTTGGGTTTCGTCACGCGTCATGTAGAAGGCGCCCAGAAGGCGTTCCTGATGGAGGAGGGGCACGATCATCCATGGGGCAGGGTTTCTTCCTCTTTTAGCCAAGAGGGACGGTTTCGTCCCAAAATTTTCAGGACCGGAAAAGTTTTTAATAAAATTTTCGGCTACACGGAGGGAGCCGCTGTCATCCAAGCCGACTGCGGACACGGAACGCCACAAGCCCTTTTCATCCAGAAGGAACAGCGCACATTTCGCTGCGGAAACATATTGCGCCAGAAGAGGCGCAACGGATCTAAAGAGATCGTCCGAATACTTGGCGTCCAGTATTTGGTGTGCCCGTCCGCAGGCGAGGATCGTTGCTTCGAGCCGTTTTTTAAGCATGGCCTTTTCGATGCAACAGAAAAGTGAATCCATGATGACGGGTTTTTGGAGAAAATCGAACGCCCCCTTTTTCATGGCGGAGACAGCGTTATCGATGGTTGCCTCCCCGCTTAGCATAATCACCTGGAGGGATGGATCGATGCGCTGAAAGGTCTCCATGCAGGTGATGCCATCGACCAATGGCATTTTGAGGTCGCAGATCATGAGATCCGGCGGCTCTTCCTTGGCCGTCTCCAGGGCCTTTCCAGCGCTCAAGGCAGAACGTACGAGAAAGCCTCGGCTGGAGAGATGCTCGCAAAGGAAATTAAGCATTTGAGGATCATCATCGACCAACAGGATGCTTGCCGCGCGACGCTCATTCGCTGGCATTTCACTCCCCCCCTCCAACAAACTTAATAAGATACTACTATTAAGAAGCATACATCACTACATACTGAATTCAATAGGTTGTTCGGAGCATATTTAAGCAAAATTTATCTTAACGGCATATTTTGGTATAATGCACCCTTAAAATAATTTTATCAGGGAGGGCTCCGAGCGGCGTTATGCGCGTCAGCAGTTCAAAACCAAGAGAGGGTAAACTTTTTATGAAGAAGATTTTTTTGTTTTTATTCTTGCTCCTAAGCTTTCAGGTATCGCCGAGTGATGCGGCAGTCGTTGGGGAAACGGTGGAGTACAAGCACGGGGATGTTTCCTTGGAGGGCTATCTTGCCTACGACAATGCGTCCGAAGCGCGCCGCCCCGGGGTTCTTGTTCTCCATGAATGGAAAGGCTTGGGTGAATACGCCAAACGCCGCGCCAGAGCCCTGGCGGAATTGGGGTACATTGCCTTTGCCCCTGACATGTATGGCAAGGGGATACGACCCGAAACTCACGAGGAAGCTGCTCGGCAAGCCGGCATATACAAAAATGACCGCGCCCTGATGCGCGCGAGAGTTGATTCTGCGCTTCAGGTTCTCAAGGGGCACCCTCTCGTGGACGCGACAAAGCTCGGAGCGATTGGGTACTGTTTTGGGGGAACAACCGTGCTCGAGTTGGCAAGGTCAGGAGCTGACGTGAAAGGGGTGGTAAGTTTTCACGGGGATCTTTCCACCCCGAATTCCGCCGATGCGAAGAATATCAAGGGTAAGGTCCTGGTGTGTCACGGGGCGGCGGATAAATTCACCGAACCCGGAGTCGAGGGTTTTAAAAAGGAAATGAAAGACGCCGGGGTGGACATGCGTTTTGAAAGTTACGAGGGCGCGGTACACAGTTTCGCGGTGTTCGAAGCGGGCACGGATTCCTCTACTGGGATGGCGTATCATGAGGCTGCGGATAAAAAATCATGGGAATCCATGAAAGCGTTCCTCGAGGAGGTCTTTGCCCCGGCACCTTGACTTAGGATGTTTCGTCGTGTAACTTTCTTTATGAAGTAATTAAGAAAGGGAAATACGATGAAATCCACGGAAGCCGTCAAGAGTATCAGCAATTCTACCCTGCTGTCCTACATCTACTTCAACCCAATATTCCGCGCGACCCGAATGGTCCGAAAGAAGCTTCAGCGCCAGTTGGCATCCAAAGGCCGCTGGACGCGCCTCAAAGCCGCCTAATCCGTTTTAAAGCAACGATTTGCGTGACAGGATATATCAAAGAGTGTAGACTTGTTTACACCTTATTTTGGGGGATTCCTGTGTCTAAGAAAGTCCTAATCATCGATGATGACAAAATAGCTCTTAATATCCTAAAAACTTTTTTATTAGAAAAGGGTTTGGATGTCCATACGGCTCAGGACGGCCTAGGCGGTCTTGAAAAAATGAAAAACATGAAGCCGGATCTAATCATCCTAGATGTGATGATGCCTAATATGGACGGCTACGGCTTTCTCCGAGAGATAAAGAAAGAGCCGAAGTTTCGTGCGATTCCGGTGGTCGTTCTGACGGGGCGTGAGATGATGAGGGATCTTTTTGTCCAAGAGGGCGTGCAGGATTTTGTGAGGAAGCCCTGCAGTCAAGAGGAGCTCTACAACACTGTCTCGAAATATCTTTGACGAATACGGCCCTTGAAGCGACTACCTATGCGGGGTTCAAACAAGCACTCTTAGGCTCGAATTGCGTGCGTTGCAGTTTGTCTCAGAGTAGGACGCAATTGGTTGTGGACCGGGGAGACCCGCGGGCAAGGGTTCTCTTTGTGGGTGAGGCACCCGGCGAAAAAGAGGATCTGGCGGGGAAAGCGTTTGTGGGTCGTTCCGGGCGCTTGCTGGACGAAATGTTGCGTGCCGAAGGGTTCAGCACAGACCGCGACGCGCTCATCGCGAATATCGTGAAGTGTCGCCCTCCAAAAAATAGGGCACCTTACCCCGAGGAGGCGCAAACATGTTTGCCATATCTAAAAAAACAGATTGATCTGATCAGGCCGAAGTGGATGCTGTTTCTGGGTGCGACGGCATTGCGGCGCCTTATCCCGGAAAAAAGGAATCTCGTGATGAGCGAGGAGGTCGGGCGTTTTTTTACACATTCGCTTTATCCGGGGATACGTCTCATAGCGCTTTATCACCCGGCGTTTATTTTGCGGGATCCGAGGAAAAAACCTTTGATGGCAAAGCATTTGAAACAATTTATCGAGAGTTGGAGGCAAGAATGAGAAGAGTTTTTCAGGTCCTAACCGTGCTGATGCTTGTCGCTGGGATGACGCCATTCGTGTGGGCTCAGCAGGAGAAAGTCAGCCGAGCGGCAACCAAGAATGATCTCGTGGGTGTCTGGGAGATGGTGTCCGTGCAGCCCATCTTGGACAAAAACGACCCTGTCTTTTTTCCTTACCAGAGGTTTGTTTTCAATAAAAATTCCAGCATGAAATTTATGTCCTCGGAAAAACCTTTTGCCAGGGAGTGGCTGGATAAATTTCAGAAACAGACCCCGGAGATCGATTATTCGCTGGACGCCAAGGGAATTTTGACGATGTCTTGGCAAAAGCAATTGCACAGCGAGACGAGTCTCTGTTCTTTTGTGCTGAAAGATGTCCCGCCGGAAGTGCTTTCCAAACTATCGCTGGCGCGCCGAAAGGGATTGCCGAAAGCGGGGAATCTGACACTAAGTTTCCTGGGCATGGACGGGCGTATTGCCTATCAAAAAGTGCTCTCGAAGACCTCTTAGGGAGAATTTATGAGTGATGGGAATGAGAAATCTTCTTTGGAGGCTGGGCAGGAGAGGCGGCGGGCTCGGAGGCTTTACAAGCGGTTTGTTCTGAGGGTTGCCTTGTTCGAAGAAAAGCCTCTCAAGTGGAGCCATGTCACGATTCACAACCTAAGCTCGACAGGGGTTCTTTTTACCTTCGACCGTCAGGTTCGGCAGGGGATGTTGCTTTGCCTCAAAATAGATTTTCCGGACCGTGTGATCGAATGTCTGGGACGTGTGGTCCGAATGGTTGGGCCGCCTACCGCGCTATTCCGCGATGTCGCTGTTCACATCGAGGGACTGAGCGCCGCAGACCGGAGCTATGTCCAAGAATTTGTGAATAAAAGTCCCG
>CAYZGM010000088.1:0-4836 GCA_964478015.1 uncultured Planctomycetia bacterium
GGACGAGCGAACCGTGCCAACCGAGGAGCATTTCCGCGGAGGGGAAATGCGACGTCCCCGGGAGGGCAATGCCTTGGGAGCCGGTACTGGGCGTGACAAAAAACTTTCCAGGAGTGGGGAACCAACAAATTCATGCAATAACGACTATTGGATTTTTGAAAAACGAATGGGATTTTATTTTTGTAACTCATTGTTATATATGGAGTTAAATCGTCCTTATTATTTGTATTTGGGCGGGAGCGTCATGTATACTTTCGGCATTAAGGTATAACTCTAAACAAGCAAATCAGTTAGGGTCAATTTAAGGGATGAGACGACACCACTACGCGATAAAGGCTATCTGCTTAGTATTGATTTTTAAAATGGCTATAGCGGATACGTTGTACGCGGCGCCGATCGAGCAAATCGGTGCCGGGCAAAGTGCCTTGCAAATTCTTCTTCAGGACCCCGCGCGCTTTGAAGCGCCGCTTGATTTTTGTTCTCTCAAGGAGATCCATTCCGTCCCGGGCAAACCGCTCATCATCCACATCCAGGACGCGCACGCGAATCTAAGCGGGCAACAGAATCTTGCCAGCACGCTGGATGCCATCATGAGTAAATACAAAATTAATTTGGTGTTGGTGGAGGGGGGGACGAAAGACGACACACTTACCTCGCTGAAATCCCTCGCGACACCCGGGGTGTGGAAGAAAGTCGCGAAGAAATTTTTATTCGAGGGGAAGATTGCAGGCGAAGAATATTTGAACCTTACTTCCGACCATCCGATGAAAATCATGGGCATCGAGGATAAAGAGCTTTACATGGATAGTCTGAATGCCTATGCCGCACTTGCCGATAAGAGGGAAGCGGCAATTCACAGTTTGAAGATTGTGCGGAACGCCGTGGGGAAATTGAAGAGGAAGGTTTATCCGACGGCATTGACGGAATACGAGAAGCTCGGAGCTAGGAGCTCGGAGCTCGGAGACAGTTTTGAAAAAAGATTTGGAGAGCTTGTCCGTCTGGCTCGACTTAACAACGCAACGACTCAACGACTCAACGAGTTTACTTCCGTTAGTCAACTTCAATCTCTGATCGAAAAGCAATCCACGATTAATTTCGAAGCCGCTAATCTGGAGCAAGCAGCGTTGATGGAGACACTCTCGAATGCTGGTGCGCGCCAGGTTCTTAAAGATGAGCTCGCGAAGCTATCCAGGATCAAGGATCAAAAAACTTCTCAGTTGAATTTCCTGCAAGGCCTGTTTCGCTCTGCCAAGGAAAAAAATATCTCCCTAGACGCTTATCCGGGACTTTTAAGCTATGAAGTGTACTTGAAAGAGATCGCCGGCATGGATGTTGAAGCTCTGATGGGCGAGACGGAGAGGCTAGAGGATGAGGTGTACAAAAGGTTTCTTTCAAGCCCCAATGGGACTCAGCAGGTAGTCGGAAGCAGGGATTCGGCAGTCGGCAGATCTACCTCAGAGATGCCGAATTCCGACTACCGAATTCCGACTACCGAATTCCGACTACCGTCTACCGATGCTCTGCTCCTGCGTTCCATCGACCGCTATCTTGGGCTTCTCGATTCCGCTTTCCGCATTCAGATGTCCACCAAGGAATTCAAAACGTTCGAAGTGAACGAACCCGACTTCAGCACCGTCGCCTATCTTGCATTCCTGAACCGCAAGCTTGCGGACGACGGTTATTTTGAGGACATGCTTGCTTATTCCCCGCAGCGTGAAGAAACAAAGACCGCGCTGAAAGCTTTCTACGATTCTGTGGATCGCCGTGACGAGGCATTCCTCAAGAATTCAGAAAAAGTTCTAAGGGCCGAGAAGCAAAAAGCCGCCATCCTCATCGCCGGCGGTTATCACACTTCGCACCTCAAGAAACTCTTCAAGGAAAAAGGCTATTCTTACGCAGTCCTTTCGCCGAATGTAGCTTCCGAAACAAACCAGGCCGCCTATGAAAAGATTTTGTTGGAGCCTATCAAAAAGGAGATCCCTATTTTAGACGCGGGTGTCCGTCATCCTGTAAATGCAATCCCCCATCATGCTGATCCGCCAACGATCTTTGGCGGAGAAGGATCTCACCTAAAACCCAACAAAAAATCCGACGGTCTCGTCGCCGCGCTGTTGGCCGAAGACCTGGCCGGCAGTCGGATGGCGGAGGTTGCGAATTACGCGAAGTTGTCCGCGCGGCCGGCGGGAAAAGGCGGCTCGGAGCTCGGAGCTCGCCTGCCTGCCGGACAGGCAGGGAGTTCGGAGACTCTCGGCGCGCGGATGGCGGGGATGTCTCGTCGAGATTTTTTACTGCTCGGAATGGGAGCTGCGGCGGGGTGGACGGCGGGCAGCGCGTTCAATTGGCACCATGATCTGTTGACGGGTTATGAAATCATATCCGAAACGAGATTTTCGAGAAAGAATAATCTCTTTGTGATAGCGCGCGTAACCCCGGCGCTTCAAGAACTCCTGGATAAGAAAGTGGTGATTTTTGTCTCCACCATCAGTCATCACCGGCCGGATAAGCAAATGATCGGTCTTTTGACGATTGATGGCGTGGTGTTAAGCCATCGTAACCCCAACCACAAAGGGAGTGCTGTCCAGAAAGGAATCGCGGTGATTGGAAAGGACAACGTTCTTCGGATCCATGACAACAACGATTATCGCCCTGACCAAAACGGGCGCTTTGCGTTTCAAGCGGGACCCATCGCTGTCAAAGATTATCGCGTGAACGAAAAAATTTGGGATTGGTACCAGGGACTTTTTCACGGACGGGTGCGGTTGCTCGGGGCCGACGCCAACGGCGACCTGCATGCCAAGGCCGTCTATGGGTATGACCTCGGCGGCTTCACCGGACTCATTTCCAAGGTCGAATTCAAAAGAAAAGTCAATCAATGGATTGCCAAAAATCAAATTCGGGACGCCATTTTTGTGGATGGCGGGTCGGCGGGAATCGAAAAGTTCGACCGGCAGCAGGTGCCGTATATCCTGGTGGCCTATCCCTTAAGACCGACCAATCCCAGAAAACTCGAGTTATGGGCTGCGGCCAGGCCCATAGCCGGCGCGCGGATGGCCGAGGATGGCAATACTCAGGATAACAAAGCTCTTCACACACTCCTGCATCATTTTTCCGGGCTGAGGCGCGGCGAGGATGATGCAAACCTCCTTCGGTCGGTGCACGATAAAATTTATCAGGACGATAGATACCGAAGAATGGCGGATTATATTCATTCTGCGGTACAGGTGACGGCTTGGAGAGTGGAAACCGAAGCGATCGTGGCTGCGATTCTGTACCCTATTTATCGTGAGGATGAAGACGGTAAACGTTGGGTAAAAGCGATCTTGGCTGAGATCTCTCAATCAGGCCCGCCGCAGCAGGAGCGGACGAGAAAGATACTTTCCCATTTGGACGGGACGGCCCAGGCCTATCAGGTGCCGTTTCAAATAAAAAAGGGGAACGAGCCATTCGAGCGGGGGCGCACGTATCTAAATTTCACCAATGTCATTACGCAACTGACTCAGGGAAACTACGACACATTTCTCGTATTCTTGGCATTTAAAGAGGCAGATTTTATTGAAAACTCCCCTGTTGGCGCTACACCCACGAAGCTGGCAGAGCTTAAATTATACAGAACAATGGCCGGTTGGCGCGGAGATCAGGGTGTTGCGCAAGGAATCGACGATACTCTCTTCCGCGTGTCGGATGCAGATAAATATCGGGAAATAGAAGACGAGCGGAAGAAAGTATTTGGACGGAGGATCGTCGTGGATAACGGGGTCACGAGGATCGCCGACGTTGAGGTCTCAGAAGTTCGAGATCAACTCGAAAAGAAGGAATTAAGTCTGGCTAAAGCTCTTAAAAAAAAGGGCGCAGAGGCAGCGCTGCATCATCGGGTAAAATCCGTTGCCAGCATTGCGGACAAATTATTCAAATATTCGATCTGGGAAATGCACGATCTTTTGGGAGTGCAGGTTGTTACCGCACAAATTGCGATAGCTGAACCGCTGATTCATAAGTGGATCGGTGTGTGGAATAAAGCCCACGCGAAGACGGGGGGAAAGATACAATACGCAAATCGAAAGCAAAAGGAATTCGAAATTCAAAAAGATACCGGGGCGAAACATCTGGATCTTAAAATTAAATTCCCCGGGTTTACAAATGCAATCGCCTTAGAGATTCAGCTGATGACTCCGGAGACATGGCAGGCGTATTGGCGGGGGTCCCATGGTGTTTCGCCCCACGCTTTCTACAAGTTTACCAAGTACATGAAGTCCATTGTGATGATATCTTTTAGCGGCCAGGAGGAAGACATGGCGTCGGTCACTCCAAGACCTCTGGGCCTGCTGGATCCAAATCCGGCGGTGAATTTCAAGAAAGATCATGACCAATTGCATGACCGTATTTATATCTCCGTGTACCGCCCGACAGATAAAAAGGGGGATGAACGAATGAATGCCATGGAGCTTGCCGCCGGATCTTACTCAGCGGATCTTGCGGTGGCGATGCAGTTCGAACAAGATGAAAATTTCAGGGGTTTTGTGAGGCTCAAGGAAAACATTCCAAGTTCGCCTGATTTACTGAAAAACCAGGACGTATTGGAAAACCCGGCCAACTACTTTGATGTGGTCGGCAAAAAGGACGCTTTTAGAACCGGTGACAGGGTATACCTGATCCATGAGCTGCCAGACGGCATAAAAAATGGTCTCCGCGGAAAGATAGAGACCGCGGGGCGCCTCGATTCGCCCATACGAATGCTCTCGACCGACTATTATCTCAGGGTGATGAAAAATCCATCCCGGCGGAGTCGGTGGGAGGAAGTGGGTAAGAACCTCATGGAGGAGCTAGATCCGGCGATCC
>CAYZGM010000089.1:0-4801 GCA_964478015.1 uncultured Planctomycetia bacterium
TAGCCCCAATATTATACTCCCCTTTCTTGCGCTGCTCCACCGTTTACCGTGACACTTTCGGCGGGATGATATTAGCACAAATCCCCTATCAAACGTCGTTCCTTACACGGGTTACCAAGGCGTAAATAGAAGGCTTTCTCGCGAATGGACCAATAAAATGGATAATTTTAGTGACCAGGCACAGCCAAACAGGATGATTCCTAATAATATTTTTTGAGGAACAACTTTAGCGATCTTAACAAAACCGGCTGCAGACAGAATCGCAAAAGCTGGATAGCAAGACAGCAAGTACCTGTCTTCAAGACCTAAAGGCCTTTGAGCATAGAGCAAGATTGAAAGTGGAACAAGAAACGATAAGATCCAGATCCAAAAAATCTTCCAGTGCTTATTGATAATAACAACCGGCGCGAAACAGGGAGATAGATAAACCAAATTTAATGGATAAACATACCAGGGCCGTGAAATGGCTGCCAGCCACGAAAGAGACTCTTTGGCGCCCTTGGCTTCCGGGTGATAAAATATCTCCCCGTACACCCGATAAACCGAAATAAACCATGCGCCGGTTGTTAATATAAAAGCTGCGACCCATACAAGAAATGAGCGCCAATTCCGCGTCATGAATATGGGAATCGCAAAAAAGGAACTGGTCCTTGTCAATAATGCCAAGCCGAACAGGATACCCGAAAACAAGACATGAAAAGTAGAATTTTTCTTCTGCCAGTGAAGAAAACTCCAAAGGACCAGCGTGGCGGCCATTAAGTCGGACCATGCTTTAAACGTGCAAACCAGGAAAACGGGACTCACAAAACAGAATAAAGCTGCCAGAATTCCTGTTTTCTGATCAAAAAAATTATTTCCTAAGAAAAAAACGCCGAGAAGAAACAACAGACAAAATAAAACGTTCGGAACGGCCGCATAAAGCTGTTCATAGCGAAACTCCGGCGCCTGCCCCTTTTTGAATAGAAGAAATGGACCAGATCCGTTAAATATCTTGTGTGAAGCCGAAAGAAATGCCGGAAAAAGAGGCGGTTGAAAATGCAACGGTACATCATAATAGGTGACGCCGCTTTTTTCCAGAAGAGATAGCAGACCGTCCCCTCTTTCATATCGCAGTTTCCAGAACTTTCCGGCGGGGTCTATCGTCAGGTCATGCAGATTGTATGCCTGAAATCCTGTGGCTTGTATTTTCACGGCCAGAGAGGCATAAATCGTTTCATCATCGCTGTCTTTCGAAAGAGAACAGCTGATAAAAAGGAAAGCGGAAAAAATGGCGATGCTAACGAGGGTTAAAAAAGACCGATTCATCACGCCGGATTCTCGGAAAGCCTGTTTTCGCCCTGTGGCGCCCCGCGCGGCTGGACATTGGTTAGAGTTTTGCGTTTTGAAATTAACCACGCGACGACCACTGCCCAAGACAACATATTCATAGAAGCGAGCAAAGGTGCCATTCTTCGCTCTTCAATCATATTCCCCAAACAGTACTGGGCATGCCACTCAAAAAAAACCAGGTAAGTGGCTGTGGTGACCGCGGAATAGACAAGCAACATTTTGTCCCTCCGCAGCGCCGCAAATGGCAATATCCAAACAGCGTATTGCGGCGCGAGAATCGTCGTAAACGCATAAAAAATAAGAAGATAAAGGATCACCGCCTCTACCAGGTCATAGAATTTTGCCAAATAATACGCCGTGATAAAAAGTAACGGGTAAAGAAATAGGTTATACCTGGCGACCCACTCTTGGAACGACGATTGCGACAGAATGGAGTGGAACAATAAAACCCATGCGTGGTTTGCGACAACTGTCCACCCCCAGACATAAGGGAGCAACCTCAATTTCATCGAATCCAAGATCACGCTCTGATAAACCGTGTGAAAGTCAGTTGCCAAATACGGAATGAGCGTCAAAAGAGAGGGCAAAGGCACCATCATCAGAAAAAAAGCTTTTTGTCGCCAGGTTTTCTGTCGAAAAGCGAAAAGAGGCACAATAAGGAGAATGGACTGCTTAACCATAAAGGCGGCAGCCAGCAGCAAAAACGTAACTGAAGCTTTTCTTTTGGTGCCTGAATATTCAGAAATGCACGCAGCTAACACGAATGCGTATGCCAAGTTATCGAATTGTCCTAAATAGGATGTGCAAAGAAAAGAAACTGGATTCAGAAAGAAAAAAATAACCGCGACGAGTTTTTCCTTGATGGTGAGCCCCATCCGGTCAGCCTGTTTCCACAAAAGCCACACGATCCCAAGGTCCGCCAATATGAGAGGCATCTTGATCATAAAATGATCCGGGAATCTGGCAACGGAATTGATTACGGAAAAAACCGACAGGATCCAAAACCAGACTGGTGTATACGCGTAACGTCTTTCAGCATCGTAGGGCGTTCTGCCATCTTGCCAGTAATGAAAAATTTTCTCCCAAGAATTGACATCAAAAGTACCGTAGTGCTTGTAACTGATCCAAAGGCGTACGAGTGTTCCGAGGAATAGAACGATAAAAAGTGCCAAGGCGGGACTGATTTGAAAAGTGCGGCCTCTTGGAACGTCCAGCTTCATGCTGCTTGGGACATAGACATAAAGTGCTTGATCAAATTGTTTTTATCCTTTCGTTTACTGAGCAAGGTTAATTTTAGTTGCCCGAGTACCGGACACGGTGTTGGCCCAGGCCATCAGCGGTCGTATTTTTGTCCCACGAAATCCAAATCCCGGAGGGCTATGTCTCCGAAATCACTCCACAGCCGATCCGCCCTCCCGCATTGCCGGTGGGCTGACTAAAGTTATCTTCTTTTTCATGAAGAATGACGGACTTTCCGGCAATGTTGTGCTCTCCCGCGGAAAGGCTTAGGCCGGGCAAAGTGGTTTCAAGATTTCCTGTGCCGTCCGCGCCAACCTCGATATTTCCTAGATCTCCGGCATGCGCATTGGAAAATCCGTCTTTGACCAGAAGTCCATGGGAGGCATGATCCGGATTAAAGTGTCCCCCGGCTGCTTTCCCCTCATCCCCGCAGGCGCCTGTTTCATGGATATGAAAGCCATGTTTTCCCGGCGTGACACCTTTGACCTGCGCGTCGACTTTCAAACCCTCGGGCACCTCCTCCAGGCGAACCGTGCCGCCCACTGAGGATCCCTCCTTTGTTGGTTTAATCTCTACCGTGGCAGTCTTGGCAAACACCGTGCCCGCAAATGAACTGAGCAATAAAAGCACAAATAACGTTAAACGGGCTGATTTCATATTTTAGTTCCCCTATTTTTCAGTTACCACTGACATTATTTATAAACACCGAGACTCCTAGACGGTAATCCTACCTATTGGGCCGATGCGTGATCCGCGCGCACCCACTCGATCATCCCGCCTTTCAGGTTAGCAGCTTCGTTAAAACTGTTTTTTTTCAAAATGACCGTGGCCTGCGCGGATCGTTTTCCAGAGTGGCAAACCGTAACGACCGGCTTTGAGTTGGGAATCTCATTCAGCCTCGAAACCAGATCACCAAGCGGGATGGCAATGGCTTCGTTGACGGGCACCTTGGCAATATAGACAAAGAGAGGCACCATGAGCACGGAACCGCCGCCGCCCAAAAGACCCAGAGACAAGCCCACCAAAGCACAAAGCATCGTTGCCAAGACAAGGCTCGGATCCATTGAAAACCCCTCTATCGTTCCGACCTATTCCATGGCATGCGTGCGAGGACCATTGCCATGCCGCACGTGTCGGTCACGGCGGAAAATAGAAGGCCGGCCGCCACAAAAGCAGATAGGATAACCCAACCAGGATGCATCGTCATCGCAAGCACAATTCCCAACAACACCAAGAAACCGGCCGCAAACCGCGCCTGTCGCTCAAGCGCCCACACCTTGGATGTTCCCCTGATGACTTTTTTCCCCGCGGACTCCCAAGCACCTAATCCGCCCTCGATAACGCGGACATCGGAAAAGTTCATCCTTTCAAGACGCTCCGCCGCTTGGCATGCGCGATTGCCGCTTCGGCAAAGAAGATAAGTCGTTTTTGATTTATCGAATGATGCGACGGACTTTTCGGAAAGACCGCTTAAAGAACATAGGATGAAGTTCTCCAAACGGGTTTGAGCATACTCTGCCGGTTCTCGCACATCCAGACACTGAGCTGAGGAATTCGCTTTGAATTCATTATCAAACTGCTCTACTGATATTTTTTTCATCAAACAGTTTCTCCGTGAGATCTAAGACAATTGAAAACATGAATGACGTTCACTATTATACTTGCCAAAAGCTCCATTCACCACAAGATCCGCGACGACCATAGAGCTTGAGTCGTCCGATAATTGTTTCCGCATCCCTTCCCCGTTTGTTGAAGAAAGCCGACCGGTCTCCTGTCGGAAGCCGGCCGGCTTTTTTTCGACGACTTACTTCTTCTCGCTCCAGATCTTTATGATGCTCTCACGCAGATCTTTTTGAGCCTTTCCGTTGGCGAGCATGGACTGCCATTTGACGCCCTGAGTCTCAAGGATCTCCCCGCTGACCTTTTCCATCATGGGCCCCCAAGCAGCCTGGATCTTCTTTTTCAGGATGTCTACCTGCACCTCACGGAGCAAAACTATACGGCCTCTCTCGAAATGTTTGGGGCCATTCAGAGAGGCGGGTTGTAACCGCCATAGTCGCGGTCCTGTCAGATCTATAACGGTCAGTCCCAGGCAAGATCGTAACTGACACTGCGGCCGCCCTTGGCGGGGGTTTGCATCAGGATTTTCTTCTCGAGTAAATCCGAGATTTCGCGAAAGGCGGTAGCGCGACTCACCTTGGCCAAGGAGACGTATTTGCGCGTTGTAAGCCCC
>CAYZGM010000090.1:0-4464 GCA_964478015.1 uncultured Planctomycetia bacterium
GCCAAAAATTGCCCTTTTGGCGAAAGTCTTATTTGGCCGTCTTCCTGAACTAAAAGCCCCTTTTCCGAAAGCTCCGCGATATCCTTGCCGAATTTCCTGAGAACGTCCTCGAAGCGGGCCGCCGGAGCCCCGTCGGTCAGCCTAAGCGCCAGTAAAAAGGATTCTATGTCCCTGTGCTCAGGGCTCAATGCCTCCTCCTCGGCGGCGCTCCAGTCCCCGGCCTCGACCTTTGAAAGATAACTGGCATAACTTTCCGCAAAACGCCAACGGCGCCCATCGACATAGGAATAAGCGCCAGGCCCCAACCCCAAATATTCGCCGTTGGCCCAATAAAGACGATTATGTCTTGACTCAAACCCGGGTTTTGAATAATTCAAGAGCTCGTAATGCACATACCCAGCCGACTTTAAAAACTCGCGCGCCTTGGAGAGCGTCTCAAATTGCGCCTCTTCATTCGGAAGATTGAGTTTCCCCCTTTTCTGAAGATCTCCAAACATGGTTTTTTCCTCAACCGTAAGCTCATAGAGAGAAATATGCTCAGGGCCCAGCTTCACAGTCTCTTCCAGAGAAATGCGCGCCTTGTCCCAACCCTCCCCCGGAAGCGACAGGATGAGGTCTAAATTAATATTCCTGAATCCTGCCTCTCTCAAAATATGGAACGATCGCCCAATGTCAGCCGCGTCATGCGCGCGGTTAAGATTCTTCAAGGTCTCCTCGTGAAAGGATTGGGCTCCGTAGCTGATCCGGTTGACGCCGAGCTTTGCCAGGAGATCGGCCTTGTCTCGGTCTGCATCGGCGGGATTTACCTCGCATGTCAGCTCCGCATCGGATTTCCATTTGAAGTTGTCGGCTAGATCCGAAAAAAGTCGTTTGAGTTCGTTGGGCCGCAGAGCTGAGGGAGTGCCTCCGCCAAGGTACACGGTCTCAAAAGGGATCTCTTGAAATCGTTCACGATGCCTCAGCCCCTCGCGCGCGAGAGCCGAGAGAAAAGCCGTGTGGCGTTCTTCAGATCCGGACAGAGCGATCGTGAAATTACAGTAATGACATTTTTTTTTGCAGAAAGGAATATGGATGTAGAGGCCGGCCATAAAAGCATTATAAACACAGATAATCACAGATTACACAGATTTAAAAAAGATTGCTCGGATTGGCACGCACAGATTAGATTAAAAGCAAATTTTGGGACTGATCAGTGCAATCTTTCTCAAAATCTGTGTAATCTATGCCCATTTTCCCCTCTATAATTCTTGCTTTGCATTCTTTTCGATTTGTGATAGAACTAGTGGGACTGTTTTAGGAAAAACGAGGAACGTTAGTTAATCCAATAGGGGGTACCAGTGGCAAAGAAAGTAAATTCGGCATTCATGAAACCTTTGCAGCCGAGCTCGTCTTTGGCAGAGATCGTAGGTTCTAAAGCCCTGCCGCGGACTCAGGTCGTGAAGAAGCTTTGGGAGTACATCAAGAAGAATGATCTTCAGGACAAGAAGAACCGCCGCAACATCAACGCCGACGCGAAACTGAAGCCTATCTTCGGAAAAGCCCAGGTTTCGATGTTCGAGATGACAAAACTCGTTTCGAAGCACCTGTCGTAAGAAGTGCTTTAAAAAAATAATTAAGGAGCGGAAAGAAATTTCCGCTCCTTTTTTATTGCCGAAAAATGCCGCGGCTCAGTCTTTCGGGATCTGACGGCGTCCGGCGTAGCCGGACTCGTGATCGTGGTAATACCGGATCTCCTTTTCGTCGCTGCGCCAGCACAGCATCACGTCCTTGTCATGAATCTTCGCAGGAAAGTCTACGAGCCCCACCGTAAAGTTCCAATCCTTGTAGTAGCAGCCGATCGACTCGATCTCCTCAAAGAGCTCGTCGAGCTGGTCCATAAGCCGGTTGATCTGGGGATCATCCTCGGGTTTTTCCATCTCGACAGAAAGCTCGCGTATGCCCTGGCCTGTCTTCAAGATATCCGCGACAATCCGTTCAACGAGCGGGAGCGTCTTCATTGCCTTTTCCAGCGTAAATATTTTCGTTTGCATCATTATTTATATCCCTGCAAGAGCTCCAGTAATTCTTCGATTTTTTTAAGGACTTTGTTTGGAAAGGACAGGTTCGTGAGGCTGCCCAGAGAATTTTCAAGATAAGCGATCATTTTTTTTGCGGCATCGCTCTTCAGGTCGGCTTCGGAAACTTCCTTTTGGGTGACCGGTTTCAGAAAATACTTTATTTTCTTTTTAACCTCGGACGGCTCGCTCCCCTTTTCGAGAACATCTTCCCGGATCTTGCCATAATCCTTTTCAGAGATCCGGTCGCTTTGTTTGGCCAGTCTTAGGGCATTCACCGATTCGAACGACGGAACCCCGGCGGGCTTGTCCTCGTTCCGTCCTTTCAAATACTCGGGTTCCTCTTTCTCCAAAAAATAATAAGACTTCAAAAGTTTTACCGCGGTCTGCTGACGAACGCCAATCTCTTTCGCGCAGTAGAACTCGAATGTGGCATAGCCCCATTCCCTGTAATGCTTGTCTTTGTAAACGGCGTAGAGATGTTGGCCCAGTTCAATCCAGGAACTTTTGAACTGCTTGGCGCACTCCAGCACGCGGTAGCGGAGAGATTCCGGGGGGAGATTCTCCATCCGTTGCTCCAAATTTTTAATAGATTTACTTTGAAGGGCCATGGGATCGGTGTCTGCTAGGTCCTTGGCCGTGTGGACGCCCATGACCGCCGCCGTGCTGCGGACGGCTGTGGCCTTGGCTTTGTTGAGGACGGCCATATCCGCGATGCGGACGGTGGCCATGCCCTGTTTGCGGCGAATGCGTACGCGGATCGCGGTACTGAAAATCAGGAACCTTGACACGGTCTATTTTCTTTCCAACCGCTTTCTCGATCTCCGTGATCAGCTCCTCATCCTCCGGCGTGAAAAGGGTCAAGGCGTCGCCATCGGCCTCCGCGCGGGCCGTGCGGCCGATGCGGTGGATATAATCCTCGGGTACCTGCGGCACATCATAGTTGATCACGTGCGAGACATCCTGAATGTCGATGCCTCTTGAGGCAACGTCGGTTGCGACCAAGACCTGGGTCCTGCCTTTCTTAAAATACTCCAGAGCATGCAGGCGCTGGCTCTGGGAGCGGTCCCCGTGAATAAGGGATGTTTTGATGCCGGCCCTCTCCAGGGTTTTCCACAAACGGTCCGCGCCGAGTTTGGTGCGCGTGAACACGATCACCGATGACATGTGGGCACCGTCTTTCAGAATGCGGACCAGAAGATCGCCTTTTTGGTCGTGCGAGACCGGATACAGCGCTTGACGAATCTTGGACGGCGGTCTGGCGTTGTCACCGCCCACCCGGACTATGACAGGCTCATGGCAAATATCTTTTGAAAGAATCATCACCTCATTCGGAATAGTCGCAGAAAAAATGAGGTTCTGCCGTTTTGGAGGCAACAGTGAGATGATGCGCCTGACGTCGGGCAGAAAACCCATGTCCATCATGCGGTCTGCTTCGTCCAACACGAATATCTCCAACTGCCCGAAATCCACCCGCCCCTCGTACACGTGGTCAAGAAGACGCCCAGGCGTTGCCGAAATAACGTCCAACCCCTGTTTCAGAGCGCTGATCTGAGGATGCATCGGGACACCGCCGAAGATAGCCTCTCCGCGGACCGGCACATAGCTGGAAAGCTTTTTCAAATGATCGGTGGATTGGAGAGCCAGTTCCCTCGTCGGCGAAATAATGAGAGCCCGCAGCCCCTTTTTCTTCGCCGGGGTCGTCATCAATCTGTGCAGGATGGGGAGCACAAACGCTGCCGTCTTCCCGCTGCCGGTCTGTGCCGTGGCAATAACATCCCTGCCCGCCAGAATGGCGGGAATGATCTGTTCTTGGATCGGTGTCGGCGTTGTAAACCCGATATCCCGGATTCCTTTTAGAATATCCGCATGCAGCCCTATCTTCTCAAATGGCATAAATTTCCTTTTTTGGGTAAATAATTCATTGGGCGATGGAGGGCTCGAACCCCCGACCCCTTCCGTGTAAAGGAAGTGCTCTAACCCCCGCCAAAAACCTTGGCGGGTCCGCCACGCTTTGTGGCGGAAGCTGCGCCCTCTTTTTTATTTAATAAATTGTCCAAGGCTCGACGTCCTTGACCTGTCTTAAAATAACTCTCCCGTTTTAAGGCAGATTTCTTGCTTTCAAATTCCTCAGAATATATTAAGTCGAAAGGACCGTTCTGCCTTGTCCAGGATGTCAGACCCCAGCGATGCCAGTCTAGACGAGTTGCCATGGATTTCGAAGTCATGCCAACATACCTTTTATGATTCTTTAAACCCTTAAGCACATAAACCGTGAACATAATATCATGGGCGATGGAGGGCTCGAACCCCCGACCCCTTCCGTGTAAAGGAAGTGCTCTAACCCGCTGAGCTAATCGCCCTAATGTACTCTAACCCCCGCCAAAAATCTTGGCGGGTCCGCCACGCT
>CAYZGM010000091.1:0-4459 GCA_964478015.1 uncultured Planctomycetia bacterium
GCGGGTGCGTTTCTGCGGCTTTTGGTCAATGGACACGCATTCGGTCTTACACATTGGAATTACACTAACCCGGAGGGGGAGGGGATTATCGCGGAGGCTCTGGGATTGGCAAAGCATTTCGCGCATGGCAAACGCTTGGTCGTGATTCTGGGGGATAATATTTTTGAAAAAAGTCTCAAACCCTACGTGGATCGTTTCCGGAAACAGAAAACCGGCGCACGGGTTCTTCTAAAAAGGGTGCCGGATCCGGAACGTTTCGGGGTGGCGTCGCTTCAGGGAAAAAAGATTACCTCTATCATAGAAAAACCGCGAAACCCAAAGACGGACATGGCGGTCACCGGAGTTTACATGTACGATGAAACGGCTTTTGACATCATTCGCACGCTCAAACCCTCGGGCCGAGGAGAGCTTGAGATCACCGATGTCAATAACGCCTACATCCGCCGCGGCGCCCTTGAATACGATGTCCTGAGCGGGTGGTGGACGGATAGCGGTACATTCGACTCTCTTCTTCGCGCGAACGTGCTCGCGGCCAAACAGCACAGCAAAAACAAAAAATGAAAAAAGTTCTCGTCACGGGCGGTGCCGGGTTCATCGGCGCATGTCTGGTCAAGACATGGCTTCGTCAAGATCCCAAGGTTTCGATTGTAAATCTCGACAAGCTCACCTACAGCGGGGATCTGCAGCGTCTGTCGGAACTTCGCGGAAATCGGCGGCATCGTTTCGTTAAAGGCGATATTTGTGACGCCCAAGCGGTAAAAAAGGCCATGGCCGGTTGCGAAGCGGTGGTGCATTTGGCCGCGGAATCGCATGTGGACCGCTCGCTTCTGGATGGAAAGGCTTTCCTGGATACCAATATTTACGGGACCTACGTTCTTTTGGAAGAGGCAAGGAAAGCCGGCGTCGAGCGATTTGTTCTGGTCAGCACCGACGAAGTCTATGGCAGCCGGCCCAAAGGATATTTTAAGGAAAAGGACCCGCTCAATCCCTCGAGCCCCTATTCGGTTTCCAAGGCCTCGGCGGATCTCTTGGCGCTTTCCTATGTTCACACGCATCACCTGCCTGTGGTTGTCACCCGGGGCGCGAATACGTACGGGCCCTATCAATATCCCGAAAAAGTGATTCCTCTTTTTGTGTCCAATGCACTCGCGGATCAAAAGCTGCCCCTCTATGGCGACGGCCGCCAGGTCCGGAATTGGATCTACGTAGAGGACCACTGTCGCGGGATATTACATGCGCTGCTGAAAGGCAAGCCGGGAGAGATCTACAACATTTCCTCAGTCACGGAAATGCAAAATATGGAGTTGACCGAGCGTCTTCTTAAAATACTGAACAAGCCAACCACCCTTATCCAAAGGGTCACCGACCGCCTGGGCCATGACAGGCGCTACGCCATTGATTCTTCCAAGCTGCGCGCCCTTGGCTGGTCTGAAAGATCTCTATTTGAGAAAGCTTTCCGGGAGACCGCGCTTTGGTACCGCACTCACGAGGCTTGGTGGAAAGCCATCAAAGAAAAACAAAAAGATTTTAAGAAATTCTACAAAAAAGCCTACGCTGGCCGCGTTCGATCTTAACCGGATGTCATCCGAACATTTTCCGACCGTTCTTGTGACAGGCTCACCGGGGATGTTGGGGCGGGCAGTGTGTGAGATTTTAAGACCCGCCACCTCCGTCGTGGGAATTTCAAAGCGCGGGCTCGAGGGAAGCGTTGCCTGCGATCTTTCCGATGCGGCCTCGGTCCGGCGAATTTTTGAAAAGCACCTGTTCCAGCTCGTCATCAACACCGCCGCCTATTCGGATGTGGACGGATGCGAGCGAGACCCGAAACAGGCCTACGATTCCAATGCCTTAGCCCCCAAAATTCTGTCGGAACTGTGTTCGGAAAAAAAAATTCCCTGGATCCATGTCAGCACAGACTATGTCTTCAACGGAAAAAAGGAGACGCCGTATGTTGAATCCGACCAAGCGGCGCCGGTCAATGTTTACGGCATGACCAAATGGGTGGGGGAGTATTATGCGATGACAAGCCTCTCACCCGCGGCCGTGGTGCGGACAAGCTGGATCTTTGGAGCACATCAACCCAACAATTTCGTGAATGCCGTCATGGAGAGGATAAAAAAAGAGAGCGTCATTTCCGTTCTGGACGATCAAACCGATGCGCCGACATCGGCCAAGGACTTGAGCCTGGCCCTGAAAAAGATCGCGGACTATCTTCTGGACTTTGTGCGAAGGAATCCGGGCAAGACCTGGAATGAGCTCTTTCACGTGTGCAATGAGGGCGCCGCCACACGTTACACCATGGCCGTCAGGCTACGGGATCTGATGGGGCGGCCCGAAGTTCGCGTCGAAAAGACCTCCCGGGAGCTCATCACAAACAGGGTCGCAATCCGTCCCGGTAACGCGGTGATGTCCAGCGAGAGATTCCAAAAATTTTTCGGAATGAGGTTGCGCCCCTGGCAGGAAAGTCTTGCCGATTACGTCAAAGAAAAATCATGACCCGCATTTTGGTGACCGGCGCCTCGGGTTTTGTGGGGAAGCATCTTACGCAGTATCTCCTCGGTCTTAGGAACGTCGAGGTTTTTGGGATGTGTCGCCGATTCTCCTTTCAAAAATGCGTTCCCGGTGTTCGGGAATTCCATGCGGATCTCCTGAGCCCGGCCTCCCTGCGAAAGGCGTTTCGGAAAATAAAACCCCATCGTGTCTATCATTTGGCCGGGAAAGCTTCTGTGGCGGCCTCCTTAAAAAATCCGCGGGAGACCTTTCGCCTCAATGTGGACGGGACCAAAAATCTTCTGGAGGCCGCGCTTGCCGAAAAGTGCCTGCCAAGGATTCATATTGCGGGTTCTGCCGAGGTGTATGGAAACACGGGACGCGCCGGGCGTCTTTTGACCGAAAATTCCTTGCTTCGACCCATCAACCCCTATGCGGTTTCCAAGCTTGCCCAGGAATTTCTTGCCAGGCAATATTTTTTGAGCCGGGGACTGCCCATTGTTTGCACGCGAGCTTTCAATCATATTGGTCCCGGCCAAAGCGAGCATTTTGTGGCCTCGAGTTTTGCGAGGCAATCCGCACTCATTGCGCTGGGCTTAAAAAACCCCGAGATGCGTGTCGGTAATCTTAAGGCGGTGCGGGACTTCACGGATGTGCGCGATGTGGCGCGGGCGTATTACTTGGCGCTGGAGAAAGGAAGAGCGGGCCAGGTCTACAATATCTGCACAGGCAAGCCCCGCAAGGTCGAGGAAATTCTTCGTTTTTACTTAGACGCTTTGTCAGTTAGAATAAGGGTCTTTCGGGAGTCCGATCGTTCACCCAAGGCGGACGTAAGTTTTTTGGCGGGGAACTCTCGAAAGCTTCGTGAACTTACGGGTTGGCGGCCACGGCACACATTCGGCCAGACGCTGAATGACTTATTGGTTTATTGGACGAAAAGGATACGTGATGAAAAAAAGTAAAAGAATATTGGTTACCGGCGGCGCGGGTTTTCTCGGATCCCATCTCTGTGAACGGTTCCTTGAGCAGGGGCATCAGGTGACGGCCCTCGACAATTTTATCACCGGTTCCCGCGAGAATGTGCGTCATCTTTTGCCGCAGCGCTCGTTCCGTCTCATGAAGCATGATATCTCAAAACCTGTCCGGATGCCCGGCCGGCTGGACGCGGTGCTGCATTTTGCATCGCCGGCCAGCCCGCCCGTTTATTTGCGTTATCCCATCGAAACGATGGATGTCGGTTCGCATGGCACACAGAATTGCCTGGAACTGGCAAGGGAAAAAAAGGCCGTATTTCTTGTGGCATCCACGAGCGAGGTGTACGGTGATCCGTTGGTAAGCCCTCAAAGCGAGAGTTATTTGGGAAATGTCAACTCTGTGGGCCAGCGGAGCGTTTATGACGAGGCCAAACGTTTTGCCGAGGCGCTTACCATGGGTTACCACCGCCGTTACGGGGTAGACACGCGCATTATCCGTATTTTTAATACGTACGGGGCCCGCATGGATGTTGAAGACGGCCGGGTGATCCCGAATTTCATCTCGCAGGCATTGCAGGGCAAGCCCCTTACCGTGTACGGCGACGGGTCACAAACCAGAAGCTATTGCTATGTCTCGGATCTTGTCAACGGGATAGAAAAAATGCTGGATTCGAAAGTGCATGAGCCCGTGAATCTCGGAAATCCCAATGAGATGACGGTGCTGGATCTGGCAAAGACGATCCTTAAGATGACCGGCTCCAAAAGCAAGATTGTGCGCCGCGCACTTCCTGTGGACGATCCCAAGGTGCGTTGTCCAGATATTTCACGCGCCAAAAAAGAATTAGGGTGGTCGCCAAAGATCTCACTGAAAGAAGGCCTCGGGTATACGATCGATTATTTCCGTGCGGAATTGGTGCGACGTAAGTTAGTCCCGCGGATCTACTGACCTTTCACTAACTAATGGGCACACTGGAAGTCCGGATCTATGTCAAATG
>CAYZGM010000092.1:0-4208 GCA_964478015.1 uncultured Planctomycetia bacterium
GGTTTGGGTGCTGAGGGATGCGGGGTTCTGGGGGTCGCCTGATTTTGTGAGGCGGGATCCGATCTGCATCTCCCCTGACGCCGAGAGGATGTACGTCTCATCTGTGGTGCTCGTAATCGCCAAAGCCCCTTGGGCATTGTGGGACTGCGTCTCTGAATGGCTGCCTTTCAGATTCCCGTCCTTGGTATAGGCGAAACTTTGCCTGATAATAGAAGTGGCGTTGCTGAGGTCCCCGTACTTGCTGGTTCGTGTCTGAAGAAGCGGCGAACCATCGACGGAGAGCTCGTAGGTCTCATCGAAAACGCTGGTCACGGCTAGCGAGCCGGCTGCGTTTCTCGTTTTTGTCGATGTTTGTGTTTTTATTAGAATCCCGGACTCATCGGATTGGAATGTTTGTGTCAAAATGGACACCGGATTCGCAGGATTTCCAACCGTGTTCACACGAATGCTGAGCTCAGGCGCGCCGCTCACGCTCTGCGTGTAAGTTTCATCCCCGGTGCTCGTGACAACGAGCACTCCGTTTGCATCGCGCGTTTTTGTTTCACCGTGGGAACCAGTCAAATTCCCTAAGCTGTCATAAGAAAATGTCTGATTCGTAACTGACACGGGTTCATCCGGGTTTCCGCCGAGGGTCGTGCGGGAAACAATCCTCGACTGGCCGTCAGGACCCATCTCAAACGTTTCCGTGGTGGTCCTAATAACTTTTCCGCCAAAAAGTTTGTCGGTGTCGACAATCTGCGCGCTCGTGATATTCGAGTTTGCATCATAGGTGAATGTGGTGGTGCCGTTCGCATCCTGGATACCCCCCACAACCGGCGCTCCGGAACTCGACGCGATGAGAGACATACCCTCCGTGTTTATCTGTGCATCAATCGTCGGGCTAGGAACGGTTTCGCCGTCTTTGGTATTCGTTTTATTGACATCGCTCAGGCCGCCCGTTTTTTCATCGTAAACATAGATTGTCGTTTCCGTCTCGCCTCCGCGGGTGATGACGGACTGCTCTATCCTGTCTTGGCTGCCGGGCCCTTGCCCGTATTTTTCCGAAATGGTCCCGATCTGCCGGCCCTCTTTCGCGAGGACCCCCAAGACTACCTCCAGAGCCCCGTTCTTATCATAAATAAAATCCCGTTTTTGGACCTCCCCGTTTTCAAGGGTTTCGGAGCTCTTGATGCGATCTGCCCCGTCCGCACCCAGCTCAAAGAGTTTGCTTGCGATCTTGTCTCCGCTCTCGCTGACTATCAGCGAGCCTTCAATTGAACCGTCTTTTCCGCGCTGGAAAGTCTCGGTCTGTTTCAAAACTTCGTTGACTGAGATCATGATCTGATCGCCGCGGCCATGAGGCCCGGACTCAAAAGTGTCGGTCTGGATCTTTGTACGCATGCCGGAGGCATTGGGAGGGCCGAATGTTTCGATGGTTTTTAAACTCCCGTCTTCGCGATAGTTGAATTGCTTCACAACTTTGGTCAGGAGGTTTGTTTCTTCGACAGCTTTGTCGCGGCGGAACTTCATCATCTCATATAAAGTTTCTCTGACGGCCAGACCATCACGGTTCTTGGTGATGGTTTTTAACAAATGATCGTCTTTGGAATCATAGCTGTATTCGGTTGTCATGCCCGACAGGTGGTCGGTCAGGGCCGCTACGCGGTCCTGCTTGTCGGATCCGCGCACGTAAGTCTGGCGATAGAGCTCTATTCCATTTTTTTGGTTAGTGGTTGTAGAGCTTTTAAGGCGCTCTCCGTCATAGTGGTATTCGGTCTTAAGATTGCGCAGCACATCGGTGGATACGACGACGGCGCCGGCCGTATTGTATTTATCCACGCGGACCAATTGGCCGTCTGAATTGGTGGTTTTGGTTTCTTTGATCTTTTGGTCTACGTCGTATATAAAGGAAGTTGTCAGGTGTGTCGCCAGGGAATAGGATTTTACTTGGACGCTCTGTTTGCCGCGCTCTTCAAAGGTGCCGATCTCTAGAAGCTTCCCCTCAGGCAAGCTCCCGCGACTGGCCTCGCTATAGAAATCAACTGCCAGGTTTTCGGTGTCGTAGGTGTTGACCATGCGAAGCTTCTCACCGGCGTATTCGTACGTGGAAACGCGTGCCCATTGCTTATTGTCGACGTCAAACCCTGACAGAACGTGACTAACCTGCCCTGTATTTTTCTTGTAGACGGTCACGGAATCCAAGGTCTTATCGGTAAAGACGGTGGTATCCAGTTTATGCGTGCTGCCCATCACTCCGTCGCCAAGATCACGGGCATTCTGAATAAATACAGCCGCATCCGGATTTCCGCTGATCCTGTGAGTCTCGGTCTTTGTGATGCTGCCGCCTTTGTCAAAGAAATTTATATTGATCGTCTTAAACCCGCCCTCGCCATCGGGACCGCCAAGCGTGTATCTTGTCAGAGGGCCGCCGCTGCCACTGCCATCCGTCCCGCCGCGGCGGGTATTTTCTTCGTTCAGCATCAACAGGCCCTGCCGTTCCGCGCGGAGTTTATATTCTAACGAAGAATCAATCGACTTGCGGAGAATGAGCGCATCGCCCGCAATCTGCTGCTTGGCCAGAACCATTTGCTCATGCTTATTCTGTTGGTTGACAAGATACCCAGGCTTGTTCCAGGTGCCGGACTTTTGCTGCTTATTCAAAAGATTTTTGGTGGTCGTTCCGTAATCCAGGGCCCAGGCAATATCCCTGAATAAAAAAGTCCCCAATAGGAGAACAGCCATTAATTTGAACCCGTAAGAGTACCGACTCTTGTAAGGCTTGTCTTGGATTTCGGTTAAAATTTCAGCGTTGTCCATTGGGCCATTCTCACTAATAAAAAAACTTTTCAGAAATCATAAAATCCTTTTTAAAAGTTTTGCCATTTACCGGTAAAAAAATTGAATTTCTCATCTCACTTTCTTTCATAATTCTTTTAATTACAGGCTGTTAACTCAGAACAGTTTAACCACTTTAATCCCTTAGTCAAAATATACCATCACAACCACTATGATTCAAGTAACCTTACGTATATTTATCACTATATTTGTTCGACTAACCACCGGCCTTGCGAGGAAAAATATCGATAAACCGTGGAGGAAATTATTTATCGTCATGAATTAATTTGCTATAATGCCCACATGAGTGAACCAGGAAAAGAACGCCGAAAATTCTTCAGGCATCCCATCCAGGTGCCCATACGGCTGCGCGTGGCGGACCGCAGGGAAAGTTTTGAATCTGAAAGCTGCGATCTATCGCTGGGCGGTTTGAATTTCGAATGGCCAAGAAAGTTTCCCAAAGGGACTTTGCTCGACATCACAATCCCGGTCAAAGAGAAGTTTTTTCAGCTCCGCGGAAAAGTTGTTTTTTGCAAAGAAGACCGCCGGTCCGCTCGTTATCACACCGGGGTTTCTTTCACCGATTTTCCAAGTGCTTTCAAAGCACGGCTTGCCGAAGAAGTCTTGCAAATCCTGGAATACCGCAAAACTATTTCCCAAGAACTCGGTCATGAAGTTTCGGAAGAAGAGGCTGCATCCAAATGGGTGCGCAATTTTGCCTCCTCGTTCCCCGCCCTCAGCTGACCAGGCAGACCCAATCTTTCGCGCTCGAAAAATGGTAACGAGGTTCAAGATCTTTCGGCGCATGATACCCGTAGTCCACCCAGGCAAAATCAACCCCGGCCGCTAGGCTTGTTTGGGCATCCACGTGACTATCCCCGACATACACGGTTTTTTTTGCGCTGCCTCCGAACGAGCGAATCACATGATTCAGGGCCTCCGGATCAGGTTTTGGGGGAAAGCCGGCATGCATCCCTATTACCTTTTCGAAATATCCGCTCAACCCCAAAACGTCCAGAATTTGGAGCGTAATGCCGTGAGGTTTATTCGTCACGATAGCCTTTCTCGTTCCTAAGAGCGGCCCTTCCAAAACCTCCCTTACGCCAGGAAACGGGCGAGTCTGGAGGACTGGTTCCCTGGCATAGGCGGTTTTGAATTCGTCCACCGCCTGTTCGAGCTTCACCGGGTCCCGGGTAAACTCAGGAGCCAGATCTTTCAAGAGTTCATGGACCCCCCAACCAATGCTTTCTTTGACCGCTTCCATCGGGCGTGCTGAGTGCCCGTAGTTGGTTAAAACCCTGTTGGCGTGATGAGTAATATCTCCCAAAGTATCCACAAGAGTTCCATCAAAATCAAACACAAGGATGTCGTATGGAGCGCTCACTTACTCAAGG
>CAYZGM010000093.1:0-4168 GCA_964478015.1 uncultured Planctomycetia bacterium
GTATCGGGCTCACCAATCCTATAGACTTTAAGGGTGGCCACCGCGCTCGTCCCAGTGGATCGATTATCCGGAATAGCGCCTATCGCCGTGGTGCACCCAGAATCGCTGTAATGTTCACTGGAGCCCCAAACGAAAGATCCCACACCACCATCAACGGTTAAAGGATTACAAGGACCGGCCCCGACCTTTTTGTACATTCCAGCTCCTAAAACCGCCACATCTGTTGTACCATTTCCGTCTTGATCGTAATCAATGTAGACATTGCCAATGGAGCCATTCGCACTCCAGGTAATAGTGTATTGGCTGCCGACGCGGAGAACGGAGGTTGCAATAGGAGCGGTGACCGTGATCTTTCCTTTCAGGGTGTAAGCTCCCTTCTGGTCATAAACAAGACTGGGATTGGCCTCTTCCAGAACCCGGATACCGACATTCGTTCCGATCACATCGGGTGGTCTCCAGACATAAGTTCCACCGCTTACGCCCGCAGCCAAATTAGTCGCCGAGGTCGGCGTCGTCATCGTGATCCAACATGCGGTGTCCGCCAGTTGGGATGTTTCACCAGAACAACCCGACCAGTTCGTCGTGTATTTGATTCTCAAATTGCCGAGTGCTCCCGGATGGGTCCAGGTCACATTGGTGTCCTGTCCTACCCTCAGGATCGTCGCGGTCGTCGGAGCATCCAGAGTCACGCCCGCGATGATGCTGAAGAAACCGTCGCCGGCATCCGGACCGGTATCGTTCACAGCAGTATTGGATGGCCATTCCAGTTTTAATTTCACGTTGCTGTTTTGCGCCGTGGTCGGCGCCAAGGTCCAGCTATAGCATTTGTTGCTTCCGCAGGTGGAACCAGTGACAGGATTGGTCACACCGGGAGGAGCTGTGTAAGCGGCGCCGCCGGCACTGTAGAGTAAATTGACTTGATTGACGGTTCCCGTGGCGGACCACTCAACCGAATAAGTTCTTCCCACAAGCCAGGATTCCGTATCCGTAGGTTTCACAAGCGTAATGCTGGGCCGTATTTCAAAATTATTGGTGGAAACGTCGGAAAGAATCGGCGTTCCACCGACGGCCGTTGTTTGAAGGAGCTTGATCTTCACGGTCGCAGAGGGTTTGTCGGGAATTGGATTCCAGCTGTAGCTCGTGACCGTATCCGCATTCTGAGTCGTAATCAGGTTGGCCGGATCTGGAAATTCGTCTCCGGTATTGGGATTGCCGTCGGCGCCGTTGCCGCCGTAGAGGTCGTATAAGATCTTGATATTCCCGATGTCTCCGTTGACGGTCCAGGTAATATTCCTTGTGGTGTCCCCAATCAACCAGATGATTCCGGAAGCATCCGGAACGGTTAAATCGAGTGTCCCTTGAAGATTGAAGGAGGTATTGGAAACGTCGAAGGTTCGAGTGCCAACTCCGGTCACATTGGAATCGAGTTTAAGCCGGATATTGTTGCCGATAATATTTTGCGTCCCGATTTTTTCCGGGATCGTCCAAGCATAAGTGTCAAGGTTCGCATTGACGGTAGCGACGGTATGGGGATAACCGTCGGTGCCGCCATCCATCGAAAGTTTAATGGTGACGGTATTGACGACATCGGCACCACCGCCGTCGGTGTCCTCCAAGTGCTTGGCGTGCTTCCAGGTGATATTCTTTGTCTCGCCGATTTTCCAGGTCTCGCCGCCATTGGGACTTGTGAGATCGACGGGAGGCATCTCGATCGAAAAGCTATTAATCGTCAGGGGGTCGGGATCCGCCGCGGCCCGATAAAATGCTAAGTTCGAAGTCGTTGTAAACGCGCTTGAAGCAAGCGCCGAGTCATTGGCGCTTTGAGACCCGGTTTTTCCGCCCTTCCAGGAACTGAGGTGAAATGTGCGTCCTAACTCTACCGTATTCGTGAGGGCCGCATTGACGCTGGTTCCGGTGAGACTCGCTGCTTTGTTGTCAATATAGGTTCCATCCGTAAATTCAGCGATATACCAGTAGACATCCACGGCTCCGTTTTTTCCGTTGCTGCACTCGAGACGATCAAAGTTTAAGGTGGAGGCATCGAAAATCACGCCCCGAATTTGGTAGGCCGCCTGATAACCGTTGTTGTTGGCCGTGACGCTGGTATACTGATGTAAAAAGGCTTTCGCCGTATTTGTAATTGCGGGGCTCACCGTCGCGGCAATCGGCGTAGCACAGCCCGAGTTTTGCGGGATATTAGTGACCCCTTGCTTCACCGTGACATCATTGGTGAACTCCACGAGTTGATACAGAACTTCGACCGGTGCGCCCGAAGCGCCGCAGTCACCGCGGACGAAGCTGGCTGAATTCGAAGTCAAAATCTGCGCTGCGACATAGAGTTGATGGTCTTCGTTGCTGTTCATGGCCTTGGTGGCCTTGGTTTGGAGGAAAGGAAGGGTTTTGCCCACGGTGTAGCTGAAGCCGAAATTGATGGTTTTCGAGCAGGTGGTTTTACCGAAGGTCGTGCGGCCGCTGTTAACGATCACTCCGTCCCCAAATTCGATCACTTCCCAGTAGACGGTCATCTGCGAGCCGCTGTTGTAACGGGACGCGTAAAGTGTCCGTGGATCTCCCAGCTCGACCATGACGATTTCCTTGTCAGGGGTACCGGTCTGGGTAAGGTACCGCCTAACGAGGACCAAGCTCTTGGTGGTATCCAGTCCATCACCGGCATCCACAAGCTGCGGCCCCAAATCGATTTCCAAAAAGTTATCCGCAATTGCAAAAGACGTGCTTCCGCGAAGGACGCGCTTGATCTGAAACGCTTCGGCATTCGAAACAAAGGCAAAGAGGACAAGACCGAGAAACGCCGCGCAGGCCATTCTCCCTATTCTCCTTGAAGGTCTTGACAACTCAGTGTTCATCCCTTTTGCTCCTCTTCTTTCTCCTCTAGAGAGTTCTATTGAGGAGGTTGCTTCTTGAGCAAACGGATGCCCGTAAGCATCAGCTTGCTTCCGTCTTCTGCTTCATCATACGTGACCGTCACCTGATCTCCGGCTGCGATATCCGTCTTCGCTTTGTAGCCAGTCAACTTAATCTCGACCTCATAAGGAAACCATATTTCCTTAGAAGTTCCTTCAACTTCATCCTTTGCATATTCAAGGGCAATGCCGTTTGGCCCCAGCGCACTTATCTCTCCAGAGAGGGTCTTCGTCACCATCGCCACTTTCCCCTGGAGCTTTTCTGTGCTGACCAAAACCTTAGGCGCGGCTTCTTCTGCCGGCTTTGGCGCTTCGGCCGCAATGGCCTGCGGGCACGCCAATAAGGCCCACCACGCCAAAATCATGAAGAAAGTCATTGGTCTTTTCATCTCACTGTACCCCCAACATTTTTTTAACCAAACCAGACATATGACATTTTATGAGAACAATCATGAGAGAGAAGGCCCATGGCCGATACAGGGCCATTTTGACCATTTCATACATGCCTAAGCCTTCTCTACTATTGTATGACTTTTGGCTTTCCCCGTTCTTAACCATTTTCGTAACCTCTCGGCCTTATTTTTTCTTCCCCTTGGAACTGCCCGCTCCCCCTTTTTCCTCTTCCTTCGGCTCCTCTTCGGATTCGGAGGTCTCGGGGATTTCCTTCATAGCAGAACTTGAAAAAATGTATTCTTCGCTTTTCCCGTCCTCGAGCTGTCTGCTGATCATCCCGCTCATCTTATCGCCCAGCCATTCTCCACGCCAGAACATCACCTGTCCTTTGCCGCCGGTCTGCATCGTCTCCCACACGGTCGGTCCGGCAGCGGATTCTGAAACCGTCAAAGTATAATTGGTCGGGCTAAAACCCGCCCTGGCGGAGGACTTGGATCGAAAAACGTTATCCTGGAATGTCAGGACATCGGGGCCGTCTAAAGCCCCTTTCTTGAGCGTGGACTTGATCGCCACTTCCCATTCGCCGCCGTTGAGCTCTTTCTTTTTTTCTTCAATTTTTGCGCGCATCTCATCTTTTTTCTGGTCAACAGCCTCCTCCTTGGCGTACACGGGAACATTTCCCAAAATTCCCAAAACAATTAGCAGAACCAGCAATCTCTTTTCCATGTGAACCCTCCTGTTTTAATTTTATTGATAATCTCTGGTTACCCCTGCTGTTTTGTTTCTTGCTTGAAGTCGCAATAGAACTTACCCCCACTGTTTCGTTTTGAGTTATTTGATGTAACAAAACGAAA
>CAYZGM010000094.1:0-2970 GCA_964478015.1 uncultured Planctomycetia bacterium
TTTTTCTTGCCGCGGGCGCTTGCGTGGACGTGGTCTTTTTGTCTAAGGCCCACAAGCCTTTGGATAAAATTCTAGCCCAAAGTATCTACCACCTAAAAAAGCATGCGAGTCTCAATGTTTGGACTTTTTCAGGAGATTCGCGCGCGAACATGCGTCATGAACTTTTTTTTGATGAGCCGCACGGCTTTGCGTCGATGCATGGATTGTCTCTTTTGGGGGGATCTTCCGACGTGGCCCACCAGGTCATTGCGGATCACGTGGCCGGTTCCTGCATCAGCCGTCAATTTTATAAAAGCATCGTAGCTGAAAATGCCAAGACCTCTTTTGGAAGCCTCGTTTCCGTGAAAAGAGGCGCGGACAAATCGGACTCCAAACAGCTCAATAAGAATCTCCTCCTTTCGAAGACCGCCAGAGCCGTATCGCGGCCGGAGCTGCGGATTGAGAATGATGATGTGACCTGTGCCCATGGGTCGGCAACGGGAGAGATCGATCCCGAGCAGCTTTTTTACCTCCGGAGCCGCGGGATCTCCCTGGAGCAGGCACGTTTTATGATGATCGAAGGTTTCGCCGCGGAGGTTCTGGGAGAGGTCCCGGAGATTCCTTTCAAAAATCGACTTAGAGAATGGGTGAGCGGGAGAGTTCGGGAATTGGCAGGGAAGTGAGTTTATGTTGACAAAAATATTCGATGTTCAAAAAATAAGACGCGATTTTCCGATGATGAGCAAGGTTGCGAATGGAAAACCGTTGGTGTACCTCGACAATGCCGCTTCCGCGCACAAGCCAAGGGCAGTGATTGACCGCATCCAAAAATTTTTGTCAGAGGAGTATTCCAATATCCATCGAGGTGTGTACACGCTAAGCCATGAGGCGACCAGGGCCGTGGAGGAAGCGCGCGAAAAATGCCGGCAATTTTTGAATGCGGCATCCGCCTCGGAGATTATTTTCACGCGCGGAGCGACCGAGGCCATCAATCTCGCGGCGGCCGGCTACGGACGAAAATTCCTTAAAAAGGGCGATGAAATACTTATCTCCGGGATCGAGCATCATGCGAACATTGTGCCGTGGCAGAGGCTGTGTGAGGAAAAAGGATTGAAACTCCAAGTGACCCCGGTGAATGACCGTGGGGAGCTGGACCTGGAGGCGTTCCAGCGTCTCTTGGGGCCTCGCACTTATCTTGTTGCCGTGACCCATGTCTCGAATGCCTTGGGGACGATCAACCCCGTGGGTGAGATTGTGAAGCGCGCACATCATGCGGGTGCCGTGGTCCTGGTTGATGGCGCTCAGGCGGTGCCGCATATGAAAGTGGACGTGCAGGCGATGGATTGTGATTTTTACTGTTTTTCGGGACACAAAGTCTATGGGCCCACCGGGGTCGGCGTTCTTTACGCCAAACGAAAACATTTGGATGCCATGGACCCGTATCAAACGGGCGGAGACATGATCGAATCGGTGACGTATGAGAAAACAATGTTTGCCAAGCCCCCGGCGAAATTCGAGGCGGGAACCCCGGCGATCGCGGAGATCCTGGCACTGGGAACGGCGATCGATTATTTGAGCGGGGTCGGGTTGGATGTCATTGCAAAATACGAGCAGGAGCTTTTGGAAAGCGCGACAAAAAAATTGGAGGCGATCCCGGGTCTTAGGATTATCGGCGAGGCCCGCGAGAAAGCAAGCCTCGTTTCTTTTGTGTTGGAGGGCATCCACCCGCATGACGTCGGAACAATTTTAAACGAAGAGGGGATCGCGGTACGCGCGGGTCACCACTGCGCCCAGCCGACGATGAAGCGTTTCCATGTTCCGGCTACGACGCGGGCAAGTTTTGCATTTTACAATACGCAAGAGGAGATAGACGTGCTCGTTAAGGGCGTTCGCAAGGTTTTGGAGATATTTAAGTGAACGAGTCCAATGATTCCGTGGGGGCGAGGCATGATGCGCCCAAACTAACCGAGCTCTATCAGGAAGTCATTCTCGACCACAACAAGAATCCGAGGAATTTCGGCCGCCCCAACCCATTCAGCCGTGCGGTTCATGGAATCAACCCTCTCTGCGGGGACGATTATTTTATCTATTTGTATATCGCCGGCGACGGAGTGATAGACAAAGCTTCTTTCGAGGGTTCCGGCTGCGCCATTTCGAAAGCGAGCGCATCCATGATGACGACGATGATTGAGGGAAAAAAAACTCAGGAGGCCGAGGCGCTGAAAGAACATTTTATCCACCTGATGATGGATGCGGAATCCTCCAAAGAGCATCTGGAGAAAGTGGGTAGGCTTAAGATTTTCGAGGGCGTGCGGCAATACCCAGTCCGCGTGAAATGCGCGACGCTGGCCTGGCGCGCGCTGGAGGAAGCTTTGAAAGGCAACCAAAAGGAAGTGTCCACCGAATAACAAATTCAACCGGCAGCGGCAGCCTGCCCGCCACGCTTTGTGGCGGGGACCTGTCGCACGTGGCTGACATTACCAGAGGAGAAACAATGGACATCAATATCACGGCGGAGATCACTCCGAACCCGAACACGCTTAAATTTAACGTAGGCAGGACGTTGGTGGAGTCGGGTTCTATCAATTTCCCCGATAAAGAAAAAGCCAAAGGCGTTCCGCTTGCCGAAGCCCTTTACACCCTCAACAATGTTTTGGGTGTCATGGTCGGCCACGACTTTGTGACTGTCACCAAGAGGCCTGAGGCCAGCTGGCATGACATGGCGCAGCCGGTCATTGAGTCTTTGAAGACATTGTTTGCCTCGGGGCAGGAGCTTATTCCCGCGGGGCTAAGCGGTACGGCGGCTCCCGAGGGGCATGCGGGCGGCAGCGGCGAGATCGAGCGCAAAATACGCGAGATTCTCGACACCGAAATACGTCCCGCAGTGGCCATGGACGGAGGCGACATTCAATTTTACGGGTATGACAACGGGGTGGTGACGCTTCATTTGCAGGGTTCCTGCAGTTCTTGCCCCAGCTCGATCATGACCCT
>CAYZGM010000094.1:3070-4131 GCA_964478015.1 uncultured Planctomycetia bacterium
AATTCCAAGGAGGTTAAAGGGCGCCTCCGAGAGAAAGTGCTGCGTCTCAAGAAAGAGCGCAATGCCTACATCGTCGCCCACAATTACCAGAACTATGAGGTTCAGGAGGTTGCGGATATTCTCGGAGACTCGCTGGCTCTCTCCAAGGCAACCATCGGCACTGGGTATGACGTGATCGTGTTCTGTGGGGTGGATTTCATGGCCGAGAGCGCGAAGATCTTGAATCCCCGGCGCACGGTGATTCTGCCAGTACGCGAGGCGGATTGCCCGATGGCGCTGATGGTCACCCCGGAGCGGCTTCGTGAGAAGAAGAAAGAATTTCCTGATGCGGCGGTGGTCTGTTACGTGAATAGCTCTGCTGCCGTGAAAGCCGAATCCGACATTGCCTGCACCTCCGCCAATGCGATCGATATCGTCAAGTCTCTTCCTCAAAAACGAGTGATTTTTGTTCCGGATAAAAATCTCGGGCATTATGTCCAGCGTTTTTGCCCCGAAAAAGAAATCATTCTTTGGCAGGGGTTCTGCACCACACACATTCGCGTGACGGCGCAGGATGTCATCCACATGAAAACCAGATACCCAAATTCGAAATTTATCGCGCACCCGGAATGTCCGCCGGATGTCATTGATCTGGCCGACCATGTTTGCTCGACGAGCGGATTCTCCTCTTTCGTTTCCAAGTCCGACGCCGATACGTTCATCATCGGTACGGAAGTTGGGATGATCTACAAACTCAAAAAAGATCATCCCTCCAAACGTTTTGTGATGCCCACGGAACAATTCGTCTGCCAAACGATGAAGATGACCACCCTGGGCTGGGTCGCGCACGCGCTCGAGACTCTCGAGCACAAAATCGAAATCCCAGAAAGTATCCGCGCTCGCGCCGAAGTGACGCTCCGCCGCATGATGGCCGTCACCAACGAACACCCCAACGCGGCGATCGCCAGCTACTAACGCCAAAGCTCGTACTTTTTATCCGCTTTCTGGCACCGAATCCTCTTCTTGGCCGCACCTGCCTGCCGGCAGGCAGGCGGGGCGTGTGTTTTTCGCAAACCTGGGGA
>CAYZGM010000095.1:0-4083 GCA_964478015.1 uncultured Planctomycetia bacterium
ACAACTGGAAGGATAAGCCCTTAAAGCAATTTACCCAATTTGATTGACGTGACCTAAGTACTGGGAAAGTTCTGGGATGTCCGTAAATGGAGTATAATCCATCCCATGACCGAAAAAAAACCAGCGGTTGCCGCGGCCCTCTCTCTGATCCCAGGCCTGGGGCAGATGTACGTCGGAAAAACAAAAAAGGGCGTAGCGCTGTTATGCATCGACGCGGGACTCATGGTGCCGCTATTCTTCTTTCCGTCCCGGCTTACCTGGGTTCTGGCAGGCGGGGTCTACATGATGACGATGATTCCGGCTGGCCTCGAATCCTGCCTCATTGCCAAGACCGGCCACAGCAGCCCGATCATGAATTCAAAAAAATACATTGTTTTGTTGCTTTTGATGACGGGCATCAATGCCGTCCCGCTTTTATGGCAGAACCAACAGTTTTCCCGCCGCGCGAAGATCCTTTGGACAATTGCGGTACCTCTCCTGGCAGTCCTGTTCTTCGGGGCTGTTTGGCAGTGGGGCGCAAAAAATTTATTGTCCACCCCTTGAATTTGACCATAATTAAATGTAAACTTATCTTAACAAAAGGATTAAAAATTGATTAAAACTATCATAGTTGTTCTCTTAGGATTTATTTGTGCCATCTTGCCGGCGCATGCAGGAGTTCTCGACCCGGCCCCCATCTTTAAGAATATTCACGAAAGTCCGCCTGAAAGCTCCCTGTTTTCCAAGAAAACTGAGCCCATTTTTTGCTCACTTAATAAAAAGTTTTATGATGATAGCAGCGATATTGAAATTAAGACGATTATTTTGGAGTCCCTGGGGGAGGGGTACCGCGGGATGGTCGCCGTGGGAGAGGTGATCCGCAACCGGACGGCACTTTTTCATAAAGATTCCGGCGCGGTTTGCCGGATGCCTAAGCAATTTTCATGCTGGAACGATAGCGCCCAAGCAGAGAAATTTTTAGAAAAGTACCGGGATTATTATTTCGTCGCGGCCACGGCATGGATCGAATCTAAAAAAGGCTCACTGACACTCGGCGCGACAGACTATCACACGGTTCATGTTCATCCCTATTGGGCAGACGCCTATCAGGTCGCGGCGCACATCGGGAAACATATTTTCTACGTAAGAAAATAATTTTCTAAGAAAGATTAAACGAGGATAAGTTTTGCGGGCGCGAAACCATTGAAGTTGGCGATCGCGCTGGCGCTGGAATAGGCGCCTATATTTTTCACATAAACAACATCGTCGACATACAGCTCGGGGATCTCCTCATTCAAGGAAAGGGTATCGAAGGAATCGCAGGTCGGACCCGCCAAGGCGCTTAAAAATTTTTGGCCGCGCCGCAGGGTTTTAAATTCATACCGGCAGTGGTCAAACACCATTCCGGAAAAATCCTGGTAAACTCCGTCGTTCAAATAGTAATAATTCTTATTGTTGCGGAACGTGCGTCCCATCACCTGGGTGACCAAAATTCCGGCAGGTCCCACCAAAAATCGCCCGGGCTCCGCGATGAATTTCACGCGCTTTTCAAAAAGGGACTTGATCTGCTGCCGTATTTGCGAAGCCATCCGCTCAAAATTAACCCCGACCTCATTGTCAAAATGTTGAATCGGAAATCCGCCGCCTATATCCACGAGCTTTAACGGCAGAGAGTTTTCGGCGGCCTCCTTGAAGATCCCGGCGGTTATTTCCAGTGCTTGAAGATAATTTTCAACGTTGGTGGATTGAGAGCCCACATGGAAACTGACGCCCATGGGCACCAACCCCAGCGTTTTAGCTTTTCTCAGCAGGTACACCGCCTGGTCGCTGTCCGCGCCGAACTTAAGAGAGAGTTCCACCACGCTGCCGCTGTTGGCCACCTTGATGCGCACCAACACCTGAGCGCCCGGGTCATGCTTGGCCAGCTTATAAAGCTCGGGCTCGTTGTCAAAGGTCATGAGGCCGACGCGGTGTTTGCGTGCGTACTCGAGGTCTTCGCCGGACTTGATGGTATTCGCAAAAATAATCTTTGAGGGCAACGCGCCTAAACGCAGAACTTGCTTCATCTCGGCGGCACTGGCAACGTCAAAGCAGGCGCCCAGGCTAAGGAAAGTTTTGATGATGCCGGGGTGGGGGTTGGCTTTGATCGCGTAATAAGGCGTGACTTCCGGCAAGCCTTTCCGGAAGCGATGAAATTGTTTCTCAAGCACCGAGCGTCTGATTAGCATGAAAGGCGTGCGATGACTCTTCATCATCGACCTGATGAGATGTTCGACGCCGCCGGCGTCGTGTTTAGACTTGGGCTGGCTCAGCTTGAACTGAGCTACTGAGGACATAGCTGTTGAGTCTCTCCGCCGGATCCGCGAGAAAAGATGTGAACTGCCACGCATCCTCTTCGCTGACGTGAGGAACATCGTACTTTGTGTACTTCGTGTTCATGTTCATCAGCGGTGTCCAATCCACGGCCTCCGACACAAAGGGCTTGATGTAGGGAATGGAAATGTCGAGGATCTCCTTATGGTCAAGATCATCCGGCAGACGGAAGCCGCTTTTCGGATGATGGATCATCCACAGCGCGGCGGATACCACTGAGATCGCAACTTGCAGAGTCGTCGCATTTTGGTGCGGCACGAGGCGTCTTGTTTCCTCAATGTCGAGGAGGCTGCCGGTCCACCAGGATTTGAAATCATGGCCCATCAGAAGGACTCCGAGCTCGTCCCGTCCGCTGGTGATCTCATCGTTCAATATCCGCTGTTTTTCCTGGAGCTTGTATTGCCGCATCTCAAGCTCATGCAGCGAGTTGATCGCGGAATCACAGGGACAGTACGCATAATGCACCGTCGGTCTGTACAGGGCCTGGCCGTTTTCCCAAACGGTGAGCCTGTCTGAAATACTGAATGCCTCGCCATGGCGGATCACCATGCCCGTAATTTCTCCGCAGGGCACCCAAGAGCGCACCCATGTTTTCATCCCGATTGAAGAAAGGCAGATCTGATTTTTTGGGCCGACCTTATGGAAGAAAGCTTTCTTGGGAATATATTTTTCATGGGTGCCCCAACCGAGCTCTGCCGGAGCGATCCCCTCCTCAAAAAATCCTTCGATGCTCCACGTGTTCACAAATTCATTGACCTCTTTGGGCCGGTTGGTGATCTGCGTGTCCCGCTCGCTGATATGGATGGTTTTCACGCCCGCGATCTGAGCAAGACGCGCAAAATCCTTTTTTTCCAGCGCTTTCTCAAGCAGGGGTTTTCTTGCATCTTTCGGTTTTTCTCTCAAGATCTTTTCCGCAATGCCCACCAGGGCGTGCTTTGTAAAATGGGAGACTAGTCCCGGGTTCGCCCCATGGTCCACGATCGCGGTCGTGCTCTGATTCTCACCCCACCGTTCGATCATTTTCCTCAGTTCCATGTGACGAGCGTACAAGGTGTACTTTGTCGGATCGTTGCGCTGAGAGTCTTTGTAGGGGTCCCATTCTTCAACAGAAGTGTTGACGTATAAGACCTGATTGTCACGGCACCACTTGAGGATTGCGCGGCATTCAATGTTCCAGGCAAGGTCAATGATCATGTCGCCGGGACCCGCGTATTTGGCCAGAAGCTTGGTGTAGTTCTCCTGCGCGACGCGGTCGAGGACATAGTGGACGCCTTTCGCCAGAGCGTCCTTGACGCGTTCGCGATTGTCGGCAAAGTCCATGATCGTGATATGTTGCGGGGGCATGTCGATCAGTTTTAGGACTAGCGGAATGGCGCACTGCGAAACCGACCCGCAACCGATGATCAACAGTTTTCCTTTAAATGTCATAATAAAATCGCCCCCATTTTTTTATCGCCCAAATATTGCGGCGTGCAGAGATTTTATCACACTATTTATTTTTTTGTTGCCCATTATTTCGATTGCAGAGTAAATTTTTGTTACGGCTGTTGGCCCTATATGCGATAGCCTAAATCCTTGCTTTCGGGAATGTATTGTCTTCCCCGTTGTGTCACACTCTCACACCGAACCCTCTTCTTGCCCGCACGCCGCGTGTATTTTTCGTAAGCCTGGGGAGCCTCGGCAGTGCTGCGACAACTCGCGCTTGGCCGCGCTCAGACAGTCGCATCCCTG
>CAYZGM010000096.1:0-3955 GCA_964478015.1 uncultured Planctomycetia bacterium
AATCCCCATCTTCCTCGCTCCTGTGCAACATACACAGCCCCGAACCCTCTCCTTGCCCGCACGGGGCGTGTGTTTATTCGTAAGTCGGGGGAGCCCTCGGACAAATCCAAACAAACTCGCTGGCGCTCAGACATGTTTGGATTTGCCGCTTCCCGGTCCGACTTACGAATAAACACACAAGCGGCCCCTACCGCGTTCAAGGAGAGGGTTCGGGGCGGGAGTGTGACATAACCGGGAACATGTCGCATCCCCGTTTCTGCGCCCGCGGCGGGGGTGCGCAAAGAGCTTGCGGCATGCCGATAAATTCAGCTGAGATTTTTTAAAAACATGAGGAGTTCTTTGTTGAAAGCTTCTGGGTTTTCGAGGTTAGACAGGTGAGCGGCTTTGGGGATTAGGCATATCCGGGCATTTGGCAAGGCGTTGGCCATGGCTTGGGCCTCCGAGGGCGGCGTCAGCTTATCCTGATCCCCCACGAGAATGAGCGTGGGAAGCGACATCTTCGGAAGCGCGGGCGTCGTCTCCGTCCGTCCGGCGAGAGCCAAAAGCGTCCCTGCGACGCCAAGCGCGGCATTTCCCCGGATCATGTTTTTAACAGACTCCACAAGTTCCGGTTTTGTCTTTAGAGTACTCTCGGTCAAGACAGCTTTGACAAATTCATCCGCGAACGCCGGAACGCCACTTTTTTTAACCGTCTCGGACGTGAGAGCCCGCTTTTTTTTGGCCTCGTCGCTATCCGCCGAACTTTTTGTGTCGCAGAGGATGAGGCCGCGGAATTTTTCCGGGTGACGCTCCACCGCGCGTAAGGCAATGTATCCGCCCATCGAAAGCCCGCAGACAACCACGCTAGAAAGTTTTAAATGATCCAGAACCCCGACAAGATCATCGACAAACAATTCCAGACTATAATGCCCATCACCTACGCTGCTTTCCCCGTGACCGCGCACGTCATAAGAAATAACCCGGTGAGTTTTTAACAGAGCCGTGATCTGCCCGGCCCACATGGTTCGGTTCAAAGGAAAACCATGGATCAATACAATAGCAGCGCCGCCGCGAAGACCCTCGTCACAAAAATCGATACCGTTGACTGTGGCCATCGTGAATGCGTTTAGCTTTTGTAATCGTCCTGACGCGCAAAAGCTAAAACAGGAAAAGACAATGAAAAAATAAAAATTAAAAACCAAAAACGTGAGCGGCGCTGAGACACACAAACCTCCCATGTGAATCCATGCATCATAACTCAAACGCATTGCAAAGATGAACCCGTTTATTTGAACCTCCAAATTTAAGAAACTTGAATTCGAAAGTGAAGGGGTTATACTGATAGACCTTATGGCGAGCTCTAAAACTTTATTCGAAAAGATATGGGATGCGCACGTCGTCACGACGCTCAAAGACGGCACGGTTCTTCTGTATGTTGACAGGCACCTCGTGCACGAAGTCACCAGCCCCCAGGCTTTCGAGGGTCTGCGTCTGACGCGCCGAAAAGTGCGTCGGCCGGATCTAACCTTTGCGACGATGGACCATAATGTGCCCACCCAAGACCGGATGAACATCAGGGATCCCATCTCCAAAGCGCAGATCGAGGCGCTGACGACAAATTGCAAGGAATTCGGCGTCCGCCTCTTTGACCTTGCCAGCGAAGACCAGGGCATCGTCCACATCATCGGACCCGAACTGGGTCTTACGCTTCCCGGCACAACCATTGTTTGCGGCGATTCGCACACCTCGACCCACGGGGCTTTCGGAACTTTTGCACTGGGCATTGGCACCTCCGAGGTCGAGCATACGTTGGCAACGCAATGCCTGCCTCAAAAAAAACCGAAAACTTTCCGAATTAACTTTGAGGGCGCTCTCCCCCCGCACGTCACGGCCAAAGACATGATTTTGAAACTCATCGGCACGATCGGCACAGCCGGCGGCACCGGTTATGTCCTGGAATACACGGGTCAGGCGGTGCGAAATCTCAGCATGGCGGGCCGCATGACTATTTGCAATATGTCGATCGAGGCCGGCGCCCGCGCCGGCATGATCGCGCCCGATCAGACGACCTTTGACTATATTTCCTCGGGTAGCCGCGTCTACGCTCCAAAAGGCGCATCCCTCGAGAAAGCCATCGCCTTCTGGAAAACTCTGCCAACGGATGAGGGCGCAAAATTCGATCGCGAGCTCACAATCCGCGCGGACAACATTGCGCCTCAAGTCACCTGGGGCACCAACCCCGGCATGGTCACGGATGTCACCGAATGCGTTCCGGAGCCTGACAAAGTCCCGGGCTGCAGCAAGAAAGACGTCGAGAGCGCCTTGGAATACATGGGTCTCAAAACAGGCACCAAGATCACTGAGATCCAAGTCAACACCGTGTTCATCGGAAGCTGCACCAATGCGCGCATCGAAGATCTAAGAGCCGCGGCAACTATTTTTAGGGGGCGCAAAGTTTCCAAAAATGTCCGCACGTTGATCGTTCCGGGTTCTCAAAGAGTCCTGAAGCAGGCGGAATCCGAGGGTTTGGATCGGGTTTTCAAGGAAGCCGGCGCCGATTGGCGCCAGTCGGGTTGCAGCATGTGTTTGGCCATGAACCCCGATTATTTGCAACCCGGCGAGCGGTGCGCCTCGACATCCAATCGCAACTTTGAGGGCCGCCAGGGCAAGGGCGGCAGAACGCATCTTGTGAGCCCGGAAATGGCGGCCGCGGCAGCCATCGAGGGTCACTTTGTCGACCTCAGGACCTGGAAATAAATGAAACCTTTTAAAAATCATCGCGGTCTCTTAGCGCCTCTCGACCGAGCCAATGTCGACACGGATCAGATCATCGCGAAGCAGTTCCTGAAGTCCATCGCGCGGACAGGGTTCGGCCCGCAGCTTTTTTATGACTGGCGCTATGCGTCCGACGGAAAACCGAATGCTCAATTCTCCCTGAACTTTCCCCGATACAAAAACGCTTCCATCCTCGTGACACGGAATAATTTCGGCTGCGGCTCAAGCCGCGAGCATGCCGTGTGGGCCATCGTCCAATACGGTTTTCGGGCAATCATTGCGCCATGGAGAATGAGCCAGGGCTCGCGCGTACCTGCCTTTGCGGATATTTTCCGGAACAATAGTTTTAAGAACTCTCTTTTGACGGTCGAGCTCTCCGAGCCGGAAGTGGACAAAATATTCGAAATGGTCGAGCGAATCCCGGGCCTGGAAGCCACGGTGAATGTGGATGAACAACGCGTCGTCCTCCATACATCGGAAGAGATCTCTTTCCATTTCGAACTGGACAGTGCCGTCAAGGAACGTCTTCTCCATGGCCTTGATGACATCAGCATCACGCTCAAAGAAGAGGCCGGCCTCAAAGCATTCGAGGCAAAAAGTCACTCCCAGATGAAATGGTAAAGATCACCGCCGTCTATCAGGGCGACCTCCACTGTCTTCTCACGCATGGTCCATCGGGCAGCACGCTCCCGACCGATGCGCCAAAAGACAATATGGGAAAAGGCGAGGCTTTCTCTCCGACCGACCTTTCGGCCGCATCGCTCTTGACCTGCGTCCTCACAACGATGGCAATCTATGCCCAACGTCATGGCATCGAATTAAAAAACGCACAAGGCGAAGTTCTGAAAGAAATGTCCGCGGACCCGCCCCGCCGGATCGCAAAACTGACCCTTCATATCCGAATGCCCAGGGGGATCAAGCTTGAGGACAGACCAACCCTGGAGAGAATCGGAACCAACTGCCCAGTTTACAAAACCCTAAGCCCCGACCTCCAAATCCTCACCACATTCACCTACCCCGACTAACCCTCACAAAATTTTTTGTTACACCACGCGCCGAATGCCGAGGCGTTGCCCTCCCATTTCAACATCAGTCTGCCGGTGTCGGGTCCGGGGACTTGTCATGCGGGCGCCCGGGCGACAGGGCCTGTCGGGGAGGGCATTATTATTTATTCCAGAAAGACGAAGTGAGCTCCATTAGC
>CAYZGM010000097.1:0-3797 GCA_964478015.1 uncultured Planctomycetia bacterium
TCGCTCCAAAATCATCTCGGCCAGTGTGCCCATTAGTTAGTGAAAGGTCAGTAGCTCTGATGCATACAGGGAATGTTTGTCATCCCCGCCCGCCCGAGGCGGGTCCCCGCCTGCCAGCTGGCGGGCAGGCGCCTTTGGCGGAAAATCTTTGATCGGGGATCATGTGATTCCCGCCGAAGTTTACCCTCGACTCCGATCGAGGGCGGGAACGACTGTGATGGAAGACCCCGGAGCGGTGTATTGTAACACGACGAGTGGGAATACTCAATAGTTGTAACTTATTTAAGTTAAATGAGTTATATAATAATGATACGCTTAAAACATCTAGCAAGCGACGGGTGACGCGGAGGCGCCTGCCTGCCGGACAGGCAGGGGGCGCCCCAAAAAACGTAGCGCCCGCCAGAGGCGGGGCCCTGTCGCGCCACAGGCTGTGCTGACATTAACCGCTTATGCTCGACTCATGCGTTCAAGCGCTTCAGGAATTCTAGACTGCATCTTGAACGTGTCGAGCTCATAGCCTTTCATTTGGATGGCTTGGCCGCGCAAAACGCTTGAGGAATCTCCTGAATAATACTCGCGCGTGAGCACGACCCGGCCGTTCAAAGTTTTCCGTTCGGTAAGGTAGGCAGGAAGAGTTTGGGGGGTGATCTTGGATATTCCTTGAACAGTTAGCTCATAGAACATGCGGCTTAGGCTGTGCGGCACGGAATAAGACTCAAGGTCGGGACTTTTCATGCAAATCGTATCGCGCATGACAACCGAGCCGTCTTTGCCTTTAAAAATTCCTCCGCCTTTTTGTTGCAAACGATTTTCCACCATCTCCATCACCATGTCGGCACCGTCTTGGATGAGCCTATCCGCCGCAAGCCAGCGCTCCACATGCATCATGTCTTCCAAAAGATGCAGATCATTCACTTGCGCGAACACGGCGCGTCCCACCCCGCGCGCCTGCAGCTCCGCGACGAAAGTTTTATTGAGCGCAACCAAATGTCCCCGCGCATTCATGCAAAACGCCGCTTTTGGGTCCGCCTGCATGTCGATGAACGGCTTTCCATGACCCTCGGGCCATACTTCTTTGTCATAAAACTTCGTCTGGCCGCCCGGGAGGATCTCCAGACCGCCCTCTTCAGGCTGAACAAGAATGTAAACATGCTCGGGCTTCAGCCCCGCAAATTGAATCCCGGCAAGCTGCAGAGCAATAGCGGATCGATTGGCCTCATTCGTAACTACGGCGAATTTCGCATTTGTAAGCCACCGTTTAAGCAAGGCATCCTCCTGACCTATGAGCCTCCCTGTTTGCGAACGAAGTCTCAATAGCTGGCGTTGGATAAAACTTAGATCCTGAGGGCTTTTGTTTTCCCCATTCATGCCGGCAGCCAAAAGGAGTTTGAGCTTTTCGCTCGACTCTATTTTCCTGAGCGGGGCCTCGTCGCCTTCTCTCAGCGCATTCAGTTCCGACAAAATATTCGGCGTGAGACCCGCCAGGCCCAGCGCATCAAATGCCTTGGGGAGCCTCAGGCGCGTGGCGCGCCCCGCCGCGAAAATAATGGGGATGCGTTTCCCGTCCGCGACAAAGCGGAGGTACCGGAGGATGTCCGACTCGGAGACTTCGGCAGAAATAGGGTGCGTCGAAGCCTGTTCCAGCTTACCGCCCCTCAGGAGCCCGCGCAGGCCCCCCGCCTCGGCGTTGTACTCGTCGACGGCCCTGGCTCGCTTCACAGGGTCTTTCAGTATTTCCGCCGTCAACCCGGCTTTGAGAATCAAGTTTTCCATGCCAGTTACATGTGAGTTAACGGTAAACGTCTTTTCTATCGTTGATCGTGATGATGTAGATGATGAGCTTGGAACGCTCGACGCGATAGATGATGCGGTATCGGCCGCTGCGATATTTGCGGTAATCTTTCCATTCGCCCTTTAGAAATTCTCCTAGCTCGGGATTTAGGGAGAGCCGGTCGATGGCGGAGGCGATCTGACGCCCCAACTTTCTGTCAGACCGGATATAGTTCTCGAATTTCTCCTCCGCGCGCTTGGAGAAAACAACCGTGAAACGGATCCTCATAAGCCGTGGCGGTGTTTGATGTCAGACCAAGGGGTTGTTCGGCCTTGCCTTATTTGTCCCTCAGCCTCCAGGATCTCCTTTCCTAACCTGTACGCAGCATCATTGCTATCGATCAGTTTCCTGGGTTTTAGCAAGAGCTCATGATTCGGTTGAACGGAGATCTCAAGCCGATCGCCGCTCTTAAGCCCAACGGCCTCGCAGACCTTTTTGGGAATCGTGATCTGATGCTGGGTCGTAAGTTTCACTTCGCGCGTCATCGTTTTTTCCCCCTATAAATTATTCATTAAAATAATGCCACATTACTTCTTGTCTGTCAATAAAAGTAAACGGCACCGGGCTGAACCCCGGTGCCGTTTGATTTCCGGTCCCGAAAAAATGCGTCTTACGCCGCGCGACCCAAAGACTGTATCCAATTCTTTGTCATGTTGAATACTGCATTCCAGGCGATCTTGGCTAGAAGCGGCAGTAGTGAATAGGCTTGCCTGGTGGCTGGATCTGTTACTTGACCATCTACCACGCGGATCATCACCTCGTTGTCGAATTTCTCACTCTGGGACATGCTAGTTCTGAAAGCGGATCCGATTCTGGGGTCATTCCACATGTCCTTATTCACACGGGCCATGACACTGGATAGCGGAAAGGCAAAGTTAATGACTCCCTCACCTTGGGGCTTTTGAACATACATGTGGGTATGGCCTTCTTGGGAAGTCGTGGTTTGTTCCGAATCCGCGGCATGGTAGTGAACGGTCCTGTTCACTTTAAAATCCGTAAGGTCAAAAAGGTTTGTTAGAGTCCCCTTTGGAATTCCTAACTCTTCTTCCATCGCTAAAGCGTACTTGAGGACATACCCCAATTGGCTTCGGTCGGATAGCGCAAGACGAAGGTTCTTATCCCCATGCCCTACCTGATCCAAAGCTTGGGTAAAAAAAGACAGTAGAGCGGGATCTGAGCTGGTTTGATCCAAATCGATCTCGAGCGTATGCAAAACATTAAGAGCCGTACCGACCTGGGTAAGATCCCCGAGACTCAGCCGCATGGAGCTTAACTTGATCTGCGCCTCCACCCTACCCTGAGCCGTTGAAATGCTGGACAATAGTTTCGGAGCCCTTTGACCAAGCATTAGGCTTGCTGTTTCGGACTTAGTCAGGCCATAGGCAACATCCAGAAATTGCCCTTTGATGCGAAGGCCAACGATCTCGACCCGGTTGGTCACGTTATTTAATACGGCCAGCTTTGCCCCTTCTGCCGTTAGGACACCTCGATTGGCCCGGGCAACTTCAACAAAAAGGCGTTCTAGATCAGGAGTAAGGCCAGCGGCGGTGTCGACCTGGTCAACCTCATTCGCCAGCTCTCCGCTCTCCTTTGAAATTCCAACCAGCCGGGCACCAAAACTGGGCTCTCTAAATTCTGACCCTCTGAGACTTCCGTCAAGCGTCAACCGCGCTCCAAGGGGATGTGTCACGAATTGCTCAGTATCCTCCGCCAGCCGCCCGCCGACGGCAGATTTGGAGGCGGCGGCAGCTCTGATGGCTTCAACGAAGTCTTTTGCCGATTCCACCAATAATGGAGAGGGACGGCGGATCCGGACGCCGTCAACGTTCGGTTGAGCGATCAAAGCTGCGATTTCATTGGCGTCCACGCTTCCGTCGTACAGGATCCCCGTGGCGGCCGCGATTTCTTTAGATAGATCAAAGAGAACCCCGCGAATAAATTTCAGGGACTCGTTGACCTCTCGAGG
>CAYZGM010000098.1:0-3740 GCA_964478015.1 uncultured Planctomycetia bacterium
TTGGCTCCCAAGCCAGGACTCGAACCTGGGACATGCTCGTTAACAGCGAGCCGCTCTACCAGCTGAGCTACTTGGGAATAAACTTTTTAAGAAATTCTCTTCCCGAACCTGACTTTAAGATGTTCTCCCGCACTCGTGCGGCAATTCGATTTTCGCATGCCTCAGTATAAATCAAGACAAACGGCCGACGATTGCGTGTGGAGCGTGTCATACCTTCATTGTGCTGCTTCAGCCGATTTTTTGGATCGGAAGATATACCTATATACAAATGTCTGTCTTTTTTACTGCAAAGAGCATATGCGTAAAACTTACCATTCATGCGAGCCGCTCCCTGCCTGCCGGCAGGCAGGCAGGTACCAACTGAGCTACTTGGGAATAAACTTTACTTTGCTTGCGCCACTAAAACATTGGCGCACCGCCCACGGCGGACTTGGGAAAAATTTGCTCAAAAATCAAAAGGGACACATCGCTGTGCCCCTTTTGATTGCGCCGCGTCCCTTTCTCAGGAGGGCGCTAAGTATTATTTCGGTCTGTGATCGATAAATAGAAATTCATAAATACGCCCGTCACTGCGACGCCCAGGAACGAGTTTACGAGACTGCTCAAGAGAGCGAAAATTACCTGAGAGACCATGGCCACCTTGATCACGTAACTGACCCCCGCAAGAATCGCGCCGAGGATTAAACCAATGCCAAACCCAATTGCGATCATGATCAGGGAAATTCCGACCAGTGCTAACACATTCTTTTTTACGAGTTTCATGCTGAGCTTGATGGAGGCCATGGCGCCCAGGTCATCCACCACCGCCGCATAGGGCGCCAAAAAGAGAAGTACCACGAAATAAATTCCCAGCGCTGCGAATAAAATCGCCAGAGGCACAGACACCGCCGGCAGGCTCTTTAAAACCGCAACGGCCAGAGCAGCCAAGAGCACGAACCCGCCGATGATCAACGAAACCACAAGACCAAGAACTAAAAGACGCAGATAATATTTCCCGCCGCCCGCCTTGAAATTTCCAAGATTCGCCGAGCCTGTTTTCACCATGTCACGGACGAAAGTCATGGAGCCGGCCTGAAAATAAATGGTAAGAAAAATAAAAGCAACGGCGGCGGCGATAAGAGCCGGGGACGGCGGCGGTTGGGCCACACCTGGGGCCGTGGCCGGAGGAGCAAAGAACAGATTGAGCAAATTGAAGATAAACCCGAACACGAATAGCAGCAGAATCAGGCCCATGCTCTTTTTTGCGACTCCAAATCCTTTCGAAATCGATTCCCCTATGCCCATAAAATTACCCTCTCTTTATGCATACAACTTCAACAGCGTCAAATGATTGCAAAAAACCCGCCCTTAGCCTAACAGTCCCTGAAAAGGGTGTCAAGTCAAACATCCCTGCGGTGCTTAAACGCTCTCGAAAGGCTGGCCTTGTCGACAAACTCAAGAGAACTTCCTACCGGTACGCCGTGCGCAATGCGCGTCACTTTGATCTTGATCGCTTTCAACGGCTTCGTAAGATAAACTGCCGTCGCGTCGCCCTCCGTGTCAGAGGTCGTCGCCAAGACTACCTCGCGAAAATTACCCTCTTTCAGGCGCTGCAGGAGCTCCTTGATCCGGATATCTTTCGGCCCTATTCCCTCCAGAGGCGACAGAGCCCCCATCAAAACATGGTAAATTCCCGAATAGTCCCCGGATCTCTCGATCGCAATCACGTCCTTTGGGTCCTGGACCACGCAGAGAACGCCGTGATCCCGGGTGGGATCCGAACAGATGTGGCAAACATTTTCCTCGCTCAAATTGAAACATTCCTGGCAGGAATGGATATTCTCATTCACTTTCAGAAGAATCTTTGAAAGAGTCTCCACTTCCTCGTGTGACGCCGCAAGAATATGCATGGCGAAGCGCTCTGCCGTGCGCTTGCCGACCCCGGGAAGCCTGGCAAAAGATTCTATCAATTGGATCATGGATTCGGGATAAGCCAAGGGTCTATTGAAGCAAACGACCGCCAAAAAGATTCATGGCCGATTTGATCGTGGGATCATCCTGGGATGGCGCGGGCGCAATCTTCTCTTCGGGGGAAACGAGCCTCTCGCCGGAGATCTCTTTAATCAATTCGAATGAGATCAACATCTCCTGCCCTAAAAGTTTTGAGAGGTGCTTTTCCAGGATAAATCTGTTCTCCACAACCTCCAAACATTCTTTGAAAAAATTATGCCTCTCCGGAAATACGATGACGGCTCGGCCCTGGGCGAGCGGCCCCGGTTCCCCTTCTCCCAAGTAGGATCCGACATTCATCTTTTCACTTTTGACCGCTTGCACAAAAGACGGCCAGACGGAATCAAAGGATGCCAAGCGTTCCGAACGTGTGGGAGGCTCGATATCCATGTCGACCGGGGGAAGTTCGTCCCCGTCATCCTCGGGCAACTCAACACCAAAATCTACCGGCCGCGTAGGCAGGGATCGTTTTGTTTGTTGAGATCCCCCGCCTGGCTCGGGAAGATGGGAGTCCTGCGGAGGGCGATATAAAAAACCTCCGTCAGGGTCTTTCACATTCGTTTTTTTTTCCGTATCTTTGAGGTGCTCCAAGAGAGCCGACAGATCCTCCATCGGCGCCTGGTTGGCCAGCTTAATAATCGCGATCTCCAGGGGGATCCGCTTCATATCAAAACGTTTCAGAATTTGAATCGTGTGCAGAATCACGGTGAAAAAATAAAATAGATTTTCCCGGCTAAATAAGTCTTTCTGTTTTAGGAGACTCTTTTTATGGGATTCCGTCGCGTCCACAAGCTCCAAGAGGTCGGACGAAACGTGTAAAAAAAGAAGATTCCTCGCATGCTCAAGCAGCTTTTCCAGAAAAAGAACCGGGTCTTTTCCATCCTCGAGGAGACTATTCAATTTTTTTAACGCATCTTTCGCATCTTTCTTTGCCAGAGATTCAAAAAGCTCAGTAAGCTTTTCTTCCTCCAACATACCCAACGACCGAACCACGTCGTGGCTTGTGATCTTGTTTTGGGCAGACGCCGCAATCTGGTCCAGAATCGTCTGGCTGTCCCTCAAACTTCCATCCGCGGCCTTGGCAATCGTGAAGAGCGCATCCTCGTCCGCCTTGATTTTCTCTTTCTTGCAGATGTCTTTCAAAATTTCAGTGATACGATCCGTGGTGATGCGGCGGAAATCAAAACGCTGGCAGCGAGACAAGATCGTGGCGGGAACTTTTTGTGCCGCGGTTGTTGCGAAAATAAATTTCACATGCGGCGGCGGCTCCTCCAGCGTCTTTAAAAGCGCATTGAAACCATCCGGAGTGATCTGATGAACTTCGTCGATGATATAGATCTTGTATTTTCCGGCTGCGGGCGCGAACCGGACATTTTCACGGAGAGTTCGGATTTCATCAATGCCGCGATTGGACGCGCCATCCACCTCCAGGACATCCAGCGCACGGGAATTCTCGATTTCATTGCAGGAGATACATTTTCCGCAGGGCGTGATCGTTGGACCGTCCGCACAATTCAACGCTTTCGCAAAGATTCGCGCCATGGACGTCTTGCCAACACCGCGGGGACCTGTGAAAAGATAGGCGTGCCCGATCTTTTTGAGCGTGATGGCGTTCTTGAGCGTCGTCGAAATCGGCTCCTGTCCCGCGACGTCGTCAAACGTTTGGGGCCGGTATTTGCGGGCTATGACAAGATAGGGTTTATATTCCATGTTTTTAATTTATTAAAAAATAAAATAGTTAGCTTCATCGG
>CAYZGM010000099.1:0-3663 GCA_964478015.1 uncultured Planctomycetia bacterium
CAGGAGGTTTAAATGTCATCCCCGTGGGCAGATGTCATCCCCGCGGAGGCGGGGACCCGCCTCGGGCGGGCGCGGGAATGACGCTTTCCCGCCGGAGTTTACCCCCGACCGCGATCGGCGGCGGGAATGACATGGGATCATGAATCTGGCCGAGCAAGTCAAAACGAAATTCCCGAGCGATGTCCTTGAGGTTCTTGACCAAGGAGGGGATGCGGCGGTTTACGTGAAGCGCGAATCGCTCAGGCAGGTCCTAAAGACCCTAAAGTCAGACGCGGAGTTTGGATTCGATATTCTCATGGACCTTTTTGCGGTGGATTATCTTCATTGGGCGGAAAAATCCCAACGCTTCGAGGTTGTTTACAATCTTTTTTCTACTTCAAAAAATCAGCGCCTTTTTGTGAAGGTCGCCGTGCCGGAAAAGGATGCAAATGTTGATTCTGTCGTGTCTGTGTGGCCGGCGGCCAATTGGTATGAGAGGGAGGTTTGGGACATGTTCGGGGTCTCGTTCAAAGGGCATCCCAATCTCAAGCGCATCCTGATGTACGAGGAATTTCAGGGTCACGCGCTTCGAAAGGATTATGCATACAATAAACGGCAACCGCTGATTGGACCTGTAAATTGAGAGAATTAGGGACTAGAAATGCGTCATCCTGAGGCGAAGCCGAAAGATCTTTACGCGCACATAGATTCTTCGGACGCATTTAACGTCCTCAGAACAGCGACGATGGTTTTCCTAATTTCTATTTCCTGGTTCCTGGTCTCTAATCCTGCTCTTGCAGCCGACAAGCAAAAGCCGTCCCCCGGGGCCGAATGGGAAACGCATTTTACCCAGGGCATTACTTACGGACAGCAGGGGGACTGGGACAAGGCGATCGAAAAATTTAAGAAAGCGGAAAGCCTGAAGCCGGGGCGGCAGGAGATTTGCACAGACCTGTCGCTTGCCTACGCCGAGAAAAAAGATTTTCCGAATGCGTTAAGTTATGCCCGGAAAGCGGTAAAAGCGGATCCCTCCAAAGCCAGCGGCTTCCTTGCGCTGGGGTTGGCCCAGGAGGGTTCGGCGAACGCCCCGGAGGCGATCAAGGCCTATCGAGAGGGTGCGGCGCTGGAACCCAACAATACCGACATACAATTGACGCTCGGAAATCTTTATGGTAGACAGGGAAGTTTTGAGGAGTCGGTCAAGGCCTACGAGAATGTGATCAGGATCGATCCGATGAACCTGTTTTCCCATTCCAATCTCGGTTATATTTACGAGGAAAAGGGGCAGTTGGACAAGGCAATGCCGCATTTTGAAAAAGCGGTGAGGATAGACTCGTCAGATGCGGTCGCGTGGTATGATTTGGGTTCGGCGACTTCGAAACAGGGCGAGCCGGCAAAGGCGATCGAGTATTTTGAGAAAAGTTTCAGGCTCGACCCGAAATTCTATAAAGCGTGTCTGAGCCTGGCATTGGCCTACGAGGATACGGGGCAATTGGAAAAAGCCTCGGAATACTACGTCAAGGCGATGTCGCTGACGAATGATCAAAATGTTAAGGATGCGATCCTGAGACTAGTCAACCGTCCCAGCGAGAAAAATTAGAGAAAGGTTTGCAGAATTGTTGAACCGTTGAGTCGTTGAGTTGTTGAGCTGATTGTGAATTATCGTCTCAACGACTTAACGTCTCAACGACTCCACAAATTATTTACTCATGGGAAAGCCGTTACAATCGAATCAGCAAGCATCGGAAACGCGATCGATGCTCCTCAATGTTGGCCCCGCTCATCCGGCCATGCACGGCATCGTGCGCATCGTCACAGAGCTAGACGGCGAGACCATCGTCGGAGCGGATGTCGAGATCGGGTACTTGCACAGGGCTTTCGAGAAGATGTGCGAACAGGGGCCCTATAACAACGCCATCCCTTACACCGACCGGCTCAATTATGTCTCACCGCTGATTAACAATATCGGATATTGCCTAGCCGTGGAAAAACTGCTCGGGATCACGACGACCGAGCGCTGCCAATATATCCGCGTCATCATGAGCGAGATCTCCCGCATCACGGACCACCTCACCTGCGTCGGCGCCTCTGCCATGGAGCTGGGCGCTTTCACTGTTTTTCTTTACATGATCAAGGCTCGCGAAATGCTTTATGAACTTATTGAGGACGTCACCGGTGCCCGTTTGACGATTTCCTATGCCCGCGTCGGAGGGTTAAAAGCGGACCTGCCGGAGGGCTTCGAAGAAAAAACGTTCAAATTTTTAACTGAAGTCAGGAAGGTGCTGAAAGAAGTTGAGGGACTGTTGAACAAGAACAGAATCTTCGTTGACCGCATGAAAGGTGTCGGGGTTATCTCCAAGGCAGATGCGCTTGCCTATGGCATTACGGGACCTTTTTTACGATCCACCGGCGCGGACTATGATGTGCGTAAGGACCAGCCGTATCTTATTTATGACCGTCTCCAGTTCGATGTGCCGGTCGGAGATGCGGGAGATAATTTGGATCGATATTACGTTCGGATGGAAGAGATGGAGCAGAGCATGCGCATGATCGAGCAGGCGTTCAAACAAATGCCCAAAGGCGCGGTGAATGCGGCGGATCTGCAGGGCAGGACGATTGCGGCCGCGACGATGGTGGATGAGGCCAAGATGGGCCGCACCGAGAATTTCCAGGCGAATGTGGTGGAGGCGGATCCGACTCTGCAGGGTTCAAGCGGCGCGGGGCATCGAGCCGTGTATTCTGACAACAGGCGCGTGTCGCTTCCGGCCAAGGAAGACGCTTACGGAAATATCGAGGGGCTGATGAACCATTTCAAGCTTGTGATGCATGGTCACGGTCTTAAGCCTCCGAAAGGGGAGGCTTACTTTGCTGTCGAGGGCGCCAATGGCGAGCTCGGTTTCTACGTGGTCAGCGATGGCACCGACCGGCCCTACCGTGTGCGTGTGCGGCCCCCGTGTTTTCCGATTGTGGCGGCGCTCCCGAAACTTTTGATAGGCGATCAGATGGCGGACATCATTCCAACATTCGGATCGGTGAATATGATTGGCGGAGAATTAGACAGGTAGCTCTACGAACGGGTCCTGCCGCTTGGCAGCCCCGCCGCGTGTCACCCGTTCGAAGGCGGCATAGTGTTTTGATGTTGGGGCGGAAGAGATGGTGGCATCCGATAAGCGCCCTGCTTGCATGTCAACGTTTGTGGGAAAATATGAAAAATTTTGATTTAACGCAACTGGATTCAGAGGCGCAGAGGATTCTGGCCAAGTACGATCAGAAACGCGCCGCGACGCTGACGCTGCTGCATTTGGCGCAGGACAAGGTCGGATTTGTTTCGCCGGCGGTGGAAGCCTGGGTTTCAAAATGGACCGACGTTCCGGTCGTCCACGTGCGGGAAGTCGTGACTTTTTACTCGATGTATCATCAGAAGCCGGTGGGCCGCCATCATATTCGTTATTGCGCCTCGACAAGTTGCGTGCTTCAAGGAGGCGATAAAATTTTAGGGTATTTAAAGAAGAAATTGGGAGTGGATCATCATGAAACAACAAAGGACGGGAAATTTTCCCTCGAAGAAGCAGAATGCCTTTGCAATTGCGAGGCCGCGCCCATGATGCAGGTGGATGACGCCTATCATGGGGATCTGACGGAAAAGAAAGTGGATGATATTTTGGAGAAGTTAAAATGACTTTA
>CAYZGM010000100.1:0-3556 GCA_964478015.1 uncultured Planctomycetia bacterium
ATCGTCTTAAGAATTTGCTCAAGTTTCGACCCCCGGCTGTAATCCGCTGCTGCCACATAAGCGGCCCTCCCATCGTGAAAGATCCCCATGGTCCTTTTTTTTGCTTTCTGGCCAGGCGGGTAAACGGCAATGGCATGGCCGCCATACTTTCTCGCGACCGTCATGGATGGGATGTCTGTGTCCCCATCACCGATGTAGATCATCTGAGAAAATGGAATCCTAAAGGCTCCCTTTTTAATCCGCTCATTCACATTTTCGTGCAGTCCAATTTTTCCTTTGCTGATCCTGAAAAGACACTGCGTCTTCATTGCATCGTTCACAACGGATTTGACCCCCATCGGCGCTTTGTCCTTGCCGTATTCGTATTCACAAGCGTAGACTGCTTTAAAATATTTTCGGATGCTCATTTTGTCCAGGATCGATTTCATTCCCGATGAAATAATGTAATGTTCCACTTTCACATTCAGCCCGTGGGATGCTGCCTCATTTTCCACGTAGCGATTAATGCGGGGCAGATAACCCGCAACCCCCGGACAGTACTGAAGTTTCTTGGCAAACATGCCAAGACGGTTTTTGGTGAGAGGTTTCTTTTGGAATCTCGAATCAAATATCAACTTGTTGAGATAACAGAGCGCTTTGTCGTATTCCTCATCCTTGGTGCTGCGGCTAACCTCGCGCCAAAATGATTCCGGCTTAATTTTATATTCCTTGAATATCGTGTCTTCCTGCATATTCCGAGGAGACAGCGTTCCGTCGAAGTCATAACAGATGGCGATGAGGCGTTTTTTCTTTTTTTGTTTTTTGGGCAGCATCGTGTTTTTGAACCAGTTTTCTTAAGGCGCCTCTAGTTATAGCCCTATTTTTTGCCAATCGCAAGGAGTAAGTCTTGCTTCTCTATCGGAAAGAACCGGATGGAATTCTTCTATGGACGACTCAAAATTGTTGAGGTAGTCTGTGGGCAATGAGCCAGAGCGATCTTGAATTAAAGGTATTGCTGAGGGAGCTGAAGAATCCCTACCAACGGCTTCATTTTGTTTTCCTGCTCGTCAGCATTATCCCGCTTCTCTCCTGTTTTTATATCGTATTTGGAAAAACACCCCTGTTGCCGGAACTTGTGCCGGTCCTTTTATTTTCAAACTTGATTTTGATCCTTGGGTATGTGGTGGGTTACAGGGCGGTCACGAGCATCATCCATAAAATTCTGGCGTACGCCACTCGGACTAAACGGTTGGAGGAACAGCGCTCTACTTTGGCCGCCGCCTTGGCACACGACCTCAAAAGTCCGCTTTCAATCATCAAGGCGAATGTGTCCAATCTAAAGGCCGGCATCCCTGACCCTCCGACTCCGAAACAGGCGGAGACCGCAAAATTGTGCATGGATGTCGCCGACCGCATGGCTTCGATCCTGATGGGTTTGATCGAAACCTACACGCTGGGCAATGAAAGATCATCCGAACTAACCCTCAGCAGTTTTGACATACGCGAGATTGTTGAAGAACAATTACGCGAGTTTAGCGCGGTCTCCCAAGCAAAAAACATCGACGTAAAAGCCTTGCTTTCCCGGCTGGTTCTGCCCATAAATGCGGACCGCTTATTGATCACCCGGGCGGTCAATAATCTTTTGAATAATGCGATTAAACACACTCCTCCCGGCGGCAAGATCCTCGTAAAAACGACAGGAGTCGATGGTTTTGCCCAGTTGGAAATGTTCAACACCGGTCAATCTATCCCGCAGGACAAACTCGAAAAAATCTTCGAAAGCTATGAACGTCTCGACTCCTCCGTGGAGGGGCATGGGCTGGGGCTGGCAATCGCAAGGTCCATCGTCGAAGCCCATCACGGAAAAGTTTGGGCTGAAAGCGGCGCAGGCCAACCCAATTGCTTTACGCTATTATTGCCCCTGCGGATATGACTAAAAGGAAGTCCCCTGTTATCTCCCTTGCTATCTGGAATCCATTGAAATACAATTAGGACTCTTTCATAGGAGTCCCCTTGTCAAAAAAAGGGTTTGGCCAGCTGCCTGTAATCCGTATTTCCGCATGCGTCGTCCTTTTTGTCTTTCTTCTGTCCCAACCGGTCTGGGCACTGGATCCGCTTTTGTCCCCCGACCGGGTTCTGCAAGATACCGAAAACGCGGAACGTCCTGCCGGTCAATCGCCGGAATCCCTCCAAGCGGCGGAAGCGCAAAAGCTGGACATGATCTCCCAGAAACAGGCTTTGGAATCGCTGACCACCGGCAAGGTCACACAAAACATCGGGACATTTCAGGCGCTTCCAACCCCCCTGCCGACCCCGATTGATGGTGTCGCACCCCTTGAATCGAATAATCGAAACGTTATAGATATAGCGAATGAGAATTTTGATTTTGTTCATTTCGTGGACGATCTCCAGATCGCTGGCACGTTTTCGCCGACCAATGATACCTATTATGGGGGCCTCGCCTGGCTCCAGCAGGTCAATGCCGACGACGCTTGGGAGCTGACGCGCGGCTCCGGAATCACGGTCGCGGTTCTCGATACAGGCGTTGATCTCGATCACCCGGACTTGGCTTCAAATATTTGGACGAACTCAGCGGAGCTGAACGGCCTGGCCGGCGTCGACGATGACTTTAACGGCTTCATCGATGATATCCGGGGTTGGGACTTCATCGGCAATGACAATCTGGCCCAGGATCAAAACGGCCACGGCACGCACATCGCCGGCATCATCGGCGCCTTGCGTAACAACGGCGTCGGCATCGCCGGCATGGCCCCCGAAGTAAAAATCATTCCGGTGCAGGTCCTCAATTCCCAGGGCGGCGGTTTCTGGCCGGCGATCCTCTACCAAATCATCGACGGAATCAAATACGCGGCCGACCTTGGCGCCGATGTCATCAATATGTCCCTTGGAATTCCTTATGATTTTTTTTCAGTGACTCAAAAAAATGACTTCATCGCTGCCATCGATTATGCAAGAGCGCGAAATGCGATCGTCGTCGTTGCCGCCGGAAACGACTATGGCTTAATCAGCAATCTTTATCCAGCGGCGTTTACGAATGTTATCACGGTCGGCTCAATTGGCCCGACAAACCTAGTTTCCGATTTCTCAAATATCGGAAACGGCCTGGATCTTGTCGCACCCGGCAAAGATGTTCTCTCGACTCTTTACGACAACGCCTACGGATATGGAACGGGCACCTCCATGTCGACGGCGGTCGTTTCCGGAGCCGTCGCGTTGGCGCTTTCCGTGAACCCATTGATGAACTTCGATGATTTAATACGGCTGTTCCAATATTCGTCCACCGATTACGGAGCGGCGTGGGGCCCGGAATACGTTGGATACGATGTTTATTCCGGATACGGCATCCTCAACGCATTTAAGGCCGTTTCGGAAGATTATTTCGACGGCGGCTATCTCAAGTTGCGTCGTTTCGCAGACGGAAGCATCAACTACTACTATAACGACAATTTTTACGGAAACAAGATAGGCCGTCTCCAGAAAGTCGTTTCAGCCGACGGCTCGTACAAGACTTTCGATGAATACTGGCCGGGCACGAACGTGGTCAAGGTTGAGAGGG
>CAYZGM010000101.1:0-3468 GCA_964478015.1 uncultured Planctomycetia bacterium
TGCAAAACTATGGTTCGAAGAAAACGGTGGACACCGCTTCTCATAGTAGGACCCGCCGCCCTGTATTTGGACATATGTTAGAATGTGGGCATGCATCCTGACCTTGGCAAGACAATGATTGTGGTTGGTGTCGCTCTGGTTATTGCAGGGTTTCTTTTCTCCTCGGGCCATCTCTCATGGCTCGGGAAACTCCCCGGCGATATTTCCATTAAAAGGGATAATTTTTCATTCTACTTTCCGGTCACAACCTGCATCTTGGTAAGTGTTTTCATGATGCTCCTGTTCTGGATTTTTAAACGGTGAAAGCGCTGTCTGCCCGCCGACTGAGGCGGTTGGATTCTCGCGCGACGGAAAAATTCGGGATCCCACCGCTTCTTCTCATGGAAAATGCGGCTATCGCCTGCAAGGAGGAAATCGTCCGGCATTATCCGCGTGCAGGGCGTTTCCTCGTTGTTTGCGGGCCGGGCAACAACGGTGGGGATGGCTATGCGATTGTCAGGCAACTGCACAATCTCGGCAAGAAAGTTTCCGTATTTTACTTCGGAACTCCATCCAAATTTTCCCCTGAATCCAATTTAAATTTCAAGATTGTTCGTAGGCTTGGCGTTTCCTGCAAGAAACTGCGCCGAGCCGCTTTCGGCAATGCACTCAAAAACGCCGACATCGTTGTGGACGCAATATTTGGGATCGGTCTAAACAAAGAAGTAGGGGATCCCTATCGCTCGGCAATTCGGACGCTCAACGAATCGGGTAAGAAAATCGTGAGCGTCGACATCCCCTCGGGTTTGCACGCGGACAGCGGGAAAGCCTTGGGAGAAGCGGTGCGGGCAGATCTGTGCGTCTCATTTGTCGCCCCCAAGCTCGGGTTCCGGAAAGCGGACGCTTATATCGGCCGCGTCATTGTTCGGGATATCTCCGTTCCCAAGACGACCTATCGGGGAGCACAGCCACCGGGATGAAAACGTTTTTCTTGGATCGTAAAATTGTTCTTTCATTTTTTCTGCTTATTTTATTCCACAACCCGCAAGCTTTTGGCAAACCTACCGAGGAAGAGACAATCGCATTTTTTTCGCGGCAGCGTCAAGACAAGGTCGACTTTGACAGAGGTATTTTAGCCGAAACAGATTCAAGAACTGCGGCAACACTCGCGTTCAACCAACGACTGCAAGCGGATCGAAGGACATTCACTCGCTCCTTGCCAAACCCGCCCTCGCAGGAGGACATGCGGAGGCTGGCTGATTTTAACGCGGCAATGCTTGAAAGGCAGAAGGATTTTCGTGCAGCACTTCCAACGTTATCCAAGAGTAAGTTTGAAAAAGCGATCGAGGATTTTGACAAGAAAGCGCTGGATGACAGGAATGCGTTGAACGGGCAGCTTAGCGCCTCGGATCCGGAGGGACGAGCGGAAGCGATGCGGCAATTTCAAAACACGCGTTTGCAGGAGCGCTCGAAACTCAAGAACGACACGTTCAATGCGATTGCAGCAAGACAGCGGCAATTCAAGCAAGAACAATCACGCAGGACACGTGATTTTCTTGGGAGTGACTGAGGTTTCACTAATGAATGGGCACGCGGGCCGGCCCATGCGGGGGAAGCCCATCTTTGGCCGTCTGCGGCGTTGCTCCTCCTCGGCATAGTTAAAACTATGCCTCGTCCAACCAACCAGATCTGGAGCTTCCAGTGTGCCCATTAGTTAGGGAAACCTCAGTGATTGACCGAAAGATGCCGCCGCGTATAGGATAAGCAGGGATAGGGTCAACCTTAGGAGTCAGTCGAATGATCAATAGAGAAAGACGTGATGATCGTTATACGGTTATTGTGGCTCCGCGCGATACTTTTACCAGGCTTGAGAACGCGCTTCACAATATTTTTGCTCACACCCGATCCCCGATGGATGTGATCTGTCTTGCGGCGGGTGCGCCTCTATCGATCCAAGAGCGTTTAAAGAAAGTCTATCAGGACAGGGTCCGGTTCATTTTTAAAGAAGGTTTTATGACCAACGGCCAGCTGCGCAATATCGGCCTGCGAGAGTCACGCACGCGCTTCGCAGCCTGCCTGGACAGCGATGTGTTCGTGAGACCGGGGTGGTTTGAGCCGCTCGTGGAATGCTATCGTCAAACCGGCGCGGGTTTGGTGACTCCAATTGTCCTCGATCGTCAAAGTTTGATTCACACGGCCGGAAATTCTTTGTATATCACCCAAACGCGTGAGAAAAAACACGGCATTGCGGAACTGCACTATGCAAATCTACCCCACACAGGACAGACGAATATTCCAAGACATGAAATCGACTATGCGGAAGTGCATTGCCATTTCGTGGAAGTGGAGACGGCGCTAGAGCTCGGGATCTATGACGAAAATATCCGCGAGGGACACGACATGGACTCCGGTCTCACGCTTCAAAAGGCGGGGAAGAAAGTGATTCTCGAGCCCAAATCTCTCGTTTACCTGCATTATCCGCGTCTCCAGGACCGCCTTGAGGACATTCCGCTCTATCGATGGAAGTGGGATGTGAAAGCCGTTATGGAAGGATTTGATTATCTTGAAAAAAAATGGGGGATAGACATGTTTTCGAAAAGCAACATGAGAAGTTACATGATCATGCTGAACCACCGCGTGGGATTTTGTACGCAGCTTTATCCCTCAAAAATCTCGATAGGCATCGACCGGTTTTATTTTAATGCCAAGGATTTTTTTTCGAATTCCATGATGTTTTGGAGGGGTTTCAAAAACAAGATGCTTGGTTTCAACCGTTCCTGAACACTTCATGGCTCGCCAAAGCTACGCCTTAACCTATCCCCAGCTTGTCCTGCAAGCCGTTCGAAAGAATTATGATGAGGCCTCCCTGGTTCGACTTCGACGCGCTCAGGAAGCGGCGCTGCGCCTGTTGGACGGTTTTTATCGAGCCCAAGACACCCCTTTTATTTGCCATCTAACCAGGACCGCGAGCATCGCGATGGAGCATGGTGCGTCTGTCGATACAGTCCTGGCGGCGCTGCTTCACGCGGTTTACATGTTTGGCATTTTCCGTGACGGGAAAGCGGGCGGTATGACTGAGGCCCATCAGAAAGAGATCCGCAATCAGTTTGGGGAGCAAGTGGATGGGCTTATCGCAGATTACATGAAGCTTAAATTCCACGAAATGGATTTCTTAAAAGCGACGCTGGAGAGCTGCGCGACGCTATCACGCAGGGAGCGAGATGTCCTGCTTATCGGGCTTTCAAATGAATTGGAAGACTATCTTGATCTTCAAATGGTTTTCCGGAGGGGCGCCCGCTACAAGGAAGCGATAGAAAAAAATGGCCCTTTGATGATCGGGCTAGCCAAGGCCCTTGGGCACGCCTCATTGGCGGAAGAACTAAGTGCCGCTTTTCAAAGCTCTCTTCGTAGCAGCGTTCCAGATGCAGCCAAATGCGACCGGTTAGGAGCGTATGAGCAGGCGGAACATTTTCGAATGAGAAGAGGACG
>CAYZGM010000102.1:0-3445 GCA_964478015.1 uncultured Planctomycetia bacterium
AATAAACGAAATTGTATCGGCAAGCTTGACCAGGTAACCGGCGAGTTCGTCCCCTTGTAGATCTTTAAATTATCTTAGGTAGACGGGGCATGAAATTTTCAGAATAGATTGACAAGAAGTAGCGGATCATCGGAATAGATGGGCCTCTCGGGAGAGAGGCCTTTTTATTTTAGTGAGGGCGGTGTTGTACTTGGCAGTGCCACCGCCCTTTGATCCCGGTGAACTATGAAGTTCACCAACGAGGTGCAAAGGATGATATTGGAAGTAAACAGTGATGTCAAGGAGATAAATGCAAGCGACAGGGGCAGAGGATATGATTGGCCGAGACCGGATCGATGTCCCCGGTGTTCGGGTGTTCGTATATGGGGCCATGGTTTTGCATGGGCTTTTTTTGAGAGCTTGAAGGCGGGTTTGTACTTGAAGCGTTACCGGTGTCCATGCTGTGGCTGTGTTATACGGATGAAACCGGCTGGGTATTTTTCGAGGTTTTCTGTGACTGTTGAGAAGATTAAATCCAGCGTAGCGTCCAGAGCAGGAAACGGTCCATGGTTAAAGGATTTGGGCGCCAACCGCCAGCGGCATTGGCTTCGGTCATTGACACACCAGGTTACGGCGCACCTGGGTTTAGGGTGGCTGAATCGGTTGGTGGAAGGTTTTGAGATATTGGTTTCCCAAGGGATGGTTCCGGTGAGCCGCTCATTTAAAACGTAAATATCTTTACCGGACAGGCCCCCTACCGAAGGGTGTCATTGCCGGGATGCTGATTTTGTCATAGAGCCTCAGAAAACACAAAAAGGAGGTTATTTTGATGACAGAAGAGCAGAAGCAACGGGTGGCGGTTTTCCGATTTGGCATCATTCATGAGTTTTTAGATGCCGTCCGGCTGGATCATGGCGAGCAGGAAGAGTTTTTACGGCGGAAGTGCGAGCGTAGATGGGATATCCCGTTCTCAAGTCGGAGCAGTATCGGCCGCAGCACGATTTTAAGGTGGTTGCATCAATACACGGAAAGCGGCGGCAAGCTTGAATCCCTCTATCCTCAGCAAAGAAACGATCAGGGGAAAACACGGGCTTTCGATGGGGAAACGAGTCTGGCCCTTGTGGAATGCAGGCAGAAAATGCCGGGATTGACGGTTCCCGCACTCATAAACATCATGCACGATCAAAAGCTTGTTCCCGCCGGAATCTCTTTAAACCCCTCTACAGTTTACCGTTTTCTCCATAGTCACAACCTGATGATCAGGGAGAATAGCCCTGTTGACCGGCGCAAGTTTGAAGCGGAATTGCCCAATGACCTGTGGCAATGCGATGCCATGCATGGCCCGCTGCTGATGTCCGACGGCAAAAAGCGCAAGAGCTATATGATCGCTTTTATTGACGACCACTCTCGCCTTATCCCTCACGGGCAGTTTTACTTCTCTGAGGGATTGAGTTGTTTCATGGATGCATTTCGCCAAGCTTTGCTGAAGAGAGGATTGCCCCGGAAGTTATACACCGATAACGGGTCGGCATTCCGCTCCCGTCAGTTGGAATATACCGCGGCGGCCCTGGGCATAGCCCTTATACATGCAAGACCCTACACGCCGCAGGGAAAAGGAAAAATCGAAAGATTTAATAAAACCGTCCGGACGCAGTTCCTCCCGTGTTTTAAAGGCGATACGCTCAAAGAGATCAATGAGGCCTTTGATTTGTGGCTATCCGGGGATTACCATGTGCGCTCCCACAGCGCAACCGGACAAACCCCGTTTAAACGTTTCACAGCCAGGATGGAATGCCTGAGATCGGCGCCTGAGAATCTTATGGACTATTTCCGCAAAAGGATACAGCGCCGGGTCAACAAGGATCGTTCGGTGGTTGTGGAGAGGCGCCTTTTCGAGGCCCCGGTGGCGCTAATCGGGAAAAAAGTGGAGATACTATACCACGAAGAAAGTCCGGAACAGGTGGAGATTCGCTATCAGGAAAAATCATGGGGCCTTTTGCGCCAGGTGGATTTGCACGTCAATAGTCGGGTAAAAAGAGACAAGAACAGTCAAATTGAACTTTCCGGAGAAGGCGCTTGTGAAACCGGACAACTATGGGAGAAATCATGATGGACAAAAGTTATCGGCAGTTTTTCGCTTTGCAAAGTGAACCCTTCAGCATCGACATTAAACGCAAGGATATTATGGTAACGCCATCCCTTTCGGCTGTGCAGGATCGCGTCCAGTACGCCATCCGCCTGGGGGCTCTGGCCCTGATCACCGGCGAAATAGGCAGCGGCAAATCGACAGCGCTTCGCTATGTCATCGGCGGCTTCCATCCCTCCGAATATAAAATCATCTACATCACCGCCACATCGGGGTCCATTTTAGAGCTCTACCGGCAGATCCTTTCCGAGTTGGGAATCGATATAAAAAGCGCTTCCAAGGCGGTGATGACCCAGTTGATCAAACGAGAAATATTGGAGATAACAAGTAAAAAGATGAAAATCGCCATGATGATCGACGAAGCGTCTCTATTGCGACTGGAGGTCTTCGCGGAACTCCACACCCTGACCCAGTTCGAGCAGGATTCAAAACCCTTTCTACCCATCATCCTCTCCGGTCAGATCAACCTTGTCGACAACCTTCAATACCGAAACTCTCTTCCCCTGGCTTCTCGGGTGATTGCCAAAAGTCACCTCAAAGGAATCGATCTGAAAACCATGGATGACTACCTGCGGCATCATCTTGCAATCGCCGGAGTGCAACGGATGCTCTTTGAAGATGCTGCCGTCACCGCCATTCACCAGGGTTCGGGAGGGCTCTTCCGCAAAGCAAATCATTTGGCCCGAGGCGCCATTATCGCCGCTGCCAAAAGCGAATCAACAAGTGTTACGGCAGAGCATGTACGTCTTTCGGCAACTGAAATATTATGACGAAAAGGGGAAAATATGAATATCTACGAAGATGAATTGCTGGAAAAAAAGCTGGAAGAATTTACCGACTTGTTGGGACATCTTCTTCTGGATCTTCTCTTGGTGAGCCTCAAAAAAATGGCAAAAGAAAATCAAGTATTCTGTGATTTTGCAGATTCCAAATTATCTGCCCAAATGGATGTTAAACCGTTCTGATTATTGTCGGGGCTGATAAATGTCAGCCCCGACATATCCATTCCTTCCATATATCGTGAAAATCTCACCATGCTTCTCAAATATACAAGAAATTTAAGTCCATAGAAAGGGAGAGGCCACAACAAGTCAATAGGTCTGTCTAACCTGCCCGCGTTTCAGTACCTGTCAGGAGAGTAATTTTCTGAGGAAAAATTGCACGGCATATCTCGCCAGGATCCCCATGTAGTGGGGAGCGCGCGCCAGCCAGGCGCCCGCAATAAAAACCACATAGGAGAGTCCATAGGTCGTCGGGCAGCCGATGACTGAGATCAGCGGTTCCCGGCACAAGACTGCCAGAACGCTCAAAGCTGCCACG
>CAYZGM010000103.1:0-3411 GCA_964478015.1 uncultured Planctomycetia bacterium
CCGGCAAGCTGTTTTTGGATCGGATCGCCAACGTCCGCACGGACGTGTTCCGGCGGAAGAACTACGGGTTTCCTGATAAGCTATAGTCACAAAGCCTATTTTTATATAGCTTCGCTAAATGCCAATGCCGCGCAAATTCGATCGGACTCGGTCGAGAGTTATGGCGGCTATCCGATCGAGAGGCAATAAAAATACGGAGCTTAAGCTAGCGGCAATCCTGCGTAAGTATAGGATCACTGGCTGGAGGCGGCACCAATCGCTCCCTGGGAGGCCCGATTTTCTCTTTCAGCGAGAGCGACTTACAATATTCGTTGATGGATGCTTCTGGCATGGCTGCAAAGGCCATTGCAGGATGCCGAAAACGAGCCTGCGATATTGGAATCCAAAAATTGCTCGCAATAAAAAGAGAGACCAGGAAGTGAGAGCTCTGCTACGCCGGCATGGCTGGCGAGTATATCGAATATGGGAACATGCGCTTGCGGACCCGCGTCAGGTTGCTGTTAGGTTGAGGCGGTTGCTGGCCACAGAACCCAAATCCGCATGGCTACCCAAAGCCTAAATCTCGCTGACTTTGAGCGATTGCTTGATGATCTTTGCAATTCGCTCACGGCTGAATGCAGCAGGGTTAAGTTCGACAAATCGGCGACCTTTGAGACTCGCGTCAGAGAAATCCTCAAAGGATTAGTGGAGAAGTATGGTCTTGCGGTTAATTTTGATCCGCATCCTTACGTCTTTCCTGACATCGTCCTGAAGGAATATGGAATTGAGGTTAAGTTCACCACGAACGATACATGGAGAAGCGTCGCAAATAGCGTTTTTGAAGGCACCCGAGATCCAGGCGTGCGCCACATTTATGTCATCTTTGGAAAAATGGGTGGCAAGCCCGAAGTAAGATGGGGCCGGTACGAGGAATGCGTGATCCATGTTAGGACATCTCATGTGCCTCGGTTCGAGGTAGAGATTGGCGCAAAAGCCTCGCTATTTGGGAAAATGGGGATTTCGTACCAACACTTTTCAAATCTTCCTATTAAGGATCGCATGCAGCATATTCGCGCATACGCTCGTGGCCGATTAAAGGATGGGGAGCGCCTTTGGTGGCTGGAGGATCAGCCGGAACCAGCGCACACTCTCCCGCTCCAGGTTCGTTTGTATATGCACCTGCCGCAAGAAGAGAAGCGGAAGCTTAGAGCGGAAGCGGCGCTGTTATGCCCGCAAGTGGTGAAGCCGCCGCGTTCGAAGCGAAAGTATGAAGACGCGGCTATGTATTTGCTGACATATCACGGCGTGCTTTGTCCGCAAGCTCGGGACCTGTTTTCTGCGGGCAGCGTGGCTGGCCCGCAGCGAGGCGGTCGCTATATTGAGCGAGCGCTTAAAGATATCGAAAGTGAGATGCTGGAAGCGGCAAAGAAATTAGAGGACGCTTTATTTGTAGAGTATTGGAAAGCATCAATTCCGCCGGAAAGAAGGATTCAAGAATGGCTTAAACGAGCTGACGCGCTCGCAGTGAGTTGGATGCCTTCTCGAAAGTTTTTTCTGGGGAGGCGTCGGTAAGGCATTTCAATACAGCTTGGCCAACATGCCAGGCCAAGACTGGCGGCACCGCATTTCCCACCTGTCTCTCAATCTCCCTTAACCCCGCCTCAAAAACAAAGCTGTCAGGGAAAGATTGAATTCTAGCTGCTTCTCTCATAGAAATTCGCCTGGGGAGGCAGTAGTGAAATTGAATATTTCCGTGGCATTCAGCTCTAATAGTATATGCAGGTCGATGGGAGATAAGACGTCGATTTCCTTGTTCTGGGCTGGTATTAGCAAGACTCCATATATGGTTAATTTCAGGCGATCTCTCGATTCGCTCTAGATCCGCAAGTGCCTCTTTGGCCGTCATCCATTTTTTTACCGATGGCTCGGGAGGCGCGAATGGTTTTACCCCTTTTGCGGTTCCTACGAAAAAAACTCGCTCTCTAGTTTGCGGCACTCCGAAATCAGCAGCCTTGTAAATTTGATAGTGCACCTTATACCCAAGCTCTTCAAAATCTGACAGAATTTGGCGCAGAGATTCCTTGTTGTACTCCATGAGCAGGCCTTTTACATTCTCCGCAACGAAGACCTTTGGCTGTAGCTTACGGATTGCCTCAACCATGGCTTTGTAAAGTCCGCTTCGAGCGCCATTCACGCCAAGTCGCTTGCCGTTTACAGAAATATCCTGGCAAGGAAACCCGCCGGTTAGAACATCTGTGGTTTTTGGCATTGAGTCGATGACGTTCCAAATGTCACCGCATTGAATGGAATGCTTAAGGTTAGACCTGTAAGTTTTGCAAGCGGCGTCATTGAGGTCATTTGCCCAAATTATGTCAAAAGACAAACGCTTGTATTTGCGACCGAAGACTTCGAAACCGCCCATAAAGCCAAGATCCATTCCGCCACAACCAGAAAACATCGAAACGACGGTGAAATGTTTGTTTTCGTGTTCCATCTTTATTGAATCACTTATAGATGTTTTCATTGATAGTAGACATACATCTAGGTAATCGTTTTGTCAATGGGGTTTCTTGGTTTGCTTTTCTTGTGGGAAGCGCTCAAAAAGCATGCGCACGGTTAGCGGGGAGGACGGATCAACGTGATGCGGGGCACGCCGGGAATGAGCCCTGCCGCATGCGCGCGTTGGTAGAGCTCGCGCAGGGCCTGATGGCTGTGGCGGGAGAGCGACAGCGTTTCTTCGTTGACGTACATGCTCACGAACTGCCGCGCGCGCGTCATGTCGATGCCGCGGCCGAACTGCAGCGCATCGGCGAGCGCGTCATCCTGGTGGGCCATGGCGTAGAGGATGCTGTCCCGGAGGATCTGCGCCAACTGCATGGCCAGCGGCTTGCCCAGGGCGCGCTTGACGGCATTCAGCCCCAGCGGCAGCGGCAGCCCCACCGTTTTGTGCCACCACATCCCGAAGTCCAGGATCGGCAGCAACCCTTGATCGTGGTAGGTCAGTTGCCGCTCGTGGATGAGCAGCCCCGCGTCGACCTCTCCGCGCAGGACCGCCTCCGGAATCACCTCGAAGCGCATCTGGACCGGCTCAAACTCCGGCACGGCTAAGCGCAAGAGCAGGTACGCCGTGGTCTGCAATCCGGGCACGGCGATCCGTTTCCCGGTGAGCTCCTCCGGGTTCATGCCATGCACCGCGACGACCAGCGGCCCGTAATTCTGGCCGATGCTCGAGCCGACCGATAAGATCCAGTAGTCCTTGGCGATGGAGGGATAGGCGGCTGCCGAGATCGCCGTGACGTCCAGCTCACCCGTGGCGGCGCGCTGGTTGAGCGTCTGGATGTCCTGGATCACGTGCTCGATGCGCAGCCCATCCAGCGGGATCTTGCCCTGGGCGATCGCGTAAAACATGAACGCGTCGTCCATGTCGGGGGT
>CAYZGM010000104.1:0-3355 GCA_964478015.1 uncultured Planctomycetia bacterium
GCGTCGCAAGTCCGGTGCTTATTCACTTTGGCATGATGATCATCGTGATCATCTTGCCCTCCATGTAAGGGGCCTTTTCCACCTCCCCCAACGCGGCGATCTCGTTTGCCAGACGCTCCAACAACTTGCGGCCGGTCGACACATAGTTTAACTCACGACCGCGGAACTGCATCGTGATCTTTGCCTTGTCCCCCTGCTTCAGAAAACGCTCCAGCTGATGAAATTTTACCTGGTAGTCGTTCTCCTCAATGAAAGGGTGAAACTTGATCTCCTTAAGGTGAATGACTTTCTGTTTTCTTCGCGCTTCTTTTTCCTTTTTGGCCTGATCATACTTGAACTTGCTGTAATCGATGATCCGGCAAACCGGCGGCGATGCCTGACCGGCCACTTCCACGAGGTCGAGCTCGGCTTCCCGCGACATGCGGAGCGCCTGGTCAATGGCCACAACCCCGACTTGATTCCCATTTTGATCCACCAGCCTTACCTGTGCAACTCGAATACCCTCGTTGATGCGTGTTGTACTCTTAGAAATGAATAACCTCCTGGTTTAAAAGTAGCCGGAATTCGGAAGTAAGAATTAGGCAGGTTTTTAGCAAGATGCCTGATTCTTACTTCCGACTACCGACTTCGATTATAAGTTACTTTGTTTTTCTGCCACTTCTTTCTTCACCTTTTCCAAAAAATTGGGAATCGTGACGGCGCCAAGGTCGCCTTTCGAGCGTGAACGCACGGCAATGGTTTTTGCTTGGATTTCTTTATCGCCTAGAACAATCATGTATGGCACTTTTTCATTCTGCGCCTTGCGGATGCGCGAGCCTAGCGTCTCATTGGACTCCTGCATCTCTACACGCAGACCTGATTCCCGCAATACTCTCATCACTTCTTCGGCGTATCCCATGTGCGCCTCGGACACCGGAATCATACTAACTTGGACAGGCGAAAGCCAAAGGGGCAGCGCGCCTGCATAATGTTCCAAAAGCGTCCCCATGAACCGTTCCACGCTTCCCAAGATCGCACGATGCAACATCACAGGCCGATGCTTCCCACCGTCCGAGCCCGTGTATTCCAGCTCAAACCTCTCAGGCAAATTGAAATCGCATTGGATCGTGCTGCATTGCCAGGAACGTCCAAGCGCATCCTTGATTTTGATGTCAATCTTCGGCCCGTAAAAAGCACCCTCGCCCTCGCAGACCTTGTAGTCGATATTTTTCTTCTCCAAAGCATCCTTGAGAGCAGCGGTGGCGAGTTTCCAATTCTCGTCCGTGCCCACGGATTCTTTGGGACGCGTCGAAATTTCAATCTCCCTCTTGGTGAACCCAAACGTGTCCAACACATAAAAAACAAAATCAACGACGGATGCGATCTCATTCTCAAGAGCTTCCGGCACACAGAAAATATGCGCATCGTCCTGCGTGAAATTACGCACGCGTAAAAGCCCATGCAATACCCCGGATTTTTCATTGCGGCAAACATTGCCCATTTCAAAAAATCGCAAAGGCAGGTCGCGATAACTGCGGCCTTTGGTGGTGTAGATAAGCATGTGGCCCGGACAATTCATTGGCTTCAACGCGTATTCTTTTTTATCTTCGGTCTGGAAGATGAACATGTTCTCTTTGTAATAGGAATAATGCCCCGAGCGCATCCAGACGTCGCTTTTGAGTATCTGCGGGCCGATCACAAATTGATAGCCGCGCTTCAAATGCTCGTCTTTGACAAACTCCTCGATCAAGTGGCGCAGAAGCGCTCCTTTTGGATGGTAAAAAATAAGGCCAGGCCCGCCGTCCTCCTGGATGGAAAAGAAATCGAGCTCTTTGCCGATCTTGCGGTGGTCGCGTTTTTTGGCTTCCTCACGCAGGCGCAAAAATTCATCCAGTTCCTTTTTCGATGCGAACGCCGTGCCGTAGACCCGCTGCATCACGGGACCGTTCTCATTGCCTTTCCAATAGGCACCTGAAACACTGGTCAGCTTGAAAGCCTTGATCAGTCCCGTAGAATGCGCGTGTGGGTATTTGCAAAGATCCGTGAAATCGCCGTCGGTGACAATGGAAATATCCTCGGCGCCCTCCAGCTGGTCAATCGTTTCGAGTTTGAATGTTTCGTTCTTTTTTTTAAAAATTTCCCTTGCCTCGCTCGGGGTTACACTTTTTTTCTCAAAAGGGTAGTTGGCCTCCACCACTTTCTGCATTTCTTTCTCGATGGCTTCCAATTCCGCGTCCGCAAGCGGCTCGGGCAAATAAATGTCATAAAAAAATCCCTCCTCCACCGGAGGCCCGAAGCCTAGCTTGGCATGCGGGTACTTCCGCTTCACCGCCTGCGCCAACACATGCGCGCAGCTATGACGAAGTTTATCGAGGTCGGTGTATTGCTCTGCTGCTATTTTTGCCATAACACTATCGAGCTATCATATTGATACATATGAATACCGACCTTCTGAGCAATATATAAGTCGACCTTTATGCAAAGTTCTAATAATCATTTCTATATCCTGTTTTCTTTCGTTCGAATCCAACAGTGCTAGCCGGGACTCGGCGCCCTGCGCTGTGCAGTCCAAAAATGGTGGGTATGAGAGGACTCGAACCTCTGGCCTCTTCCATGTCAAGGAAGCGCTCTAACCAACTGAGCTACACACCCAAATATTTAAAGAGCTCGTGACCTTTTCTCCGCCAAAGAGCGCGGCGGACCCGTCCACAAATCGTCGGCGCGCTCTTTGGACGGACCCGCCAACGATTTGTGACGGGCATGTCAAGGAAGCGCTCTAACCCGCGCCACAAACCATGGCGCGCCCGCCACGCATTGTGGCGGGAACTGAGCTACGCACCCTGTTCTTCAAATTTTCTATCATCCTACGACCTTGCCCTGTCTTAAAATATTTCTCCCGGCGCAAAGCCTCTACTTTTGAATCTCTTTCTTCAAAGTACAGCAACTCAAACGGTCCATTATGTTTTGTCCACGCGGTCAGACCCCACCGATGCCAATCGATCCGCGTTTTCAAACCTTTTGAGGTAAACCCAACGTACTGTTTACCATTCTTCTGGCTTTTTAGAACGTATATCGTGTACTTTTCCATTTAAATCTGTGCCGGGGGAGAGATTCGAACTCTCATGCCCCGAAGGACGTGGGATTTTAAGTCCCATGCGTAAACCAGTTCCGCCACCCCGGCCAATCTTATCTTTTCGATTTCGATCAAAAAGGTCCAGATGCAAGGAGCGCGCGAGCAGGCGCGGAGGCGTATCGGTAGATACGCCGCACAAGCCTGCGACACGCGGTGCCGCCGCAGATGGGCCTTTTTCATCGAAATCGAGGCGCGAACCGGAGTCGCACCGGTGTACGCGGTTTTGCAGACCGCTGCCTAACT
>CAYZGM010000105.1:0-3252 GCA_964478015.1 uncultured Planctomycetia bacterium
GCGGCGGTATGAGAGATGATTTCTCTGTTTGCAATCTCCTTGAGCACCGGCAATTCCGTTTTGCATTGCTCAACGACATCCTCGTCTTTTGGCTCCCAAACGAGGCCATATTTTTTGCGTTTGCGAAGCCGAGCAATCTCGTCAATGAGTTGCTCTTTGGACCAATCGCTATATCTCGGTTTTTTACTAACGGATTGCGAAATCTGCTCTTTTTGGCGAGCAGTCGCGTGTAATTGTAATTTTGGCATTGTCGCAGTGGATTTATAGCGAGCAGGCAATAGAAAAGGACACCTGCTCGCCGACAGTCATTGCTGACCATCTACCCCCTTTCGGGGGCAACCACTGCGACATGATAGCGAGACGGGTGTCCATCTCTATGTCGCAGTGGATTTTTGATGCCATGCCCCACAAGCCAATTGCGAGGTTTAGGCCATTCCTAATTTCCTAATGTTTATGTCATTTTCTTTGCTGTAATAATTTCAAAATATCGTCTTTCTTGTATCGCCGTACGCGCTTTGTCCCGATCCGTATTGCCGGCAGGATGCCTTTTGCGTCCCATTGCCGGAGCGTGTTCGGGTGGCATTTCAAAACAGCGCACGCCTCTTTGAGAGTGAGTAGTTCGGGTATTTTATCCTCGTTTTTAGCTACTTTTGCCATTGATTTCTTACCTCACATTTGATACCATTGAGTATACAGCAGAGGAAAAGTATCTGCAAACAATTACCATAAATTACGATGACTCACTACGATAAAACAGAACTCCTCTTGGATGATGGAGGCAAAAGCGCGGTCATCCGTGTAGAAGCACTTGAGCTTTTGGCACGAGATATTGCCGAGCATAAAACCGGACCAAAACTCGTAGATCTGCTCCAAAGATGCGGCGTGCCAACAGAAATGATTATCTATCCGAACACAAAATGGAAAACCCTACTTGACGCTTTCCTTGCGTTGAGCACCTCGCCAAACTATAAAGAAAACAAGATTTTATACAAAGTCATTGAGGCCGTTGTCCATCCGTTATTCTTTGGCGGAGATAAAAATAAAGCCACCGAGACAGAGAAGAAATACAACGAATGGCTGAAATATGACCACATAGCGATTGAATACGGAAAACTCTATATCGGCCCCACAGAAGAAGAACATGACCTCGGAATTACTGAGTGGAGAGACACAGATGGCAATGAGATTGAACCAGAAGTACATTTTTGGTACCCGGATCATTTAGCGCAGTTGTGGGTACTCTGGAGCCAGTTGATTGTTTTGGTGAGCGCATACGAAAACAATGAAGCGTTAGGCCATAAGGAGCTTGAGAAACTTTACCTTGAAGTCATCGGCAAGGTTGAAGAACTTTTGCGAGTTGGCGATCTCGGCCCCCTAAAGAAAACCTATAAAAGACCTTTCACATCTCTCGCCACCGCGCATATTGAAGCCAAAGCCAAAAAAGCGGGGAGTCCGTCAGACCTCATCAATTCTTTCCTCCTTGAGATTGCCACGCTGAAGCCGCACACAACGGAAGTGAGCAAGGCAATGGAAGAGAACTCAGAACTCATTGAGCGCATCGCAAAAGCCACGAGGGCTATCAGTGGCGAGGAAATAAAACTCTCGGAGCTTTCATATGAGCCGCCGCAGAAAGAAGAAAAAAAGGAAACCGGAAACGAAAAGGTGCTTACTGCCATTGAGGACGCAATAGTCAAGGGTTTCAAAAATCTGTCCTTTGGCTCACAAGACCAACAAACGCCACAGAAAATTGAAATCACGAATAAAGAGCTTGTGGTGAGAAACGCGGAGGAGAACAGGGAGAAAAATTATGTCGGAAAGAAAAAAACTTTTCTCAAGGATAAAGTGATCGAGTTTGATGAATCTCAACCAGCCATCTCTATTGATGGAAAAATTTGTGCCCTTCCACCAGCAAAAAACGAGGAGTATCTGGCAAAAGTGATGTTCCGCAGAAAGGCGGGCGAGTTTGTTGATTGGTCTATCATTTACAAAGAGATGACAGGGACGGGAGAAGTTATTGGCGACGAAAACGACAAAAAAAGTGTCAGGGATACAATGAATCGTTTGAATAAAAGAGTACAAGAAATCATGTGGACAGACGATAAATTATTGAGTTTGGAAAATAAAAGCATCAAAAGAAACTACTGATAGGGATGTCAGCGGTGAGTCATTGTGAGTCGTAAGTGAGTCATTATCAAAATTGGTAAAGTCGTGGCAGTGATGCCTCGGCTTTTTGTTTTGGCATCTATTACTCACTAAATTATTACTCAAAATGGTCAAGAAAAATGAGAGGCAACCATCAAAGAAGCCCGAGGTCGTACCAATGAACGACCCCGCGTATGTCTGGACTACATACGATCTCGGCGTATCAACCGCGCTCCTATGCGCGGGTTTTGAATTACTCTCGCTCAATAGAAGTAACCAGCGAAAAGTGCTTTTTATATTCCGCAGAGCAGAGAACATAGATGAAACCGCAAACGCTTATTTTGCGGATCAACTGAAACTTAATGTCCGTTCTTACTTTGACCAACTCCGTGCACTAAAAAATCGTTTATACAGCGAATAAAAATGCTTTCAGACGCCGCCTTACAAGAGTTCAAAAAGATTTATGGCGAGGAGATTGGAGAGGAGATTTCGGATGAGCGAGCGATGGAGCTCGGCGCAAATCTCCTGACGCTCTTTCACCATATCTACCGGCCGGTCAAAAAGGACTGGTTGGCGGCGGCTGATGAGGAAAAAACCTAATAAAACCTAACATTATGCAAACATTACAAACGATTACCATAAAAGAGTATCTCACACGCAAAGGCATTGCTTTTCGTGAGAGCGGAAAAGAGCTTATTATTCGTTGCTTATTCAGCAACTGCGATGACGATAGCGTAGGCGAGGAAGCCCACCTCTACTTTGATGCCGAGACGGGGCAGTACGACTGCAAAAAATGCGGGGAGCAAGGCAATATCTTTACTCTCGTCAAACACCTCGGCGACAGCATAGAGGATATTGCTCTACATACGGCCACCAAGAAGCCAAGAGAGGCGAGATTTGACGCTGGGATGGTTGGGGCCTGCCATTTAGCACTTCCGGTCAATACCCGTCAGTATCTCAACGCCAGAGGCATTTCTGACGCTGTTATAGACACCCACAAGCTCGGCTGGGGCGAGTTTTACGGCAAATGGTGGATCACGATACCAATACAGGACATTGACGGGGGTTTTCGGTATTTCAAGTTGAGACAAGACCCAAGCACCGGCGACA
>CAYZGM010000106.1:0-3239 GCA_964478015.1 uncultured Planctomycetia bacterium
TCCATTGCAAGTTGTGTCATGGTGTTCCTCTTTTCGGTATGTGTCATTGGGTCACTTCATCATGCATCCAGAGTATAGACAACGTTGGTATCAGCGAAGGATCGGACGGTCATAGCATTCACCCCGATCGAAATTGCCGGACCAGGCGCCCGCCAGTTTCTCGAACTCGGCCCAATCGGCGTCAGCATTACCGGTTTGAGGGGCAGAAACCGTATTATCGGTAGGGGCGTGCCTGGTCTTCAAATAGCCCACGAAGTCCAGCACCTCACGGGCCTGAAACTCAGGCAAAGCTTTGACTTCCTCGAAGATGCGTTCAACAGTATTCATTTCCTGCCTCCGTTTGTTATTGCAGAAGTTTCTAGTTTAACCCGAAAAATCGTCGTGCGTGAGAAGCCGTTAATGTGAAACTCGCGCAGCGAGTCCTTGTCCCCCCTCGCCCGCTTGCGGGAGGTGAGGCGGAAACAGAGAAAGGTCCAGTGGGTGAGCGGCGAGAACGCGAGCCGCGAACGCCCGGCCAAGGATGGACGGGCCGGCCTTCGAGCGGAGCAGGAAAGCGCAGCGATGAAGTTTCTCCCACCGAACGGGCGCAGACGATTCTTCTGCGCCCAGGTGGGAAGAGCCGGGGAGAGGGAAACGGGCATCGCCAGTCTCATCATCAGGGGCGGCATATTTGCCATGCCCGTTGGGTTCAGACATTCGGGTCTTCTCCGCGCTTGATTTTCTCCAGCGCCACGATATCGAGTTGATCCCTGGGGCGATCTTCGCCAGTCAATCCGTCCAGTCTTCGACATGCAGGTCGGCTACCTGGCCGAAAGCCCGGTCATTTGTCACCAGTACCGCGTCTACGCTTAGCGCGTGCGTGGCAATCAGCAAATCAAGCGCTGCAAGTATCTTGCCGTGGCGCGCCATGTCGGCCCGAACAATTCCATAACGATCTGCCGTGGCGCTGTCCCATGGCAGCACATCGACGCGCCTTAGGAACTCTCGCACGACCAGGTGGAGTCGCTTTGCATTCGGCCGCTTTGCCAAGCCAAAAAGTAGTTCACCTTCGGTGATTGCCGAGACGCAAAGAGATGCCATTGGCACAGCCACCACGCGCCGGGCGACCGTCGGATGCTTTTTGATCAGATCGCTCACTGTGTTGGTGTCGAGCATGTACCGCTTCACTCGCTCCATCCTTCAAATGGATCGCGATCCTGGACTCCTTGCTTGCGCTCCTTCTTATCCAGGAAATCGACAGGTACATCGGTATCCTTAAGCGCAAAGAAGAAGTCATCCCAAGTCGCTGGCTTGCGCGACAAGATCACATCGCCTGTTTCCGTATCCTGACGGATGAAAACCTCCTTGGTATCGAACCGAAAAGCGGCCGGCAAGCGTACCGCCTGGCTACGGCCATTAGTGAACAGTTTGGCTACTTGGCTCATGGCTGCATCCTTTTGTGATGGTAGATACCAAAGTATATGCCTGATAACTGCAGGGTGCAAACATGCATTCCGACGCATTTTGTGTCTTTATTCCCGGAAGAAACCGCTCAATAATCCCGGATAATCCATTGGCATTATTCGCCTTCCACTCAGCGCCCCATCTTGACGTTGATCACCCGCTCGACATAATCAGGGGCGGCAGTTTTGCCACGCCCGTCTGGTTCAGACATTCGGGTCTTCTCCGCGCTTGATCTTCCCCAGAGAGAAACGGGGTCAGACCCTGAGGTTTCCCCAAGCCAAGGGTGGGCAACGCTTTTCTGCCCACCACATTGATAAATCCATACTTCTGGTGCTGTAAACGGTGGGAAAAAATCCTGCCCACCCTACCGTGCCGTGCCCAATGGCCCGGCCGCATTTACCCCAGCTTTTCCTGGCAAAAGCGGCGCATTTTCAAAAAAGTCGCTTCGAGCTTCCGAATAATCGCCGTGGCTTCATTGATTGCATCGCCCAACTCCTCTTTTTCTTCCGGATAAGTATGGGCCAAATCGTTCCGGATTTTTCGGTAGATGTTCCATTCGCCCGGCCCGATCAACCCGAATTTTTCAAGCCTGTTGAGCTTGTCTATAAAAGTCATCTCCGACGTATCCGCTTCTATCGCCTCGGCGATCAGCGGAATAAGCCGCCGACCCATGCCGTCCTGAATTTTCATGAAGCGGAAAATCATCTGGTCAATATGCTGGACAACATCCCGGTCATCCAGGTGGGCGGGGACGATGGGCAGATACGGTTCAAGCTTCTCCAGCGCATTGTGGATGTGGATAAAATTCCCGTCCTGCTCAGCAAGCGCCGATTTTACTTTTTCATGGAGTTCGTTCATAGCCTGACCCCTTTGGCTCTTGCAACATCATGGACAGGCAAATGCGGGGATGAGCCGATTTTATTGATGACGATGTCTATCTTTTGGTCACCAAGATGTTCCACCAGTTCACACCAGAAACGCACTTTTTTCGCATAATCGTAGTCTTCCGGCGGCAGCTCGATATAGAGATCAATATCTCCCCCTTTTTTGGCATCGTCCGCCCGCGATCCAAAGAGCCACACTGCGGCACGCTCACCAAAAACAGCGCTCGCGGTTTCCTTGATTGCCTTTGCTTCAGAGGGTGCGATTCTCATGGAATTTCATTCTATTGGAAAATTGGGGTCGGAACCGAATGGCGCTTACTTACTCAGTAGTCAGAAATATAGGGCGACAAATAATAACAAAAATGAAATCTTTATCCGCAGATTACGCAGATTCAAGAAAGCCATTAAAACGGCTCAGGCAATGGCTTATGTGGCAAAGATGGCACTCAATCAGGGTTTTAAATCTGTGTAATCTGCGTAATCTGTGGACATGATTTTATCTTTGCCTGTCGCCTTAATTACTGATTTATGTGTAAGCGCCGACTCCGAGACAACCCCAGTGTGTAGCCTGGATGGAGCCCTTCCGCGGCGTTCAGGGCAGGCTCCGCGGAATCCGGGGATAGACGCCATTACCGACCGTTTTTCCCGTATTTCGCTGCGCTTCATACGGGCTACTTGTGGCGCATTATGCTGCTCAAGTGCCGTCTCCTTCGATCTCAACCGTGAAACCGGTCGGCCGACTCTTGCCGGGCGAACAATTCGCCCGCTACCGCGTTGGCCATAAGTCTGTCGAACGGCGCCTCCGGACGCACCTGAACATCATCCAGTCTGATGTTGTGGTTCATGTTATTTCTCCACCATCACCCTGATCCGGCGCTCGACGTAGTGGGGATTGGCAATGTTGCCCGGACA
>CAYZGM010000107.1:0-3046 GCA_964478015.1 uncultured Planctomycetia bacterium
GCGCCCACTACCCGCACGAGGCGTGCCGTGGTAAATCTCCACTGGAAAGACATGAATCGGCTGATAGCCCCTTCCTTCATCCAATTATTTTGCACCCAATTACCCCAAGCTGGAGGGGATGTCAAATCCGCGCAATTGACATGCCTATTCATGGCCGGATAGTGTTATAAAATAAGCTTTCTATGTATGCCTGTTGGAAAACCAACAGAGAAGGAAATGCAATGAAAAGAAAAAGCTTTCTGGCATCTTGTCTTTTGTTAATGTCTGTTGCATGGAGCGCGACCGGTTTCGCCCAGGAGAAGCTCGAAAAGATTATCGTTGGAGTCGCCGGGATAAGCGGCCCGCTGGCCCACGCGTTTATTCCCAAAGATAGCGGGCTTTATGAAAAGTATGGATTGGATGTGGACCTGGTATTTTTCCAGGGAGGGTCGCAGTTGATTCAGGCGACCATCGCCGGCGGCGTAAACTTCGCCGTGACCGCAGGACCTGAAATCATCAATGGCCGCTTGGGCGGTTCGGACCTCACCATAATAGGTGGCTACATGAACACGCTGCCCTACAGTATCGTGGCCGCAAAAGACGTGACAAAATTCGAGCAATTAAAGGGGGGAAAGGCCGCTATCAGTAAGTATGGCACGACCTCGGATCTGGCCATGAGGTACGCGTTGGAAAGGAACGGGTTGGCGCCCAATAAAGATGTGGCGATTATCCAGTTAGGCGACCAGACAACCCGTTTTGCCGGTCTGACAGGCGGCAGCGTGCAGGCGACGGTAATCTCGCCGCCCTTTGATATTACAGCGAGAAAGTTGGGCTTCAACATCCTCGCCGACATGGCGGATTTGGGATTGCCGTACCAGCATGAAACCGTCGCTACCACCGAGCGCTTAATAAAAGAAAGACCAGAGACGGTCAGGAAATTTATGCGAGCTTTCATTGCGGGCATCCATCTGTGGATGACCGACGAGAAAAGGACAAAAGCAATACTGGGAAAGCGTTTGAAAATTACCGATCAGGAAATCCTCGATGAGACCTACGGGGCATACAAAAAATTGACCGAACGGAAACCCTATCCCACTCTCAAGGGGATAGAATTCCAGCTCCAAGATGTCGCAAAGAGAAATCCCAAGGCCAAAGGCATGAAGCCGGAGGAGTTTATCAACATCTCGATATTAAAGGAGCTGGATCAAAGCGGCTTCATCGATAATCTATATAAAAAATAATGGCATTATAATAAGACTTCCACATCAGCCAAACAAGATTTCTTTAAGCTTCGTTCTGAGTTCCGGCGCGAGCTTGAAATAGCCGTTGATCCGTCGCTCAAGCTCTTCTCCCGTGATGGGACCGAGTCCTAGATTCGACTTATTGGCTTCGCTGATAAAGTCTGCGTCCTCCATGGTTTTCACAAAGGCGCGCCGGAGTAACTCCACGCGCTCTTTGGGCGTGCCGGGCGGGAGGAGGTAGCTTCGCTCCACGATGTTCCCTCCATGAATCACTGCGTCGATTAGCTGCCGTCCCTCGTCGTTCCTGGCAAAGTCGATCGCCAGCGGGACGGTGGGAAGCCCGGGATGGGGTTTCGGAGCGGCCTGAATGACGACTATTCCATCACCCGACTCTATCGCTTTGCGCCAGGTCGACTTGATGGAGTCCCAGCCCCAACAGGATCCTTCAACCTCGCCGGCCTCCATGGCCAGTCGTATAGGCGCTGTTCCCTTATAACCGGAGACGAGCTGAATGGGGAAATTGGTAGCCCATTTCAAGACCCTTATCGTGTTATCGGTCAGATTACCGGGACCAATGCCGCCCATCTTTACCGGCCGCTTCGATGTCGACCACTTCTCCGTGCTGGTTATGCCGCTTGCCCGCGTAAAGGCGCATGAGAAATGGTCTGAGATCGGCGTGCCGATGTACTCAAACTTGCGCATGTCGAACTCTGCGCCCGGCTGCCCGATGAGTTGGCTGATGGTCTGGCTGCCGGTGAAATGGCCGATCGTCAGGCCATCGGGCTTTGCTACTTTATAGATGTGGTTAGCTGCAATCATCATCCCCGCCCCGGGCATGTTATCGACAATGATAGTCGGGTTACCGGGGATATACTTCCCCATGTGCCGGGATATCATGCGCGCGTAGGCATCAAAGCCGCCGCCTGGCGGGGCGCCGACGATGATGCGCATGGTCTTGCCTTTGTAAAAAGATTCCTGCGCTTGAACCGAAACCGCCCCTACGCTTAGGACCAGGACGATCCAAAGCGTGAAACCCGCAGAACGTTTTGTTCCAGCCATAACAGCCCTCCCTTTAATCAAAATGGAAACAAAAATAAATCTTATAACCTGCCTCCAGACCTTTCAAGCTCTTCCGCGCCCTTAAGCGTCTGGCGGAAGCTTGAGCCAACATATCATGATTCCTCCAAGGCGCGCAGTTCGGCATCGGTTTGTCTCAAGCGGATCGCGAGGGCGCGTGCCAGACGGGCGAAGACCCTTTTCCCTACCGCCGGGCGCTCATCCGCTAGCGCTGCCATAACAGCGGCGGCTGGAGCGCAAGGGGCCGAGATCAGACGAGGGGTCCCGCCGAACACGGGCGCGACGATTCCCAGCGCGATCGTGCCAAGAATGCCCGCAGCGGCTCCTTTCGCGGCAAGATCGGGACCCAGATTTGAGTAGATCACCAGACCGAACGCGATTGATGATGGGAGTGCAACCAGCATAGCTGCGAGCCCACCCCAGATCTCACCGGCCCGGTTGCCCTTTTCAGCCTGCCCCATTGTGATTTCCATTAATTCAAATCCTCGGCGAGTGCAACGGCGTGCAAACCATGATTTTTTCTTCTTATCCTCCAACCCTTCTGTCAAAGATTAGAGGGAATCGCGCGACGGGATGCTATGGCGTTCAGACCGCTGCGCCCGGCGGAGGTTTAAGGCAATGTTCAGGACGGGCTGGAAAGGAGGCAGGGGGAGCTAAAAATGAGGGCGGACCCTCAGAGTCAGATCGCTTTGGCCTTCACGCACCACTCGATCGTACTCTTAAATCGGTAAGGAGGGGTGGGTTTGGTT
>CAYZGM010000108.1:0-3021 GCA_964478015.1 uncultured Planctomycetia bacterium
GCACTCGCCAGATCGCTGGCGGATAAACTGAACATGCGGTTTCATGATATTGAAATCGCGCAGGACGAATTCGTTCGCGACTTCGATGCGATGGTGTTTGCGCTGGATGACCCCATCGCGGATATCGCCGGCTATGGCTATTATCGCGTGGCGCAAACGGCCAAGGAAGCCGGCGTTCCTGTTTTGCTGGCTGGTTTCGGCGGAGATGAATTATTCGGGGGCTATCGGTGGGCGGTGCAATCGGTCATCTACAATGCGCTGAAGCGCAACCCTGCGACAAAACTGGCGCTTTTCTGGAAAATGGCTGCAAATAACAAGCGCGCGCTTTTGAACGTTCCATGGCAGACAGGAGCGAAATACGCGCGCCGGTCGTTCAACTCGGATTATTTGTGCTATGACTTGATGCCGGGATTTGATTTCGCCGCGCAACATCAAGATGAGATGTTCACCCGTTCGTTTCTTCAAGAGCGGGATCGCTCATTGCCGTATTCGTATTTCGCCCGGCATACGTTCAGCCGGCCGGAAGTCGACACGCCCATTCTGCTTGAGGAGTTCTGGATGCTTTCTAATTGCATTCCGCTTGGCGACCGGCTCAGCATGGCGCATTCCATCGAGATGCGTCTTCCCTTGCTCGATTACGTGTTGATTCAGACAGCGTTGGCATTGCGAAAAGCGCAAAACCCTGATCGCCTGCTTCCTCCGAAGCAGTGGCTTATTGATGCCATTGGAGATGATCTGCCCCCGGAGATCAAGGAAAGGGAGAAGGTGGGATTCACGCCGCCCACCGCCTCGTGGATACGCGCAGTAGTCGAAGCGAACCGCGAACGGATCACCGACGGGTACTTGGCGCGTCATGGTATCATCAGCAAGCCGTTTTGCGAACGCGCGCTTGCGGACATTGCTGCCCATCAGGACTTCTTATATCGAGCGGTGGTTCTCGAAACGTGGCTGATGCAGTACGCGGAAGCAGCATAGATATTGTCTTGTGATAATTCCCAACTCGAAATAGGGCGCGCGGTGAAGTCCAAAATTATCGCCGTCATGCCTCATGGGCCAGCCTATCATTTCTTGCCCCATACTGCGCCCGATGTCTCCTGGACAAAACTAGATGGAACCGTTGTGGGCTTTTGGACCAGGGAGTGGCTGGACATATTGGGAGAGGCGGTCTTAAAGGAAACGGATCGGTACGAATGGGAGGTCTGGCAGCCGGATTGCCGCGCGGACAAGATCTATTCAAAGACCTTGGACACCGGCGTCACTCACCGCCTGTTTCCGGCTCAGGACAGGCCATTTAGGATGGGGCTCTGGCTTCAAGACGGTCTATTTTCAGATGCCATGATATCCCATCTATGGGAGCTTCGAGGGGATCGGATTGTCCTTATGATTTACGGCACCTATGGTTTTCGGGTGCCTTTTTATCATGAAATCATGAAGATCTTCGGGCCTGCAAGAAGATTCCCGATCTTCCTTCGCAGCGGGGGCATGTTTAAGGCCCCTATCAGTGAGATGCATGGCTTGCACCGGCCACTGACCTATTTATCTCTTATAGTTGAGCACATACAATTCAAGAATGTCTTGAGGTATGCCGATGTGATTTCAGAGCAATCTGAATCAGGATTACGGGAAGTTAGAAGGATTTATGGTGGCCGCATCGAAAAGCTGACGATGGGATGTGATTTTGATTTTTGGGTGCCGGTTCCGTCTGCAGGAGCGAAGGAATCGGTACGGAACGAGTTGAACATTTCACAAGAGAAGAGGGTCTTCTTCGCCTCCGGTAATTTCGTGCCGCGGAAGCAATTTGACAAATTGATCGGGATATTCCGAGAGATGCAGGATCGTGATGATTTCTTTCTTATCATTGCGGGCCATGGAGATGAGACTTATACAAAAATGCTTGCCTCGCTTCTCGATCCTTTGGCAAGGAAGAAAAAGGCCGTCTTGCATCCTTTTGTAACCGGGAAGGAGCTTAGAAGCATTTATTGGGCGTCGGATATATATGTTTCGGTGGCCACGGATGAAGGGGGGCCAGCTTCGGTCATGAAGGCCATGGCCTGCGGATTGCCTGTCTTGTCCACTCCGGTGGGCGAGACAGCAGATACGATGAAGAAGCACTCGGCCGGGCGGTTTGTTCCGGTTACGGGTTTTGAGGAATGGGCGAAGGCTGTTTTGGAGATTCTCGACAAGGGGGTGCCGCCCGTGCTGGATCGGGCCATTGCGCAGGAAGCCTACGACTGGCCCAAGGTGGCCGGCCGATTCATAGCGGTCTACGATGACCTTTGTAAGGACTATTTCAGTCCGCGGGCCGGCTGACATGCCTGACCCAAGGGTGTGTATCATCATCCTGCATCTCGATAGCCGGGCCGCTTTGTTGGCATGTCTCCGGTCTTGCCGAGCGATTCAGTACAAGAATTATGAGATTGTCATCGTTGAAAACGGATCTCGAGTGGCGCTTGCGCCTGACGTGCTCAGGGATTGTGCCGGTCGGGCACCGAGCGTGATCCGCAGCCCCATCAATCTGGGGTTTGCGGGTGGTAACAATCTCGGCATCCGGGCGGCCTTGGCCCAAGGGGCCGACTATGTCCTGTTGTTGAGCGATGATACGGAGGTTGCGTCGGAATTCCTGGACGCCCTGGTGCAGGCAGGGGAGCAGGACAAGCACATTGGCGCGCTCGGGCCGACGATTTACTATTTTGATGACCCGAAGAGGATATGGTTTGCGGGGGCCCGCTTTGACGCCCAAACCTGCCAGGTGGTGGCTTCACGCTCCGGTGAACTGGATGATGGGGGGCCGACCGACCCGATTGAGTCCGATTGGCTCACAGGATGTTGCTTGCTGATGAAACGGCACGCCCTTGAAAAGGCAGGCCCCCTGGACGAGCGGTTCTTTCTCTACTGGGAAGACACGGACTGGGGGCTCCGCCTTCGAGCCTGCGGCCTGAGGAATATGGTTGTGCCGTTCGCGCGTATCTGGCACAAAATATCCTTGTCCGCCGGCGGAACGGACTCCGTGCTCAAGGCCTA
>CAYZGM010000109.1:0-3017 GCA_964478015.1 uncultured Planctomycetia bacterium
ACAGATCCGCCGCGCCGTTTGGCGGAGGAGGGGAAAATAGTGCGTCCCCGGGAGGGCAATGCCTCGACAGCCGGCGCAAGTTTGCCGCGGGCCGATGTCCCTGACCTGACGTGCATTCGCATATTTGCACGCTTATTTGACCGGGGAGTATGTTAAAATACCGTGGGGAGAAATTTATGCCGCCACAGACACAAATGCCGAAAAAGTCCAAGACTGCCTCTGTGGGCACGCTCCGGGGCGGTCTATCCGTCAAAGAATTTCTTCGGCATCATTACCGTCACTTCAATGCGGCCGTCATTGTGGACGCCTCCCAAGCCTATGTGGATCATCTCAAAGGCGGCGGCAAGATGTTTGTGACCCTCGCCGGAGCCATGTCCACGGGGGAGCTGGGTATTTCGCTGGCGGAGATGATCCGCGAGGGGAAAGTTCACGGAATCTGTTCCACGGGCGCCAACCTGGAGGAAGATATTTTCAATCTTTTAGCGCACGACCACTACCGCCGTGTGCCGAATTATCGCAATCTCACCGCCGAGGAAGAGGTGTCTCTGCGCGACAAGGGGCTGAACCGCGTGACGGACACCTGCATCCCGGAGGAAGAGGCGATGCGCCGCATGGAACGTCAGCTGCTCAGGTTTTGGCAGAAGGCGGACGGGGAGGGCAAACGCTATTTCCCGTATGAATACGTCTACCAGTTTTTGAGAAGCGGCGCGATCGATAAAATGGTTCAGATTGACCCGAAAGACTCCTGGGTCGCCGCGGCCTGTGAAAAAAATATCCCGATCTACACGCCGGGCTGGGAAGACTCCACGCTCGGGAATATTTTTGTTGCCAATGTCCGTCGCAAGGAAGTGTCAAATTTCCAGGTGGTCCGCTCCGGGCTTGAAGCCATGGACGCCCTGATCGACTGGTACCGCACAAACACAAAAACCCACTCGCTCGGCTTCACCCAGATTGGCGGCGGCATCGCGGGTGATTTTCCGATCTGTGTTGTCCCGCTCATCCGCCAAGACCTGAAAGAGGATTGCAAGTTGTGGGGCTATTTCTGCCAGATCTCCGATTCCACCACTTCCTACGGTTCGTACAGCGGGGCGGTTCCGAACGAAAAGATCACCTGGGGGAAGCTGGACCCAAGCACGCCTCGTTTTGTGATCGAGTCGGACGCGACCATCGTAGCGCCCCTCATGTTCGCGTACATTCTCGAAAAATAATGGTTTTCTCAGATATCAGCGATGGTCCTTTGCGGCTTCGGCGGTCGCAGACAGCCGGCGCCGATTTTATTGTCGACACGAATTATAAGGTGATTCATGAAGACGAAGACGTCCTTATTCTCGACAAGCCCTCGCCGCTGGCCGTGCATCCGGTTGGCGCTTATTCCGAGCTGAATTTGCATTCCCTCTTAAAAAAAGATCCGCGCTGGCAGAACACGCAGCTTCGTTTTGTCCATCGGCTGGACGCCGAGACAAGCGGTGTCATTTGTGCCGCCAAGACCCGGGAGGCCGCGCGCCTTCTCGGGATCCAGTTCCTCAAGGCCCAGGTGGAAAAAAAATACCGAGCGCTTGTTTTTGGTTCGCCGCCGCATGCGGAGGACGTCATCGTGTACCGGCTCGGCAATGACCTAAGCTCGGGCTTCCAGACCGTCCGTGTGCGAGACGAGCAAAACGGGGAAGAAGCAGCCACACGTTACCGCGTTATCTTCACGACTGGAGCGTATTCTTATTTGGAGATTATTCCGCTCACGGGGCGAACGCATCAGATCCGCGCGCATCTTGCCCTTATTGGGTGTCCGATCGTCGGCGACAAAATATACATTGATCTGAATATTTTTCGTGATTACGTGCTACATGGGCTGAATGGCAAGATGCTTGCGCGCCTGAAGCTTGCGCGCCTGGCTCTTCACGCGGCATCACTGCGTTTTCGCCACCCCCGCACAAACGAGGAAATGGAGTTTATATCCCAGCCGCCCCCTTTCATCCTGCAGGTCCTCCCATGAGTCGTCCCATCAGGGACTTGAGTGTTTTTAAACAGGATCTCCTCCAGCTTATGGGCGAGGATTTTCCGCCGGGCGCAGAAAACGAGATCTTTCATGATCTCTTGTACAATATCGGAAAGCTCCGGGGGGAAAAACTCGACATTCTGGAGTTGCGGCTGCTCAACACGGCGTTCGCCGAACTTCGTTATGCCCTCAGCGTTTTCAAGCCTTACCGTAATATTCCCAAGGCCGCGGTGTTTGGCTCGGCACGGCTCAAAAAAAATCACCCGGACTTCAAACTCGCAGCTGTTTTTGGACGCAAGCTTGCCAAAAAAGGATGGATGATCATCACGGGCGGAGCCTCCGGCATCATGGAGGCGGCGATGATAGGCGCCGGTGCCAAAAATAGTTTTGGTCTCAACATCTTGCTTCCGTTCGAGCAGCAAGCCAATGCCACCATCCGCGGCAATTCCAAACTAATTTTTTTCAAATATTTTTTCACACGCAAGTTGATGTTTCTCAAGGAATCACAGGCCACCGTCCTTTTTCCCGGGGGATTTGGGACTTTTGATGAGGGGTTTGAATCTTTTACGTTGGTGCAGACGGGCAAGGCCAGACCCAGGCCTCTGGTCCTCATTGACACGGCCAAGAGCCTTTTTTGGAAGTCGACGATGAGCATGCTTAAAAAGCAGATGATTGCCGGAGGGCTGATCTCGCCCCACGATTTATCGCTGATGCGCCATATCCATCATGCGGATAAGGCGGTCGGGGAATTGACGGGATTTTACCGCAATTATGATTCCTCACGATTCTTACGAAACCAATACCTTCTCCGCCTCAGGAAGCCCGTGTTCGATGAGACGCTGAAAAAGTTAAACACGAGCTTCAAAGATATTCTGGCTGGCGGCAAATTCGAACACTTCGACGATCTCCGAGAGGATGACCACGCCGATAGCTCTCTCTGCAGGTTGATCTTCAATTTCGACCGCTCCAGTTATGCCCGCCTTCGCCAACTTATTGACTATCTCAACAGCATTTAACCACTCTG
>CAYZGM010000110.1:0-2959 GCA_964478015.1 uncultured Planctomycetia bacterium
AGTCGGTGGGAGGAAGTGGGTAAGAACCTCATGGAGGAGCTAGATCCGGCGATCCTCTCGCAGCATCCCAGGCACTTTGAGGCGTTCTCAAACGTGGCCTCTTTTCGCGAGCCGGGGGATCTCAAAGGCGCTCTCGGAATCGCCGCTCTCGGAAAGGGATTGTACCGCAGCGAGCGTTTTAAGAAAGAGTTTATCGACTTCGTGGAAAGCGGCGAACAAAAATGGCCCGACCTTTCCATTGGGCATGGAGCCCGACTTTCTTCAGATGAGAGATACGAGAACGGCGACAAGATTAAAAACGCTCTTGTGACAATTCTGGATGCACTGGAGAAAGGGGCTTCTCCGACAGTCGCGCAATTAAGCAAATTTAAAAATAAAGAAGCGGTTGTCGACGAGGCCGTGCTGAAATCTTTGAACGACGGCTGGAGTTTGGTCCAGGGTTTTATCCGCACGCTCGATAAAAAAGGCTTGCTAAGTTCACCGGAGCTGATAGAGAGAGCTTATGTCTTAGCCTTTGTGGCGCACCAGCTCTTTCCGCTGTCCCGTGAAAATGCGCGCAGGCGCGAGGGACGGCCTTACATGATTCATCCCCTGGACACGGCCATGCGTGTATTGGAAAAATTTTCTAAGGTAAATCCGGCTTATGATTTTGAAATCGATGAGGTTACGCTTTCGGCAACGCTGTTGCATGACACCAGGGAAGACACCGCGCTGAAAGATCTAACCCCGGAAGATCTGCTTCCACTTCTCGGAGATCCCCCCAGCCTTAAAGATCGCGTGGCGCGCTATGCGCGGGTGCTTACGCGTTATTTTTTTCAAAAAGGCAGTCTTGCGCAGCTGGCCGATCCAAGAAAGGATGTTTGGGAGATGGTAAGGCTGCTGACGAAAGATAAAAAAGAGCCTTATCTCGAATACTATACGAGAATCTTGAGCCGGTCCGCGAAATTAAACAAGGGCCACTTTCTCTCCGAACAACGCTATTATCAGACGATTTTAATCAAGCTCGCCGACAAATTAAGCAGTGCGGCACTGGATCTCGATATCGACGTTGAAAATTTGAACCCCAACGTGGAGTCGGATAAAAAAACAGCCGAGGGGATTCTTCATTATCTTTCTTCGCGGCGGCTTTTTATCAAGCAATTCGCGAATTTCGTGCTTCGATCCGGATTTAGACCCATTCAGAGAGCGGCATTTTACATGAACAAGGAGTTTTTGGAGATTGAAAAGAAACAGCGCGACAGAATTCCCCGGGCGCTTGTCGGGGAGCATGACCTGGGCCCACAGCAAGACATTCTGGAGACAAGGGTGCGCCGGGTCACGGGACCCGGTGACGGGGAATGGACGGGTTACGGGGTGCTTGACAAGAAGCATGGAGTTTCTCAGAGCAGAACATACTTTGTCCGCGAATACTCCGAGAAGACCAAGGGAACATTGGCATTTTACTTTGAGGAAGCCTGGAACATTTTCAGAAGCTCGTACCCCGAGGCATGGCCAAATGATTGGCTTAGGGACCCGGATTATACAAAAAAAATGTTGGCGGAACCCCGGCATGGTCTCACCATGGTTATGATTTTTAGGAGATCGCCCGACCCAGGTGATTTTACAGGGACTCGAGGGGCTCGGGACCCGAAAGATGTCGTTGGCGTTTATGTGTACAACAAATACTCGAATAGGCTTCACGCGCTGCTTGTTCGGCGCGACGAGTTGGGCCATGGCGCCACCCATATTCTGATTGAGGATCTGCGAGAGAGATTCTTAAAAGGAAAAGATTTTGTGAATACACTTTCACTCCCGGTTTCCCTGGAGCAGATTCCCGGTGAAGATTCGCTTTTCACCAAAGTTCCCAGCGCGAGACCGGTTGATTACAAAAATTCGATCTCCATTGAAAAAGCGTTGCATATAGGCGCAACCGCCAGGCTGTCCGGAGCCCGGATGGCGGCCATTTCGGGTGCTAGCAAAACTTCGCTGATATTGAATCCGCTTCAGGAGATGCCTGTGTCGGGAGCAAGGCTGGCGGATAATAAAGAAATCAGAGAAGTTCAATTTGCCGAGTTTTATGGAGCACGGTTGACGACGAATGTTTTGGCGGGGTCGATGGTTAGGTTCACGCCGGAGGGGGCCGTGTTTCCATATTTGCATGCGGCCGGAAACTCGCAATCGGCCGGAATTCAAATGATGGGGCAAGCGCATCTGGAAGCGTTGCGGCGCCGTCAAAAATGGGCCCAAAGCATTACGACGGGCGCGCGATCTTCGCTGCCTGATGAAGTGGACGCGGAGATTTATGAAATGCGGTTAAGGGAGATTGCCCGGCAGACGCAGGAGGCCCGCTCCTCGCTGGATCCCATCACAAATTATCATATGAATGTCCCGCTCGATTTTCGCCTCGTGGTGAAGGGAGAGGTTTCTAGGGAAAGAAGGGAAGCGCTGGAGAAGTTGTTGATGCAGTTCGTGGGCGGAAACGTCACTGTCGCTATCGCGGATTCCGCCGAAAAATTATCAGAAATAACTCCAAGAGAAAATGCCAGGGCGGTTTATGCGAGCGAAAATTCGGATAGTTTGCTTAGAGCCGCTTCTATGTCCTCTGCCGGCGTGGTAGCGTTGCGAAATGAAATTCGCTCTGATCAAGTCGAGGCGCTGGTGGGACACCTGGTTTTTCAAGCCATCCTCCAGCGTGTTGATAAACCCACCGATCAACTCGCGGGAATGTGGTTTACTCTCGGAGAAAATAAAACCCTAACATTTACGGAGCCTGTATTTCGAAAACTCAAAGAGGTTTCCGAAGGCGCCACGCCGAAAGAGTACGAGCCCCTCCTTTTCAAGATTTCCAAGGTTGCCTGGGAAACGGCGGTCACCTCGGCGAACAACGCATTGCGCTGGCTTAAAACGGCGGCATGATCAAAACCCGAAACGTTTATTGACAGGTTAAACGCGCTGACCCTATAATGTCCAAATCAAATAA
>CAYZGM010000111.1:0-2948 GCA_964478015.1 uncultured Planctomycetia bacterium
TCCGTAGTCAGACGCTCTATCCAATTGAGCTACGGGCACAATTTCTTTATCAATCTGAGTCTATTCTATCCTCCGCCAAAAATCGTGGCGGATTCGTCCTTCGTCCGCCTCGGGCGGACTCGGCGAAAGTTGAGCTACGGGCACAAAATCCTAGACCACCAATTGTCCGCCACAAAGCATCGGCGCGCTCTTTGGCGGAAGCTACGGGCACAAATTTTAAAGAACTCGGCCGAGCGGGGAAGCAGTAATATACCAGATTTTCCCTACAGCTCCCAAATTTTCTTCTCGTATTCGGCGACCATCCGGTCGGTGTTGAAAAAACTTCCTGCGGCGACGGCGTGGGCCATTTTCGTGAGCCATTCCGAACCTACGTTCAATTTACCGCCTCGGTTGGTCTGGTAGTAAAGGGTCATGACTTTTTCGAGGATGATGTAAAGCGCGTCCGAATCTTCTTTAAAACGGAGCTCGTGTTCATCGCCGACTTCGTTTTCATGATGTTCCCAGCCGAATATCCACCCCACGTTTTTTTCGGCGGCCTCGACCACCCAGCCATCGAGAGTTGAGAGCTGGAGCACCCCGTTCAGAATTGCTTTCATGCCGCTGGTTCCGGAGGCCTCGAACGGGGGCAGGGGATTGTTGAGCCAAACATCTACGCTCGAAGACAGAAGCTTTCCGAAGAATGTGTCGTAGTTCTCCAACATTAGCACACGCAGGATTTTTGCGTTCTTTTCCAAGGAATCGATGGTGGTCATCATGTCATTCACATTGGTAAATCCAATGTCATCCTTGGGGTGCGCCTTGCCCGCGAAGACCACCTGCATGGGTCCGATACGACTGGCGATGTCCAAAAGCCTTGCCGCATCCTGCAGAAGGAGGCTCGGGCGCTTGTACGAGGCAATGCGGCGTGCCCAGCATATGGTGAAGACGTTGGGGTCCATCTTCCAATTCTTGAGGGTCAAGCAGAGTTCTTTTTTCGCGGTCTGATGGGCATTCCACAAGGCCTCGCGAAAAGCAGGCTCCTCCTTCAGCTCCAGGGCTTTTTTCAGGCAGGAAGGATCCTTTCGCCAATCCAGAAATTCCGGAGTGGAATCGAAAAGCGCCGCGATCGGGCCCGAAACCCAGGTAGGTGCGTGGACTCCGTTGGTGATGGATGCGATCTTGTCCTTGAAGTGAGGGAACTGTAGCCGCGTCACTTCCCCGTGTTTTTGGGCGACGGCATTCACGTGGTGGCAGGTATTCATGGCCAATTCCGTCAGATTGATGAGGTCGGAATGAACGGGGTCCTGCCCATATTTTTTCACGAGCGCAAATTCGGGATCGGGGAGGATCTCGTGGACCATTTTTTTCTGGAAACGATCGTGTCCGGCCGCCACCGGTGTGTGACAGGTATAATTAAAATGGTTTGGAAGCTCCATGATCTCGGCGTCTTTTTTGCCCATGGCTTTTTCGATGAATGCGAGCGCCGCGTGGCCCTCGTTCAGATGATAAGTGTCAAGATGATAGCCCAATTTATCCAGCGCCCTCATCCCTCCGATGCCGAGGATAAGCCTCTGCAGGATGCGCCACTCGGCGTTGTCGCTCCTGTAGAGTTGGCCGGTAAGTTTTCGGGTGAATTCGGAATTTTCAGGAAGATCCGAATCCAAGAGGATGAGCGGGATGGCATGCGCTTTGTCAAAACCATACACATAATATTTCCAGACCTTAAGATGGATCGGTTCTTTTTTAAGGTCGATTTTGATGCGCGTGGTGAGTCCTACGAGGCCCGGGAAGCTCAAAGGATCCCAGTCCGTTTCCTCGGGGATTTGGCCGTTCTTGAACCAGAAATTTTGTTTAAAATAACCTTTGTTCCAAAGGATCCCTACAGCTACCAGGGGCACTCTGCGATCCGCGCTGCTTTTCAATGTGTCCCCGGCCAAAACGCCAAGACCGCCGCTGTATATCGGCAGATCCAACCCATGCCCCGCGTCTACGGATAGGTAATAGTCCATCGCGCGCATGTTCGAAAAAATGTGGTGTTCCGAAGAGTAATTCTTTTCAGAAACGGGCGAGGCGCTGCGGAGGGGGAGATACGTGTTGCAGGACAGGCCGTATTCCATTGAGAAATAGGCAACGGAACGGACCGACGGGTTTAGAAGCCGCTCCTCGGATTCCAGGATCGGACCGATGGGAAACCCGAAGAAAGTTTCTTCTAAAACATTCCGCGCGTAGGAACTTTCGAAGCTCTCCACGGGAACGATTGATAAAAAACGTTCTAAATTTCTTTGCAAGTTCATCGACTGTTTTAAGTTACTTGGATGATTCTTATACGTTGGTCAGTGTACCACAATCTATGATAAATTAACCCTGTGCTTTCCTCAAAAAAAGAACTCGACACCTATTACATGCGCCAGGCGATCCATGAGGCTGAAAAGGCCTTTGGGGCGAATGAGGTCCCGGTTGGGGTGGTCCTCGTGCATCAGAATAAGATCGTCGGCCGCGCGCATAATCAGGTGGAGCTGTTGAAAGACCCGACCGCGCATGCGGAGATGCTCGGGATCACCCAGGCTTGCGAAACGCTTGGATCGGAACGTTTACCCGAAACGACGCTTTATGTTACACTTGAGCCCTGCCCGATGTGTGTGGGTGCGATGCTTTTGGCGAGGATTGAGCGTCTCGTATTCGCGGCCCGCGAAAAAAAGACCGGCGCTTGCGGTTCCGTGGTGAATCTGACGGCCGATGGGAAATGGAACCATCGATTTAAAATTGAGGAAGGGCTTCTTGAGTTCGAATCCGCCGCGCTTTTACAAGAATTTTTCAAAAAGAAAAGGTCAGGGAGAGGTGCGTGAGCGGCTGAAACGGCACGCCTGGAAAGCGTGTGAACCGAAAGGTTTCCAGGGTTCGAATCCCTGCCTCTCCGATGAAGCTAACTATTTTATTTTTTAATAAATTAAAAACATGGAATATAAACC
>CAYZGM010000112.1:0-1544 GCA_964478015.1 uncultured Planctomycetia bacterium
CAGGGCGCCAAATCCCTCCTTCAAACAGCTTATTCCAGCGTGACCACCAGGATATTTTTCGGTTTTTTGGCGGCTTTAACAAGAAGTTCGCGGCCGATCAGAACTTCTTTTTTTTGGAGAGCGACGTCTTTCAGGTCCTGGCCGTTGAGTGTGAGCCGGCTGATACAGGTGTGTTCGTAGGGAATCTTTTTGGGATTTCGGTAAATGATCGTGAGAGATTTTCCGGCAAAGGAGGTTTCCACGCTTATCTCGCCCTTGGCGCCGAATTGCTCTTTCGTCAGCTTGGGTTGAAGCAATAGATCCCCATACAAACCCCGCACCCCGAAGACTTGCGTGAGAAGTGTGAGGATGTACCAGCTTGCGGATCCGGTGAGATAATGATAAAGCCCGCGGCCGTCGGAGTTGAAGTACTCGGGGATTCCGGGGTAGATCCGGCTTTTTTCGGTGCGCATGGCCATGCGATAGATGGAATCCAGCACCTCGCGTCCCTCGTTCACGAAGCCGCGATTATAAAGGGCATAGGCGAACATGACGGACATGTGCGAGAAAAAAGCGCCGTTTTCCTTTTCGCCGTAGGCAAAAGAAAATGCGCGGCCAAGGTCCATGCGGTTTTCATGAAAATTCGTGTTCAGCCGGAACCCCCCGTGGTCTTTGTCTTTCAGATATTTCCGCACGGTTTTAACAATTTCTAGGATCTGTTTGTTGGTCGCGATATTTCCCATGATGGGGAATACCTGACCCGCAAGCGTCATCCTCAGGCCCTGGGGGAAATCTCCTTCCACGCGCCGCCCGTGATTGTCATAGTAACCGTTGTAGAGGCCGTCCCCCGCCTGCGTTTGGACCCATTCTTTTTTGCGGATATGTTCGGACAGATGCTCCGCCTTGGCCCGAAGATCTTTCAGCAATGAGGGGACGCGCACGTCGATCTTTTTTCCGGAGATCACGGGCTGTGTTGCCAAGAAGTATTTTTCAAGGCGTCTTGTTTTCTCCGGTACCGAATAATAGTTCAGTTTGGGTAAGGAGTTGCCCGGAACACGATCCAGGAGAAGAAGGAGTTCCCGGGCCAGAGCCACTTTCCTCAGTTGTTTGTCCTCGGCCGTTTTTTCGATGAGATCCGCGAGATTTTTCAGATTCGACGCGTACAGCGCGGTGAAAGCGACGCTTTCGCCGCGTTCATAGGCCATGTCGAGGCCGTCATTCCAATCGGCATTTTCGAGACGAATATGGTTGTGCTCCCCGACGTTGAAAAATTGGACGAGGTGCTGGACCAAAAGATGCTCCAGGACGGAACCCACGGCGGTGCCGCCTTTTTTGGTCTTCAAGTTCTGATCGCCGTTTTGTACCCACGTCGGATCTTTCTTCCGGGCCCGAGAGAGCTGGCGGTCTCGGAAGTAATGGGCGTTTTCAAACAGGATGCCCGTATCACCGGTCTGGTGAATGTAGAGCTCGAGTGTTAAGTAAGGCCATACCCCGTGGTCCATCCAAACACGGGTGATCTTGTTCCGGTCGGCGATGAATTCTCCGCTTGTCTGTTCGCTGGCGGG
>CAYZGM010000112.1:1644-2903 GCA_964478015.1 uncultured Planctomycetia bacterium
CGGGTTTCGTCCGGCGAGGTCAATAGAAGCGCGAGACAATCCTGCCAAAGATCCCGCCAGCCTCTTCCGCCTCGGCCATAATCAAAATCAGGAAGGAAAGAACATCCGAAGAGTTTCCTTAAGGTGGGTTGTAGCCCCACCCATCTCACCCAGCCATTGAACATCGTATCCTGGGTTTGAAAGCGAAGGCGGTTGAGTTTCGATTCCCAGAATATTTTTGTCTCGGAGAGCGCCGCCTCCGCTTTAGAAAAAGTTCCGTAGGAGCGGATCCAGGAATCAAGCTTAGACTCCCTTTCGGCGATGCCAAGCATGAGGACGAAGCGCGCTTTTCTGCCGGGACCCAGGCTCTGGGTCTTGAAACGAAGCGCGCCCATCGCCGATTTGCCATGCATGGCGTCCGCATTTTTTTGCGGAACCGATTGATTTTCGATGACGCTTTGGGGGGACTCAAAGTCGCCGCCCTCTCCCACGAAGTCCGACACAGACGAAAAAAATCCGACAGGCAGCTCGCCGTTTTCCTGGATCCCGAGGACAGCGTAGACGAGCTCATTGGGCTTGTGTCCGCGTTCGTCAAAGGACATGGTGGGTTTTATGGCGACCCCTGCAGGATGACTCAGGACGCGGTTAAGAAGGGAGGTTACGTGGGAGTGATCCCGGAGATTATCCGCCGAGCGTCCGAATATGGGGATCGCGGAGGTGGGGGTGATGCGGATCTTGGATGGGCCCAGATTGGTCAGCGTGACAAGCATCAGCTCGACCTGCTCGGGACCCGACGGAGCAAAGTTTACGATTTCTGAACGGAGTTTCCATTCGCTATTTTCGCGTGTCACTTTTTGCCAGAGAAACCCCGCCTCCACCGAGGTCTTCTCTTCTTTCTTGTTTAAAAACCGGTCGGCCTCCTGATGAGAAGAAACGCCGGTTAGGGACCAGGCCCCTTTTCCCTCCACATGCACCCAGAAATTACGATTGGATTTGGTGTTGTGCAGGTCTTCCGCGGAGACAGGAATGGTCAAATAGGAGTTATGGCTGGTCTTGATATCGCCGTGTAGGTCCGGGGTGATGCTCGACAGGATACCCGCCTCATTAGCCAGGGGAAAATAGAGCCGGCTTGTGTTATTGGGGGAGGGCACACGAAAACTGCCGTGCGTGTCGATGAATTCCCATAACTTTTTTTTAGATGAAGAATTGGGCATTGTTAGCCTTTTTGTATTTATATGTATATCATAATGTTATGACAAATCCAACCAACCTCTATTTGG
>CAYZGM010000113.1:0-2842 GCA_964478015.1 uncultured Planctomycetia bacterium
CCCGCTTGATCTGATCCGCCTGCCGCTTCATTTCCATCAACTGTTTCATTTTATCCAACATACGAAACCTTCCTCCATCTTGATTCTGCCATCTTATATATTTTACAAACGATTTTCAAGACTATTCTGCTACGCAATCACCTCAATCGCATGCCGATATCGAACAACGTGGCCACCAAAAATGATTTCAGAAAAATGATGGCCAGGAAAGCGATGATCGGCGAAATGTCGATGCCCATTGGCGGCAAGAGCCTGCGGATCGGCTGCAGGATGGGTTCGGTCGTGCGGGTCAAGAACTGAACGACCGGATTAAAGGGATCCGGGTTCACCCAGCTGATGAGCGCGCGGACCAGGATCAGCCAGTACAAAGCCGTGAGGATGAGTTCGGCCATTTTGGCGCACGCCATAAAAAGATTGCTCAAGACAAACACGCGTCACATCCTTTCTTGTCCATGTCCCTATGACTTTTGAATGGGCGCCGACAACGCCTTTTCCTGTTCATAATTGACCGCGCGGATCGGGTACGGGATCACGATCCCTTCGGCCATATAGCGCTTATGGAGCCTTTTGATGAATTCATGTTTGATCAGATACTGATCGACAAATTCTTTCGCCCGCAGGATCACGCTAAAATGGATCCCGGACTCACCGAAAGTATGGTAACGGATAAACGGCTGAAAATTCTTGACGCCGCCGGAAGATTCCTGCAAAACTTCCTTGGCCACCTCAACGGTGACGCGCTCGACCTGCTCGAGGTCTGACTGATAATGCACGCTGACTTCCGCGATGACCGCGAGCTCCTTGACCGGATAACAGTAATTGAGGACCCTGGCGTTCACAAGGTTTTTGTTGGAGATGATCACCATGTTATCCGGCAGCAACCGGATCCACGTGGAACGCCACCCGATCTTGTGCACGTAGCCTTCTTCTCCGGATTCCAGCTTGATAAAATGCCCCACCTGGATCGGTTTGTCGATGACGATCTGCACCCCCGCGAAAAGATTCTCCAGCGTCGGCTGCAAAGCCAGGGCGACCGCCAAAGAACCTATCCCCAGAGAAGCCAAAACAGGAGTCACCGAAATGCCAAAGCTGTCCAATAAAACCAGCAGACCCAACCCGACGACAATGACCCGCGTGACCCCGCGGATAAACCCGCCGGAACTTCTCAAGATCTCCACCCGCTCGGAATATTCATGGATAACGCTGGTCAAAAACCGCTCCATGAAAATGACCAGGGAAACGATGATGGCCGCTTTAAAGATGACCGGGAAATAATGAGCGGCTCCGGCATAGGTGGCGGAGACCAACGGTTCGACGACGACCCCCCCGCTGGCAAAAATGAGGAGAGTCAAGGGGAAATCCGACGATTTGATGAAAATGTCATCCAGCGGCGTTGGAGTTTTCGCGGCGAATCGGCGGATGACGCCGAAAAGTATCTTCTTTGCGCAAAGCATGGCCGTCACCCAGACGAAAAACGCCGCGGGAAGAAGAATCCACGAAGGAAACGTCAAGCCGAATAACGTCATCTCAAACATCTTTCATGCGCCTCTAAGAAGTAAAATGTCTCAACAACGTATCACAGTACGTCACACAATATATCACAGTAACGTGTCATAATAAAATTTTTTAAATTGAACGCAAACATGTCGTCATCGGATCAAACCGGCAACCTGCCGGGCAATCGTGCGCACGTCAACGCCCGCCATCCCCATGCGGGCGAACACATAGTGCAACGCCGGATTCCGGCTCAACATGGGAGCGGTGAACGATTGCAGTTGCTTCAGCGTGATGGGCGGTAGCGGCGCGCGATAGCGCGTCCGGTGGAGCGCCATTATTTGTCCCCCGCCTCAAGGCGCTTGATCCCTGTGTCGTTCGTCAGAAGTCTCATCTGCTGGATTGCGATCTGGTTCAACTTGCGGAGCCGCTCTGCCTGTAATGTCTTTTCCTGGATGAAAAGGGCATTTAGATTTTCCAGATTGGAGAGGCAAACGAGCTGCGACACATTCGCGTAGTCTCGAATATTGCCCTTCTCGCCCGGATGGCTGTCGCGCCATTCCTTGGCGGTCATGCCGAACAAGGCCATGTTCAGGACATCCGCCTCCGAGGCGTAGATCAGGTTCGTCTGGCGCATAGTGAGTTCCGGCGGGATCAAGTTCTCTTTGATGGCGTCGGTATGAATCCGGTAGTTGATCTTGGTCAGATTGCGCCGGATATCCCAGCCGAGTTGCTTTCGTTCCCCGTCCTTGAGTCGCTGGAACTCTTTGATGAGATAGAGTTTAAACTCAACAGATATCCAGGACGCGAACTCGAAGGCAATGTCTTTTTGGGCATAAGTTCCGCCGCCGCGTCCTTGCTTGGATACAATGCCGATGGCGTTCGTTTCGATTGTCCATTGCTTCGGGGTCAAGACAAAACTATTGAGTCCTGCTTTTCTTCTAAACCCCTCGAATTCGAGGGGTTTAAAATTCGGGTTGTTCAATTGCTCCCATATCCCCAAAAATTCGACCGTATTGCGGTTTCTCATCCAATTTTGAATAACATGATCCGTTCGGCCCGGTTCTTTGTAGTGGGCTATGTCGGTCAAAGAGATGTAGTCACGCTCTTCTTTTGTCAGGATTCTTACATTCGTTCCTTTTACTTCGATGTCTTTAGCCATTCAAAGCTCCCATTCTAATTGGGGCGAATTCGCCGCAATTTAATCCCGTCGAATTCGATGGGATTAAACATTCATCTCGACGATCGTCATCGGATCAAGCCGGCTTCCTGAAAACTGTAGTGGCCTTTCCGCGTCACGATCACATGGTCCAGGACACGAAGTCCGAGAATCTTTCCGGCCTCCGTC
>CAYZGM010000114.1:0-2739 GCA_964478015.1 uncultured Planctomycetia bacterium
GCATGATGCTTGTCATAAACCACCATTCTACCTGTCCGGCGCCCCGCTTTCAAGTTTAATTCGAGTGGTGTCGTAACCGGTCGGTAGACGCCGGTTTTTTCTGAAATTTCTTGCGCTCGCCGTCATTCCCCTCTCCCGCCAGAGGCGGGAGAGGGACAGGGTGAGGGTGGCAAATCCAGGCGGCCGAGGGGCGATTTTTTAGGGAGAGTGGGTTGAGCGATGGGGTCTGGAACGTGTCCGACTCGGCGTTGACGGAGGCAGGAGAGAATATGGATCGACGTTTGGATGGGCGACGATTTGATCGAGAGCGCCTTTCAACCAGTCGACGAGGGACTCGTCGTTCAATCTTTTTTTCGCCGTATACAGGATCGTCGTCCAGATGGATCGAGTTTTGGCGCCCTGCTCGGATTGAGAACCGAAACTGATTTTGCGGGCGATGACGGTCGGCCGCAATTCCCGCTCGGCGCGGTTGTTGTCGGCCGGGATGTTGCGATCCGGAACCCAAAGAAACAGGCGATCATGGTGTTTTCGAAAGATGAATTGGATATTGCGGATTCCCAGATGCCGCGCCGGCGCGTTGATGATCTTCTGAATTTTCCGTTTCAGAGACTTCGCCATTTTCTTGTAGTCCGCCTTTGAGATGGGCCTGTTTCGGAGGCGGATGACCATCGACATGAGAGGCTCCAGCGCGCCGACAAAAGATTGGACCTCCGGATCGTCAGCAAATTCTTTTTCCAAATCCTCGACATCACGCTTTAAGTGGACCCAACAATACTGGAGCCGGCAGGGCGCCTTGTTGTAAGCGCCATAGCGATCCACCACCAGAACGCCCGGGAGTTTCTCGGAGCCCAGAATGGACTTGGGCGTTTTCGCCGCGCGGCTGTCCACGAATTGGAAGAGACTGATCGTGTCCGAACAGAAAACCCATGCATATCCGGAATGCCCATCCGTCCGCCAGCTCGTCTCATCCGCGTGTCTGACAGGCTCCCTTCGGAAATCCTCAATCAACTTTGAAACAGCCGGCGCCCACAGGCGCGCCACGCGATGAAAAATATCAAACATCGTCCCGGACGGGACGGCGTGTCCGAGGATCGCGTCGATATTTCCTTCCGTTATGCCGTGCCCGTAATGAAAGGCGGCGGCCTGCGCGATCAGGCGATTTCCGTACATCGACCGGGGCAGAACCGGCGGTTTGGCCTCGACCGCTTTTTTACACTTGGGACACCATTTGTTCTCGCACCGATAGACGATCTTTTTGACGCGAATGGGCGACAGGTCAATCACCGGGCGTTCGTCCGTGCCTTTGTGAACAAGTTCCCCGTCGCACCGAGGACAGCGGTCTCCGACGGCAATCGTTTCGATCTGATCCGCTCTTTCCGAATCCACCGGCCGGCGTCCATGACCCTTCCCGCCTTTTTTGGCCCCGCCGTTTTTACGCCGATTTTCCTCCGGCGTGTTGGCTTTGACCGGTATTTTGGAGGAGGGCGTCGAACTGCCGAATGGTCCGTCTTTGCTTTTGACTTCCTCCATCTTCAATTTGGCTTTCAGGTGTTTGTTCTCCTCCTCCAGGATATCAATCCGCCGCTGTTTCTCGTAGCAACCGTCACACCCGCTGGGATGCCGGACCTCCCGCAATCGAACGCTTTCCTCCTCCAACTCTTGGATCCGTTCCCTTTGCGCCTCATACACGCTCATTTCCCCGCTCCCTTCCTCCATTTCAGAATCCTCAGATTACATTCCGACAGTTCCTCCACAACCTTCAACAGATCGCGATGCCGCCGCACGCCTTCCAAAATGGCGGGTTCATGCCGTTTGGGGATATACGTCATTTTCGTTTTGCCTCCGCGGCTTTGGGACAAATAGAGGCACTCGTGTTTCTCCCCTCTTTGGCACCGGCAATTGGCTTTCCCGCACGAAATATTCAATCGCACCAGAGAGCCTTTGACGATGTTCTCGGACCTCGGCAGGCGTTTGACCAGCCCTTGACGCCTCAGAATCAGTTTCTTGAGCATGTCTTCCCCCTTTGTTTATATTTTACCTTACTTGTCTTTAACATATAAGACAATAACCAAAAAAAATATGCCTGTCAAGGCCCTTCCGACTTTTCAGGCATCTTCTTGCGCGAGGATTCTGGATTCCCGCTTTCGCGGGAATGACGAAATTGACCGGTCCACTCTATCGGTTACATCCGGCGTCTACCGACTTTCAATTACCCACAAGTCGGACGGAGTTCCCGTCCTATCTTTTTAGTCGCGTCACCCGTTTCTTCTTCGAGTCCATCGCCCACGGAGCGTGGGCAACCGCTTTCCGGGTCAACGCCTCGATTACCCTCTGAAGTTTCCTGAATCGTTCGATCCTCTGTCTGCATTCCTGTGCCACGTCTTTGCTGATGGTCCTCGTAGTCCTCTTGCCTCCAATGAACCCCGTCCAGCGGTAGTAGACGCCGTGCAGTCTTGGCGATCGTTCCTTGCACACGCAACCCGGCTTCCCACATCGACTTTTGGCCGTTGAAATGCTCCCGGGCAAAACGGGGAGATCGACTTCAATGTATTTTCTCATTGGCAATCCTAATGTATATATACATTAGGCAATAGGACTTAGTCTACACCGACTAACGAGATGGGGGCGAAGATGAATTCATGGATCGACGAAGAAATGGCAGGATGCAAATTTATTGACCCGCGCTTGGGGGCGAGGTTCAGGTCGCTCGTGGAACGCCTTTCGAGAGGGATCGGCGAT
>CAYZGM010000115.1:0-2689 GCA_964478015.1 uncultured Planctomycetia bacterium
CTCGCTCCAAAATCATCTCGGCCAGTGTGCCCATTAGTTAGTGAAAGGTCAGTAATACCCGTGAAGACCAAAAACACTCCGAATACATAGATCATCCAGTGAAACTTATGAATGAGAGTTATTCCCAAAGCAATGAAAACGGCGCGCATAACGAGCGCTCCCAAGATCCCCCAAAACAAAACTTTATGTTGATGCACCGCCGGCACGCGGAAATAAGCGAAAATAAGAAGAAACACGAAAATGTTGTCCACACTTAGCGAGTATTCAATTAGGTAACCGGTCAAAAACTGTAAAGCCATTTCCTGGCCGCGCCAGAAATAAACGATCACGTTAAACGCCAAAGCCAAACTAATCCAAACAGCGCTCCAAGCCAGGGCTTCCTTCACATGGACTTCGTGAGCCTTGCGGTGAAAGAGCCCCAGATCAAGGGCCAGCATCGAAAAAATAAACCCGCCAAAACAAACCCAAAACCAAATCATATCGATAAATGCTTGCCCCTATTTTTGCCCATAGAAAGAAGCCGTTTAACCCTCTCTTGTACTGGAGGATGCGTAGAAAACCAGCTAAAAACCGACTTGCCTGAAAAATGATTCACGATATAAAGATGCGCAAACGCGGGCTGCATGTCGGGAAGCATGTCATCCTTCTGAAAGCGTTTTATGAGAGCAGGGTTTGAAATCTTCTCAAGCGCGGAGGCCAATGCCTCAGGGTCTTCAGAGACATGGGCGCCGGATTCATCAGCCATGTATTCCCTTGTTCTTGAGACTGCCGCCTGAATGAGAGTTGCTACAAGAGGAGCCAACACAATCGTCACAAGCATCACGATAGGATTGATTCCGCGGCCTCCCTCGCGGCTTCCACGGCCATGCCCCATCATCCCGGCCCACTGCATCATGTGAGCGAGGTACATAATCGCTGAAGCAAAAGCGGCCACAATAGTCGACACTAAAATGTCTCTATTTTGGATGTGGGAGATTTCATGAGCCAGGACACCACGAAGCTCTCTCTTGTCCAAAATCTTTAAAATCCCATCTGTAACCGCCACGGCTGCGTTCTTTGGATTTCGTCCCGTCGCAAAGGCGTTGGGAGTCCATTCCGGGATACGATAAACCTTTGGCATGGGGAGTTTGGCCAGGCGGCAGAGCTCTTCAATAATTTCATACACCCCGGAGGGGTCTTGCGGCTTTATCGCTTGAGCCTTATGCATGGCCAGGACAATTTTGTCCGAAAACCAATAAGCGCCGAAGTTCATCACAATCGACATGATGAACGCGAAAGACATGCCGCTTTGTCCGCCCACCAGGTAGCCTATAGCAAGAAAGAAAGCGCTTAATAGAACAAGCAAAAGTGCTGTCTTAATCGTATTAAAGGTCCTCATAACCCTCCTTTCCTCAGCGACTCTTACCGTCGCCTAGCCGTCATGCCTAAAAGGCGTAACACCAAAATCACAAGGAGAATAAGTAAAACAATGACGAGAGTGCGTATCACGAGCTTAGCGCTTGCCTTTCAACCCGTCCGCCTGGCGGGTAAGTGGGATTTTTCCAAATACTTTAATAGGTCGGACCCCGCGTCCAAAACAATTGTGGTTCCCGTGCCCAGAGAGCGCTCGTACGTCTCAAGACGGCGCATGAAAGAATAAAACTCCGGATCTTTCTCGTAGGCCGAGGCATAAATCGCCGTCGCTTGGGCATCGCCCTCGCCCATTAACTTCTGAGCCTGTTCGTAACTCTTTGCTAAAACAATTTGTGCTTCTTTATTGACGTCGGCTCGAATCTCGCGGGCCTGCTCTTCGCCCTCCGCACGGTACTTTTTGGCGATGCGCTGCCGCTCCGCCTGCATCCTGGCATAAACACTGGCCTGGACCTCTCTTGGCAAATCAAGCCGCTTAATACGTACATCGATGAGTTCAATGCCAAACTGCTGCTTCACCGACACGCGGGCGTCTTGGCTTACAGCCTGAACAATGGCCTCGCGCTGCTCTCGGACAAAATCAATAAAAGTGCGCTTGGCGATCTCCTCTCTCAGACGTCCGGACACCACATCATTTAATCGGATCAGGGCCCCGGCCTCCGTCCGAACCGTGCGGTAAAACTCCAGCGGGTCCGTGATACGCCACCGCGACACGTGGTCTACCACGACTCTTTTCTTGTCCGAAGTGAGATATTCGACCGCCTGTGCATCCGATGAAAGCACTCGCTTGTCAAAACGCTGCAAGCTGTGAATAAAAGGAACTTTCATGTAAAGACCCGGTTCACGCACAGTGCGCATGGGTTGGCCGAACATCGTGACAATCGCCTGCTCACGTTCGTCGATGATATAAAAAGTCCGTGATACGGCCAAGAAAGCTATATAACCTACAATGAGAAGCGGTAGTTTAAGTGAATTTATTTTCATGGCTTCACCTCTTTTAGTTTCTGCATGGTCGTTTCGGATATTTCATGCGGTGCTTGCGCTTTCTTGAGAGGAAGCCACGGCAAGACAGAGCCCGCGGACTGCGAAGGCAATATCACTTTCTCTGTGTGGGGCAGAATGCGCTCCATCATCTCAAGATAAAGTCTCTCTCTTGTCACCGTGGGTGACTTTTCATAGGACTCCCGCACATCCAGGAACCTTTCGGCTTCGCCTTGGCTGCGTATCATGCGCTGTTCTTTGTAGCCTTCCGCTTTTCGCACAACCTCCGCGGCTTCCC
>CAYZGM010000116.1:0-2659 GCA_964478015.1 uncultured Planctomycetia bacterium
CGAGGACGGACGAGCGCACCGTGCCAACCGAGCACTATTTTCCTCGGAGGGGAAAATGGTGCGTCCCCGGGAGGGCAATGCCTCGGTATCCGGCGCGGAGTGAGACAAAGAGTTTACTAGCCGTTCTGCTTGCGTGGGTTGAGGGGATAGTGGGATAATGTGGCCGTGTCAAAGGTTATTGAGGGGACTTTTTTTGAACATTTAGACGAGTTACGCCGCCGTCTTTGGAGTGTGGTGATCGTATTTCTCGCCAGTGCCGGCGGAGCTCTTTTCTATGCCGACAAGCTCTTGGAATTTGCCGTGGCCCCCGTAAGATCGGAGACGACGGCGCTTTACTTTTTTACGCCGTCGGATGCTTTCACGGTAAAAATTAAGCTCGCGCTTCTCGCGGGTCTTTTGATCTCTTCACCCGTCATCTTGGGCCAGTTCTGGCTTTTTATCTCGCCGGCGATGCATAAGAATGAAAAAAAAGCCGTGCTGCCTCTTGTGATTCTCACGTCGCTTTTGTTTCTCGCGGGTGCCGCATTCTCATTCTGGAAAGTCGTACCGGTGACGCTCCATTTTTTGCTAAGCATGCAGACGGAGTGGATGCGGCCCATGCTGTCCGTGAGTGAATACCTGTCGTTTTTGACCATGATGGTGGTGGCGTTTGGCCTGGCGTTCAATTTCCCTGTTTTTATATTAATTCCGGTCATAGCAGGCATTTTGAACGCAAAGATGTTGAACCAATTTCATCGGCAAGTGGTGGTCTTAATTTTCATCGCCGCCGCGATTCTCACGCCGGGACCGGATATAGCAAGCCAGTTGATGTTGGCTGTTCCGCTCATCGTCCTTTTTGAATTGAGCCTGCTCGGTGCCGTCATCATTGAAAGGCTCAGAAAAAAATGACGCGCTGGGCACTGGCGTCCCCTTTCTTCCTGCTGGGGGCTTACTCTGTGTTTGCCGCTTTTAAATATACCCGCATGATCAGCAATATCTTCATGGGTCTTGTGTACAAACCTTCCGATGAAAGCACGGCGTCTCAGGGTGAGCGGATCGTGATCTTGGATTCTTCCGATGGCGAGATCTCAGCGCTTTATCTCAAACAGGAAAACTCGGAGAGGGTTCTTATTTTTTGTCATGAGTCCGGGTCCGACAAAGGATCCTGGGAAAAATACACCTATTTTTTTCCGAGATTGGGATTCCACGTGTTGAGCATTGATTTCACGGAAAAAAACGAAGAGAGCCAGAAGAACTCGCTCTCCCAATGGCCTCACGAGGTGGAGGTGGAGAAACTTGTGACCGTGATCCGTTGGGTCAAGCGCGCGGTGTCGATGCGCGCGCAGGTGGTCCTCTTTGGAGTCTCAAAGGGGGCGGACCTGGCCCTGGCGGCTTCTTTCCGAGAGCCGGCGGTGAAAGCCGTGATCACGGATGGACTTTTTTCTATGAAAGAGATTTTTCGGGATTACATTCGCCGCTGGGCGCCCGTTCTCGTGAAACCGAACTTGTTCGGAGAGCATTACCCGGATTGGGTGGTGAATATTTTTTCGAACCTCGGATATTGGCATTGCGAAAAAAGAGGCAAGAGAAAATTCGTGGACGTGGAGAAACTTCTTCAAAAAAAACACGTGCCATTTTTCATGATCCATGGAGAATTTGATGACTACGTGCCTGCCTCTCATCAAAAGCGTCTGGAGTATTTGCAGAAGAGGGGTGCCGCAGGCCGTGCCCCTGCATGGGATGGACGGTTTGTGGTCTTGAATGCGGGACACAATCAGGCGGTGGCGGTGGACCGAGGAAATTATGAGAAAGAAGTAAGACTTTTTCTGGAGAGGGTGTTGAAATGAGGTCCTGGGCCGCACAGGGAGCGGGCCTATTTCTTTGGGCATTTTTTCTGGCCTCGCCGGTATACCCTCTAGAGCCGACGTTCGCCGGGAAGTGGAACGAGCTCCGTCAATCCGGGATGAATCCCGATCAGGCGCGTCTGGCGGGTATTTTGGAAAAAAGCCTGGATGCGTATGAATCGGTGAAAGACTACCGCGCTGTGTTCTGCAAGCAGGAGGAAACCAAGGGTGAGCTTGGTCCGCGCGAAACAATCTTTCTAAAATTTGAAAAACCGTTCAAAATATTCATGCACTGGTCTGACACGCACAAAAAAGGATTAGAAGTTTTATACGAACGCGGCCGCCACGACGGGAAACTAGCCATTCATAAGCCGGGGCTTCTGCTGGGATTGGCGCCCGTTGTATTTTTGGATAGGAACAGTTCTTGGGTGCGTGAGGGAAGCGAATCGTACGATATCGAGGATGCGGGAATAGGTTCTTTCTTGGTCGATTTTTCAGAGATGGTCCTGAAAGGGCTGCGGGAAAAAAAAATCCGTGTCCAGGTCTCGGAAAATACCCAGGGGCAGACGGTGGATGTCTTCTTTCCGGGAACGGCGCCTGATGCCGGTTATTTTGCCTATCGTGTGGTGGTTTTTTTTGACGGGGTGAATCACTTGCCCGTTCAGATGAGCCTTTATAACTGGAATGAGAAGCTCACCGGCGTTTATGAGTACCAAGATCTAAAACTCAACGTGGGAGCGGATGATCCGGAATTCAAAAAAGTCGCCGAGCGCCGGCTCTACACACTTTTTGCACCGGCTGCGCCAAGACCAGCCAAGGTTCAAAACTTTTCTTCC
>CAYZGM010000117.1:0-2557 GCA_964478015.1 uncultured Planctomycetia bacterium
CGCCAAAATTCAGTTGGTTCCTACGGAACGTGTTAGGAGGAAAAAGTATGCGGGCATTGGGCACTCTTAGAAAAGTCCCCGTCGCGGTTTTCGCGCTCGGTGCGGCGTGGACAATATGGGCGCTGGCCGCCAGCGAGGAGACACGCTTCTTTGAATATGACGAGAGAAAAGGCGACATTCACCTAACGGGCCGTATTTACTTTTTAGAAGATGGCGAGCTCGCCGTCGAGGCCTGGCCCCGGCCGCGCTCAAAAAAAGTGAAGGTCACGAAGATCGTTGTCACAAGTCCCTCCGGAAAAACGTACAAGCCCTCCCGTCTACGGACTGTTCCCATGAGTCAGCTCCCTTCCCTGCGTTCCAGCTACGTTAAGGTGACCCGCACTCCTTTTGCGAAGGAGGCGTACGCCTACGAGGACAAACAAGGGTCGGGGTCCGATAGGACCGAGGGCGAGGCCAGCGACCAAAAAGCCACAGTAGCAATGAGCCTCTTGAGCGGTTTGGCCCGATCCGCAATGACCGGACCTGGGGATAAGGAACGGGTGAGCGTCGGTGACATCAAGACGAAGCCGGAACTGGGACAATGGAAGCTCTCAGTGATGGTCGAGGACGACCGGGGGCGGAAAGAGAATTTTTACATCCCATTCGCGTTTCCGGCGGATATTCTGGGACCGCCGAAAGGCCCCGAGCCGGAACCGGTCCCCGTGGAGACGCCTTCCAGTGCGCAGCCACCCCCGACAAACATTTCGACGCCTAAATTCGCCAAGATCTGTGGTCCCGATGCTACGGACGCTTTGGTCGAGTCGCTCAACCGCATACGTATACGCATGGCTGAACTCGGACCAGAGGAGAAAGGTGACTGGGACGAGTTCTGGTTCATGTGGCGAAACGGTATCCGGATGGACATCGAGTTTTCTCCGGTCGGGCCCTGTCCCACGAATTGCCCCGGCACGGTCACGCTTTGCGATGTCTGCGTCTATTCGAAGGCCACCAACAACATCCTTTACGGGTGGACGGGCCATGAGTTGGGCGTCGGTTTGGGGGCCATGGGCTTCGGCGGCAACATCCATGAGAAAATCAAGCCCGGCACGAGCGTCTGGGACCCGGATCCCCCGGAGGCCCAGGCGGCCTACGCCTTGGGGTGGGGCTTGGCGCTCCTCGGGAGGCCCATCACGCGGGAGGACGTTTGCCGGCTCTTGCATGAAGGCGAGGCGGAAATTACCTACGCTTTCACGGCGGGTCACCGGAGAAAGATCGTGGATTTTTTGACCAAATTTTCCGTAGGCTGCAAACCCTGCCCCGATGCCGCGGAGCCCCGGTACGATTTCTCAACAGCCGATTGGTGGCTGAGCGATTTGGTCGAGCAGAGTTACAACTGCGGCTATCAGGAGCTCGACCGTGAAAGCGAACCCAAAGTCGTGGGCAAGGAAACGCGGGACGAAACGGAGCATTTCAATGACCGCTGCTCCATCTGCAAGAAGTACCTGGGATCGCGCCGGATCACCACCGTGGAGATCACGACTTACAGACAAAGGGGTTTCTATTGCAGTCTGCCGAAAAATCATTCGGACGGACACCGCCTCGTCGTCACCGAGCTCTCATGGACGAGCCGCAAGGTTCTGGGCACCCGTTATGACGGTTCCCGCATGCATCCATGTCTTGAGCGCTAGGCACTGCGCGCTTCGCGCTATCCACAGGCCCGAGAACGCCCCGCGGTAACCGTTCAGATGCCGAACACAACCAAGGTCAAATCAACCCCGAACCTACAAGCTTGGCGATCTAAGATCGGGGGAAGGTCAGTTTTCTTGGGCCTAGAAATCCGGGAGCAACCCTTGGAATCTTTCACAGGATCTGAGGGCTTTTTTATTTTAAAGGGCCCGAATCTGAAAGTTTACCATCGTCGGGCGGGGAAGCGGGTTACACGAGGCCTCTCGTGTATGCCTCGTCCGGCGGTGCTTTTTTAGAATCACTCAACGAATGGTTGAGCAAAAACAAGAAGGACTTGTTTGAATATGAAACCACACAACATTACACTCTTTAAAAGGGGAAGCCATGAATATCGGTGAGAAGGTCCGGCTTTTAAGACAAAAACGTCATCTGAAACAAATAGATCTGGCGAATGCATTGCAGGTTAGCCCTCAAGCTGTCTCCAAATGGGAAAAAGAGGATAACACGCCCGATCTTGCACTTATCTTGAAACTGAGCCGATTCTTCAATGTGACCACCGACTATCTCTTAGGCGCTAATGATGCCAAACAAGGAATTTTTGAAGCGACCATTTTTTATTCATCGATCCGGAATTTTGCCAAAGACTCGACGCTCGTGAACTCAAAGCGGGTTGCGGATAAGACGAATGTTCTTTTCCACCATCTGACCGAATGTGTTCTTCGGCACGGTGGTATTCCGGTGAAGTATGTGGGGGATGGTTTCTTGTGTTTTTTTTCGGGCATTTCGCATGCCACACGGGCGGCAGAAGCGGCATTGGATGCCAAGCAAACAATGGACGACAGTTCCCTAGTCATTACTTTAAACTCCGGGGACATTTACCTTGGTTCTATAG
>CAYZGM010000118.1:0-2545 GCA_964478015.1 uncultured Planctomycetia bacterium
CCCCCACTTTACCGCCGCGTAGCCGCGCCGGAAAGTGAGGTGCAACATTATGCCTGAAGGAAGATTAAGAATGACAAATCCTATGACTGATGAACTACATAGAATTCTATCCTGCATAGGGAAAAGGGTCTCTTTCAAATATCCTGGAAATGAGGGAGACAAACACGGCATCTTGAAAGATCGGGGTGGTTGTTGAAAGCACCAACGAAAGCGGGGCTGTACCCTATTGGGACGTGGTTGATTTTGTAGGCTTCCACAATACACGAGTAAGAATAGGAGGTATATTTTTAGAATAGATTGACAAGTTGTTTTTAATTATCGGATTATATGAACCTCTCGTAAGAGAGGTTTTTTTATTTTAGGAGGGCGGTGAACTTTAGTAGAAGCACCGCCCTTTCTCATAGAGAAGATAGTTAGAATCCCATATGAGGTAGAGGAATGGTAATCAGTGTTTCGTGCGAGGTCAAGGAGATTTTTGAGAGGGGTAAGGATTATAAATGGTTGAAGCCTGAGATATGCCCTTGTTGCAAGGCGAGTCATGTATGGGGGCACGGATTTGTGCCTGCATATTTTGATGGGCTATCTGGATATGTGTATCTACGGCGGTGGCGATGCCCCTCATGTTGGTGTGTGATTCGTGTCCGGCCCTGTAGATATTTTCGACGATTTCAGGCGGCGATTGAGGTCATTCGGTCCAGATTGTCATTTCGCATATTATCAGGGCATTGGCTGCCGGGGATGTCCCACACTCGCCAGGGACACTGGTTACGGGCTTTGCGGAGGAGGGTCGCAGCGTACTTGGGCAACCGGTGGAAAGGCGGTCTTCTTCGAGCCTTCGATCATTTTATATCACTGGGTCAGATTCCCATAAGCCGTTCCCTGTAGATTGAGAGAAGGCATGTTTTTGATGGACCCTACCGAAGGGTGTCATGGCCGGGATGGCGCATTTGTCATAAGACCTCCGGAAAACAGCAAAGGAGGTTATTTTTATGACGGAAGAGCAAAAAAAGCGGCTGGCGGTGTTTCGGTTTGGGGTCATTCATGACCTGATTAACGGGAATGACATCAATCAAGGTCCTCAAGAGGCTCTGATCAGGCAGAAGTGCGCCCGGAAATGGGAGATTCCCTATTCGGAGAAGACCAGGATCGGCCGGAGCACGATACTGCGTTGGGTGCGACTGTATCGGTTAAGCAACGGAAAGATTGAAGCGCTGTATCAGGGCGACCGTTCCGACCGGGGAGAGAGCCGGGCTCTGGATGAGGAGACCGTCCTGTCCCTGATTCGTGTGCGGCAGGAGATGCCGAAGGCGCCGGCGCCGGTTCTCATCAAAACGATGGAGGAGCGGGGGCTGGTTGCTTCGGGGACTAAGCTGAATCTGTCTACGGTTTACCGTTTTTTGCATCAGCGCCAACTCATGAGGGTCAACAGCCAGGAACCAGAGGATCGCCGCAAGTTTGAGGCGGAGTTGCCCAATGATCTGTGGCAGTCTGATGTGATGCATGGCCCCTTGATTGCGTCAGGGGGCAAGATGAAAAAGAGCTATCTCATTGCCCTGCTCGACGACCATTCCCGCCTGATTGCCCATGGGGAGTTTTATCTCTCCGAGAGTATACTGTCCTATGTCGATGCTCTGGAGAAAGCCCTGTTAAAAAGAGGGCTGCCTAGAAAACTATACGTGGACAACGGGCCCGCCTTTCGTTCCCTCCACCTGGAGCATATTGCGGCTTCTCTGGGCATTGCCTTGATTCATTCTCGCCCTTACAAACCACAAGGGCGCGGAAAAATAGAGAGATTTTTTAAGACCGTCCGGGAGGCGTTTCTCACAGGATTCCAAGGAAAAACCCTCGATGACCTGAACATGGCTTTTGATGCTTGGCTGACCGATACCTATCACGCCCGAAAGCATACGGCCACCGGCCAGAGCCCTTTTGAGCGTTTCACCTCCAATATGGCCTGTCTTCGGGCAGCGCCTCAAGATCTCCGGGATCACTTCCGCAAAGCGGCCAGGCGCACCGTGGCGAAAGACAGGACCCTGATCATAAGCGGGAAGCTCTATGAAGCTCCCGTGGCGCTAATCGGCAAGCGGGTGGAGATACTGTATCATGAAAGCGACCCGGATCGGATAGAGGTCCGCTTCGGCAAACAGTCCTACGGATATCTCCTGCCTGTAGATATCCACGTCAATTGCCGGGTCAAGCGATACAACCACAAAACAGTCCTGGAGGCACCAGATGTTCAGCAATCCTATCGGGGCGGACGGCTATGGTCCGGCAAAAAGGAGGCCTCTCATGAATGATTCCTATCGCGCTTTCTTTGGCCTTACGAAAGAACCTTTCGGTACGGAGCTCAGCATCAAAGAGATTCTGGAAACCCCTGACCTCAAAGGTGTCAAAGACCGCTTTGATTATGCCGTCCGGTTGGGCGCCGTGGCTTTGGTGACCGGCGAAGTCGGCAGCGGCAAATCCACCGCCTTGAGGTATGCCGCCGACCATCTCCACCCTTCGGCCTATTGTGTCTTTCACATCACCGCTACTTCAGGTTCCA
>CAYZGM010000119.1:0-2523 GCA_964478015.1 uncultured Planctomycetia bacterium
AGGCTCCCCAGGCTTACGAATAAACACACGCCCCACCTGCCTGCCGGCAGGCAGGTGCGGACAAGAAGGATTCGGGACTAAGGTTGTAACTGAGCTTATGTTGTGGGTTCTTTCAATTTTTTCTCAAATTGACGGCTGGCCTTCTCCGTTAGGCGGACGCAAAACTCGGTGCCGGCAGAGGTATCTTTGCGGGATAGGACTTCGCCCTCCTCATAGAGCCAGTGGACGAGGCCCAGCAATTTTTTTGGGATGAAATAAATATGCTCGGATCTTTTCTGCGGGAGATTGTCTGCCAGGCTGCCCAGGAGAGACTCCAAACCCAAGCGTAAGCGCGCCGATATAAAATGCGTGTTGGCCCCTGCCCACTTCTTCTTCAGAGAGGATAAAACTGCCTCTTCCAAAAGATCAATCTTATTCATGACAAGCATCACATTCTCGCTGGAAATTCCAAGATCCCCCAGAACGCCGTTCACCGCCTCGAGAACCCCGGGAATGTCGGCTGAGCTTGCGTCCACCACATGGAGCAGGAGATCCGCATGGACTATTTCTTCAAGCGTGGCTTTAAAAGACTCCACAAGATGATGCGGCAAGTGCCTCACAAATCCTACCGTATCCGCCAGAAATGCCTTTTGGTTCCCCGGGAGGACAAGAAGCCGAGTGGTGGTGTCCAGCGTCGAGAAGAGCTGGTCCTTGACCAGGACATTCGCGGAAGCCAAACAATTAAAAAGCGTCGACTTTCCCGCATTGGTGTACCCCACGAGCGAGATCAGCGGGAGATCTTTGTCTTTTTTCTTTTTAATGGCGCTGTGCCTGCGGCTTTGGATGCGCTTCAACTCCGCTCCAAGTTTCGTGACGCGATCGCGCAAATGCCGACGGTCCACCTCCAGTTTTTGTTCGCCGGGACCGCGCGTGCCGACGCCGCCGCCGAGCCTTGAGAGGTAAATCCCCTCGCCGCCGAGCCGGGGCAACAGGTATTTAAGCTGCGCCAATTCCACCTGCAGACGGCCCTCAAGGGAACGGGCTCTCAAGGCGAAGATATCCAAGATGAGCTGGGTACGGTCGATGGTTTTGACGCCCAAGGCCTCCTCGAGATTCCGCTGCTGAGTGGCGGATAGATCCGTGTCAAAAACCACCGTTTCCGCTTCTTCCTCTTTCACGGAGAGGCCGATCTCCTCCACCTTTCCGCTGCCAAGAAAATACCGGGCATTGGGTTCACGCAAAAGGCAGACAAAACTCCGCTTCGCCTCCAGACCTGCCGCCTTTGAAAGCTCCTCAAATTCCCCGGCCGATCCTCCGAAAGTAACCAGGATCGCCCTTTCCCATCTCACTTCAAGCCCCTTTCCCTTTTTCCCACAGCGTAAGAATTTTTTTCGCCGTGGGTTTCGGCAACTCATTCTTGGCCACCTGGATCGGCACGACCCCTTTCTCGTGTCGAAACCAGGAGAGCTGCCGCTTCGCGTAATTACGCGTATGCTGTTTAAGAAGAACGGTTGCCGCATCCAGTGTCAGGCGCTTTTCGAGAAAGCCGCTTATTTCGCGGAATCCCAAGGCAACAGAGGCCGTCAGACCCGGCGACTTGGAACGCAGACGCTTTACTTCCCTGACGAGACCGCTCTTGATCATCGAATCCACACGCGCATTCACGCGCTCGTAGAGGTCCTCCCGACCGCGCTCTAAGAAAAAAACCGGGCAATAAAATTGGCTGCGGATGCCGCAACGGGATTTTTTTTCTTCTGAGAATAATCTACCCGACAGTTCACAAACCTCCAACGCCCTCACCAAGCGTCGGTGGTCATTGGCGTGGATCTTCGCAGCCGAATCCGGATCTATCTGAAAAAGTTTTTCATGCAGAAATGCGCCGCCATGTTCTTCCTGTTCCTTGAGAAGCTTTTTTCGCAGACGCTCACTGCGCGAGGAGTCTTTCCCCGAGTCAAACAACCCATCCAGAAGCGCCCGCAAATAGAGCCCCGTACCGCCGGAGATAAGCGGGGTCCTCTTTCGTTGAATAATTTCTTGGATCAAGCGCGCAGCATCCTTACGAAAACATGCCGCATCATACATTTTGGAGGGTTCCAAAAAAGAAACAAGGTGGGCTTTCAGGCGTTTTTTTTCAGCGGCCGTCGGCACTTGGGTTAAGATCGGCATGCCCTTGTAGACCTGCATGGAATCGCAGGAGATCAGCTCGACAGGGAGAAGTTTTGCAATCTCGCACGCCACAGCGGTTTTACCGGAGGCGGTGGGCCCCATCAAGATCAGAAGGTTAGGAATCGCTCGGTCTATATTTTTCAGCATCAAAGGTCGGGCCCCAGATCTTTTTGCCGTAAGTTTTCAGAAAGTGGCTAATGTGTTCTTTGAATTGCCCCAATTCCAAGGAAAGCTGGCTCGTTCGCAAGGCTCTCATCCATAACCTGGTCAGGCGGCCAGGCTTCAACCGCTTTTTCCGAATGATCCGGATCATGTCCCGGATATCCAGTTCGAGGTAGCGCGCCATTTTACCGATCGTCCAATATTCAGGAGCCATCA
>CAYZGM010000120.1:0-2493 GCA_964478015.1 uncultured Planctomycetia bacterium
GGGATGATCAAAAAAGTCAGCGTTTTTTTTCAAGAAGTCCGCGCCGAAATGCAGAAAGTGACGTGGTCTACTCGCGAGGAGCTGATGGGATCGACGGCGGTGGTGTTGATGACCATGTTGATTTTGTCGACGTTTATCGGGATCGCAGATTTTATTTTTTCTCAGGGGCTACACATAATTTTAAAGTGATGAAATGGTAGAAGTGTCGACAAAACATTGGTACGTGGTTCATACGCAAACAGGCCGGGAAGAGACGGTCAAGACGACGCTTGAAAGCCGGGCGTCTCAGTTTAATTTACTCGACAAGATCGCGCAGATATTAATACCCACGGAAAAAGTCTCCGAGATCAAATCCGGAAAAAAGACAATCTCCACACGGAAATTTTTCCCGGGCTACGTCATGATCGAGATGGAGATGACTGACGAGACATGGTACCTGGTGAAGAATACGCCGGGCGTCAGCGGGTTTATCGGATCAGGAAAAAAACCTTTGCCACTGAATGAGTCGGAAGTGGCGAGCATTATCAAGCAGGCTGAGGAGAAGAAAGAGAAGCCGACGCCAAAGGTCATTTTTGAAAAGGGCGAGAGCGTCCGGGTGAAAGAAGGTCCGTTCATCAATTTCAACGGGACGATCGAGGAAGTCAACCCTAATAAAGGAAAGCTGAAAGTCCTGGTAGCAATTTTTGGAAGAACAACACCCGTGGAGTTGGAATACTGGCAAGTGGAGAAGATCTAAGTCATGGCAAAGAAAATTAAAACGACCGTCAAGTTGTACTGCCCTGCGGGGCAGGCGAACCCCGCACCTCCGGTGGGTCCGGCGCTTGGTCAGCACGGCATCAATATCATGGAATTTTGCAAGTCATTCAATGAGCGTACCAAGGATAGGGCGGGCCTCACGCTTCCTGCGGTCATCACGATTTACGAGGACCGAACGTTTAGTTTTATTATCAAGAGTGCCCCAAGTTCGGTGCTTCTAAAAAGAGCTTGCGGCGTGGCGACGGCCTCCGGCGAGCCTAACAAGGTCAAGGTGGGCAAGATCACCGTGAGCCAGTTGAGGGAGATTGCGGAAGAGAAGATGAAAGATTTGAACGCGAAAGACATGGCAGGCGCCGAAAAGATCCTGCGTGGAACAGCCCGAAGTATGGGCATTGATGTCGAGGGATAGATCATGGGATCACCGCTGACCAAAAGGAACAAAGAGAATGCGAAACTTGTCGACAAGAACAAGGCGTATGAGCTCCGGGACGCGATCAAGCTATTAAAGACGGCGGCCAAGACTAAATTTGATCCCACGGTCGAAATTCAGTGCAAGTTGGGCGTAGACCTTACCGCGAATGATCAAGTGGTTCGAGGGACGGCGGTGCTGCCGCATGGACGGGGAAAGATGCCAAAAGTTATTGTATTCACGAAAGATGACTCAGGAAAAGCGGCGCAGGAAGCCGGCGCAGATTTTGTGGGCGGGGATGACCTGATTGAAAAAGTGATGGGCGGTTGGATGGAATTTGATGTGGCGATCGCGACCCCGATGATGATGAAAGATGTGGGAAAGCTTGGAAAGGTATTGGGTCCACGCGGTCTCATGCCCTCCCCGAAAGCCGGCACCGTGACGGATAACCCCGCAAAGGCCGTCAAGGAGATCAAAAGCGGCCGCATTGAGTTTAAGATGGATAAGCAGGGCAATGTTCATACGGCGATAGGCAAGGCCTCTTTTGCCGATGAGAAGCTTGTGGAAAATGGCACAATTCTAATGGAAGCGCTTCTGCGGGCGCGTCCGAAATCTCTGAAAGGCGTCATGATCAAAAGCGTCCATATTTCAAGCACGATGGGGCCGGGACTCAAGCTGGATATCTCGAAGTTCCTCAAAGAAACCGAAGTCACCGAGTAACAATCCTAGGATAATGCGATGAAAGCCACAGGATTAAGCCGATTTTCGAAAGACTCGATCATTAAGGAGATCGAGCAGGAGCTGAAAAACCGAGACACTTTTTTTATCGCTCGGCACGATGCAGTGCCGGCGGCAAACATCGACAAACTGCGTGCGAAGCTCCGCGGGACTAAGACGCGTTATTTGGTCGTCAAGAATACGCTGGGACAGAAAGCCATGGAGCGCGCGAATCTGAAAGAGTTGAGCGGGTATATTCAGGGCGCATGCGGTTTGGCTTTCTCCAGCGGTGACGCGGCACTATCCTCGAAAGCATTGATGGATTTTGCAAAGGAAAATGAAAATTTTAAGGTCCAGATGGGATACATGGGCGGACAAGTTGTGAGTGCGGACAGGATCAAGATTTTGGCAAGCCTTCCCTCCAGGGAAGTTCTTTTGTCCAGAGTGGCGGGCGGCATGCAGGCGCCGATCTCCGGTTTTGTGGGCGTGTTGGCTGGAACGCTGCGTAAGCTTATTCACGCGGTGGACGCGGTCATGAAGAAAAAAAATCAGAGTCACTGACCTTTCGCTAACTAATGGGCACACTGGCCGAGATGATTTTGGAGCGAGAC
>CAYZGM010000121.1:0-2444 GCA_964478015.1 uncultured Planctomycetia bacterium
GGGGTAACGCACATCGTTACGAGTGCGTTGCTCTACCGTCTGAGCTACGTTGGCACGCAACACCTGTTTACCAAAAAAACGTTGGACGCTCAATCACTTGCCGACTTCTCCACAAAATCTAACAGCCCCGGCAAACTACCGTCAACCCGCCGATTTTGGCGGTTTCTGAAAACAAAAGGGCACGAAAAGGGCACAGTTTTCGGACGGAAAAAAAGTTGTAAGTGGGTTTGAAATTCGGGAGGGGGAGTCACGACAAATGGACCACTGCGGATATTGGATTCGTCTAACCCAAATAAACGTTCTCATTGTGCCACTTCAGCAGATCTCGACTCGGCTTGTGTTGTGGATTGCCGGGCAGATGGATCGCGTGGCCATCAAATGAATAATAGGAGCGGCCATTGTTGAAGTCGTGCTTGAGTCGACCGCTGACGTCAAAGCGGTAGTCCGGTGTGATGGTGACGTAGCCTCGGTCAAATAATCTATGGATGTCAGTACGAAGCAGTACACCGTTTGTGATGGAATGCTCGCCCTCCTTCGCGTAGGGTTTGATGTGCGCCGCCTCAAGAACGGGCAGAGAGTGTTCGGTTGTCACAGCACAGGCGCGGTCATATGCTTCGATCACGCTAATTCGAAACGACCCCTGTCCAAGGCGAGGTTTGTAGAGGATTGCTTCTGCATAACGGGGCCGTCCCGGCTGTAGGATCTCCGCAACGTGGGCCCGACGACTTTGAGCTCGCAACAGGCATTCTTCCCATATACGTTGACCCTCCCGATCATATTTGAGGTCGTATGTTTTCCCTTGGACGATGTTGCTGTGCCAGTCCGAGGGTGGATTAATCCATTCCGCCTCGTCAAAAAAAAGAGGCTCCGCAACCATGAGGCATCCGATCTCCGTCTTATCCGTCGCGGAACGGTTAAAATTCCGGATCATTTGGACGAGTGTTTCCAGATTGGCTGATCCGTTGGCATGCTCAAATGACTCCCAAGCCAACCAAATCGGTAGGACCGAGTATCGGACAAAGAAGCCGAAACCGGCGATTTTGTTATACGGGCTGTGGAGCTTGAAGAAAAAAGGTGACGGCGACGGAGTCGCATGAAATGCGGTCTTGGCGGACGGCCGCCAGAAATTTACCTCATCGATCCGAATGCCAGACTTCGCACGCTTTCTAAAGAAATCGAACCACTTGTAGTCTGTCACGGCCACAAAGCCTTTTGTATTGGGATCTGGACTCATCTGGTCATTGGACCACAAAAAGATTATCGAAACAACGCAACGGTTTGACGGTCGTCATCATCCGATTGCTGTCCAAGCGAATATTGAGATACGATCTCGCGAAATGCCAACACTTGAAGATATTCAAGTCAAACTGAAGCGATTCGTCCGACAGCGTGATTGGGAGCAGTATCATTCGCCCAAGAATCTGGCGATGGCGCTGGCGGGAGAGGCCGCGGAAATTTTGGAAATTTTCCAGTGGCTGACGGAGGAACAGTCGCGGAAACTGGGGCGAGAAGATCTGGAGGCCTTAAAAGACGAGCTGGCGGATACGTTCATCTATCTTCTTGAGATCGCCGGAAGTTTTCAGATCGATCTGCTTGCCGCCGTTCAGAATAAAATTCGGAAAAACACATTAAAATATCCGCGTGAGAAAGCGAAAGGATCTGCGAAGAAGTACACCCGGTTGTGAAGGACGTCCTACGGCTCTCGAGTTTATCGAATCCATAACGTGCCACTAATATGCCTCGCCCGGATTCCAGATGAGCCAGGCCTTTTTGATCTTGTCCCATCGGTAGACGTGATGGGGTTCTACGTCCATCTCAACAACAGACGCGTCGAAGCCATAAATTTTAAAACATCGGAGGAAGAATTGCTTCAACTGTTCTGGCTGCCGCCGGGCGCGACCGTAGTCGTCTGACGGATCCGATCCATTTTCCTTTCGATAGGATTCCGCATACACGCTCTTGCTGTCGCTGAGGAAAAATCCGTCGATCCAATCTTTGGCGGCGGATTCTTCATAAAAATGTAGCAAGTCCGCTCCCGCCAAAACTGGTTCATGGCACTTGAAATATTTCATCTCGCCTCCAAGACGAATAAAAAATCATGGAGTCTATGAGCCGCAACACGCGAACGCGATTGAATCCGTGCGTCTATGACCGTCATAGACGCACTCCGTCTGCGCTTCCCGCCGCGCGTGGGATGGGGCACGGGCGCGGGAACGCTTGCGTTCCCGGCGCGCGGCAAGGAGTCGGAGTCCTGGGTCCGGGCCGCGCTCACCCGCGCCAAAACAGGGCCATCCCTGAGCGGCTGGCGCTCGGTCGTCCGTGGCCTCGCGATGGAGCGGGAGGCTCCTCCCGTCTCGTTTGAAAAATTTGCTTTTTATCAGGATATTCGCGACAATCTGACTTACAGAGTGTGGGCTCTGTATTTGAGAAGAAATTGAAAGCGG
>CAYZGM010000122.1:0-2252 GCA_964478015.1 uncultured Planctomycetia bacterium
TCCAGTTCGAGGTAGCGCGCCATTTTACCGATCGTCCAATATTCAGGAGCCATCAGCTTGACCGAGATTTTTCCAAAGGTTCGGTATGGCAAAGCCGTTTTTTGGTAATCAAGGTAGCTGATCATCGACCAGCGGCTGACATCTTCGGAGTAATTCACCGCCACCCCTACGACGGAGGCGGCATCCCGGATGATCCTGTCCAGGTCTTTCCGGAGCGCTCGCGCAGCGGTTCTGGATAAACGGATTTCAAAATCGATATCGAGACTGGGCCGGATGTGGCCCATGAGACTGCCCGCCGAAGCCCCAAGAAGGATCACCTGTGCCCGCACTCCAAGCCTGCGGTCCAGTTCTTTAAAAAACTGAATGATTGTTCTCTCGGTCATGAAGTCCTGAGCCGCTGATCTTTGACGCGATCCCCGATTGTCTTGATCTGGGCATGCGAAAATGTTCCAAGCGCTTGCATCCAGCTCTGATTCAACTGACGGTCTGAAATGTTTTTATCCATGGAGAATATCCGCCGCAGAGCCGTGACCAGCTCCTGTTTGATCGCCCGCGGCCGACGCGCATCCTCGCCGAGAACGGCTTTCGACAGATCTTCGACGTCCTTCCGGCTTAATGAAAAGTTCTTTGGAGTGTCTTCCGCTTCCTGGACGACCTGCCACGCCGGCACCTCAAGGGCAAAACAGATCCTTTTCAACGTTCCAAAGTTGAGGTCTTGCTTCCCCATCTCAATATTCGAGAGATTCGCCTGAGCAATGCCGGTCGTCTGCGCCAGCGCCCGCTGTGTCAACCCTTTTTGAATTCTATGATTTTGAAGTTTCTGTCCGATCCCCATATCTAAAATATAGCATATTTACTATATATGTCAATAGCCCACTCTGAGGATCAAATTCAAGGACGGAATCAAAAAAACTGTGGATACTAAAAAATCTGCCCCTCTTTTAGGCGCCGGTAGTTACTAAACCTAGTTTGCCTAACAAGGTTTCATCGGCCGCGGCCATGATCTTGACCGGGCGGAGTTGGCCCACAAGATTCTCGGAGGCGGAAACGACCACCCGTTTGAATGCGCGCGTGCGGCCGACGTAACGGCCCTCATCACGGCGAGTGACAGATTCAAAAAGAACCTCCTGATTAGTCCCGAGGAGCGCCTGATTCTTCCTTAGACCGATCGCACGTTGAAGTTTCATCACTTCCTGCAAACGGCGGCTTTTTTCGGCGTCAGACACGTCATCCTCAAGCTTCGTGGCGGGCGTGCCGGGCCGTTCCGAATAGCCGAACACGTAAGCGCTGTCAAACTGCGCCTCTTCCATCAATCCCAGCGTGTCCTCGAAGTCTTTTTCGGTCTCTCCGGGAAAACCGACGATAAAATCCGTGGTAAGACTTCCATCGGGAACCAAGCGCCGGTACTCCGCAACCTGGTCCAAATACCACTGTCTCGTATGCTCACGTTTCATTCGACGCAGGATACGGTCTGAGCCCGACTGCACGGGCAGATGCAAATGCTCGCAGACAGACGGAAGATCTCGCATCGCCGTAAAAAGCCGTGTGTGCGCATCTTTCGGATGGCTGGTAATGAACCTAATTCTTGGGATTTCCGGCGCAGTTTCCTGGATTTTCTCGAGAAGATCCGCGAAATCAATTTCTTCCCCGAGCCCCTTGCCATAAGAATTGACGTTCTGCCCCAAGAGCATCACATCCTTGAATCCACGCAAGGCCAGGTCTTTCATTTCCTTGAGAACACTTTCTGAACTCCGGGAACGCTCCACACCGCGCGTGTAAGGCACGATGCAATACGTGCAGCGATGGTCGCAGCCTTTCATGATGGTCACGAGCGCTTTTAAATTTTCCGAACGGTACTGAATGCCGTCGAGGCCGTATTCGTCGTCCAAACGGTCGGTGGCTAGTTTTTGTACGGGCACGGCGCGCCGCGCCTGTGCGCGAGCGTTTAAAACCTCTTCCACCAAATCCGCGACTTGGCCCAGATTCCCCGTCCCGCAAACCAAATCGATTTCGGAATTCATCCGGAAAAAATCTTTCCCGTGCTCCTGAGCCATGCAGCCAAGGATCCCGATCACGAGTTTTGGGTTTTTTTCTTTCAATTTCCCAAAAGCGCCCATGCGCCCAAAAACCTTTTGCTCCGCATGGTCGCGAACACTGCATGTGTTGTAAAGAAGAAGATCCGCCTCCTCCGGCGAAAAAGCAGCCTCGTACCCACGCTCCAAGAGAAGCCCCGTCACCGCCTCCGAGTCCCG
>CAYZGM010000123.1:0-2247 GCA_964478015.1 uncultured Planctomycetia bacterium
ACCATTTAACCCACCTTTCAATATTTGGTTTTTTGTGGCACTTTTAACCTGTGGGGAAATGCTCATCGTGCCGCATATTGACTACCTTTTGAGTATGAAAATTCCAGCCTATTTTCGTCCGTTTATACTGGCGGTTTTTAGTTTGACTTTCTCTTTGGGGAGAATGAGCTCCGAAAGCGGCGGGATTGCGGTTTTGGATATCCTGACTTCATCGGCCAAAGATATAAATAGGTGGTGGCAGGCGAACGCAATTGCGATGATTTTTTTGGCTTTGGGAATGTTTATTTTTTCGCAGTTATTATATCGAAGAAAGGAGATTTTTTATTGAATTAAAAACTTGGGAAACCATTGATCTACTAAAGAGGCGGGGGCCGGCTTCTCATAGCCATTTGTTCAATTTTCAAAAGGAGTTTTTAAATTTACTTGAGAGTCCCGAGTTCTGGCCTAACCAGTCAGCCGTAGCCCCTCGGTTCTGCCAACATCTACACGTTCGAGGATGAATTTCGTGAGAGGAACTGATTCTGTGGTGCTGGTGAGAAATTCGGGGAAGCAGTTCCTGAGCGCTTGAGCGGTTACCATCTCCGATGGCGGAATGCCGGGGCGAATCGTTCTGAGCCACGAGCCAAAATTCTTCCAAACCAGTAGTGGAAATGTCGCTGAGAGATATTGCAGCAAACCTTGTGCAATCAGTCCAACCTGAATGTATCGATGATACGCCTCAATTTTGCGACGAACAGCATGGCGATATTTTTCTGTTTCGCGGTGGAGATACTGATTTCCCGATCCTCTTTTGATGGGCGTCATGGCGTTCATCCAGAAATGATAAGCGTAAGCGCCAACGACTCGCAGCGCATTTTTGAACGACACTTCGATCGTGAAACGAATGCCGTAGAGTTTGATGATATCGATGGCAGCCGCGGTCAAATCCGTACACATAAACAAGCACCGACCTCGGGTGGGATGCACGACGGCAACAAACCTGACCATGCGGCCAAGCGGCTTCCAGATGAGATATGCCGAACGGTGGAGAATGGTAACGCCTTTCTCGCCATACACCGGACTTTCTGCGCGACTCATTTTTTTATCGTCAGCAAAGAGCGCCGCCAATTTGATTTTTTTGCCATAAAACTTTGGTCTTCCGCGCCGCTTCACGGGGTGTTGTATTGCTGGCTCATAGGCGACGGCATTGCCTTTAACTCTGCTCACGAGTTCACCGCCGAGCTTGATAATGCCTGAAGCCACAGCATGGCAGGCGTAATAAGCATCACCGACGAAGTAGAAGGAAAGCCCTGCATCAACGAGTTGTACGAGGGCAACCATTTTGTCGGTGAGTTTTTTCTTGCAGCGATTTGAGAAAACCACCCCTTCGTGAATACGCGCTGAAAGCGGGACCGCAAATGAACTCTCCTCTGCGCCGACCACCAGCGAGACAGCCTGGCAAGAGTGCCCCATGATATACTCGGGTTTGGTGTTGTTGTCTGATTCCTGGTGCAAACACTTCACGCCGGGCATTTTTTTACCGGCCTTGGCAACCTTGATGCCGTCACCGAGGAGAATGATTTTGCCGTTGAGTTTTAAAACCCCTGGAAAAAACTTGAGCACGAGACGTGTCCAGGTCATTGCCAGCTTATCTGTATTGATGGCCCTGCTGTGGAAGAAAGCGAGAAGTCTTTTGTAATACACCTCTTGCAAGCCAAGAGCGCGGATGATGCTGGTTACACCCATGAGATCGGCGCGAATGCATACTCCGGCGAGTATGGCCGCCAGCCAGAGAAAGCTTTGCATTCTTGCGCAAGCCGGACGCAACTCACGAACCATGTTCCACCAGTGCAGCCAAATTTGCATAAGACCTCCATTATTTTGTTGCATTATATATGTATCACTACTATGATTCATATATGAAGACAAAAATAAAGAAGATCGGGCAAGAGATTGCGACGATCAAAAAAGAAATGTTTGGGATTGGCGATATGCGGCCCGGCTCGCTGACGAGACAGATGCGCAAAGCGAAAGAGAAATACGGTAGCTATTGGCAATTAAGTTACACGCAGCAGGGTAAGGGACGAACGGCTTACGTCAGAGAGGAAAACGTTGGACAGGTGAAAGAGGAGACAATAAATTACAAGCGCTACAAGAAACTCGCCGGCCGATTGATTAAACTCTCAATCGAAAAATCTCGTCTGAAAATGGAGCTTGCCAAGAAGGATTTGGTGAGCTTATCTAGCCGAGAACTCGGCACTCTCAAGT
>CAYZGM010000124.1:0-2206 GCA_964478015.1 uncultured Planctomycetia bacterium
TCAAGCGCCCCGTTTCACTGACGATCGGGATATTGACGATCTCCTCTTTATTGTTTTTCGGGGTATTGGGGCATTTGTCCGAAACCAGGAGGACATTCTTCGGGAAAACGTATGAGTTTGATATCTACGGCCGCCCGCACACGGTGGCCGCGGGCCCAAATCAGGAGTCAAGTCGCTTTAACAATTTTAAAAACGGAGGGGATTGATGCGCGTTTTCTTAATGGTTCTTGCGGGTTTTGCTTTTATCGTCCCGGGGTTGTTCTCCGCGCCGGTATCGGCCTATCAAAATGAATTGTCCGAACAGACACGAATGTGTGTCGAGTGTCACCGGGAAGAGACCCCTTCCATCGTCCAGCAGTGGGGGGCCAGTAAACACTACCGGGCCAATATCGGATGTTTTGAATGCCACCGGGCGGAAGGTTCCGACAAGGATGCCTTTGAGCATTACGGCAACGTCATCTCGATTATCGTTTCTCCCAAAGATTGCGGCCTTTGTCATGGGAAGGAAGTCAAAGAGTTTGACGCCTCACATCATTCGAAAGGGGCGCGTATTCTGGGGTCTCTGGATAACCGTTTGGCGGAAGTCGTGGAAGGAAACCGCAAGATGGTGACCCCCGGGTTCCCGGAAGGGGTTTCAGCGGCGGCCGTGAATGGCTGCTGGCAGTGTCATGGCTCCGAAGTCAAGGTCATCGGCAAGGGGCTCCTGGATCCGGCCACCTGGCCGAATACCGGCATCGGGCGCATTAACCCGGACGGTTCCGAGGGGTCCTGTTCGGCATGCCACGCGCGGCACAAATTTTCCGTCGAGCAGGCCCGCAATCCGGAGAACTGCGGCAAGTGCCACATGGGGCCGGATCATCCGCAGATCGAAATTTATGAGGAATCCAAACACGGCATTTCGTTTCATGCCAACAAGCATAAAATGAATCTGGATAATGAAAAATGGGTGGTCGGCGAAGATTACAACGCCGCGCCGACATGTGCCACCTGCCATATGAGCGCGACCCCCCGCCAGGATGTCACCCATGACGTGGGCATGCGCATCAGCTGGAATAACCGTCCCGTTCTTTCCATCCGTCCGGAAGTCTCGGATGCCAACCTGGGTCTGCCGGGCAAGTACATAAACTGGGAGAAACGTCGCAAGAACATGAAAGACGTTTGTTTGAATTGCCACAACACCAATTACGTGGACAATTTTTATACCCAATACGACAGTCTCATCGAGCTATATAACAATAAATTCGCCCGTCCGGGGCAGGAGCTGATTGAGCTGGCCAAACCGCTCCTGAAACCGGTTGAGTTCAGCAATGAAATTGATTTTATCTGGTATGAACTCTGGCATCACGAAGGCCGCCGTGCCCGTCATGGGGCTTCCATGATGGGGCCGGATTATACCCATTGGCACGGGACATACGAGGTGGCCAAGAACTTTTACGCTGAGTTTATCCCGGCGCTTGAAGAGATTGTGGAGAAGAATTTGCGTTCCGGCGACCCCCGCAGGGTTGAACAGGCCGATAAATTGAAGGCGAAGATAGAAGAAGTCCTGGCTTCCGACGATCACAAATGGTTTATCAACAAGATGGACCCTGAAGAAATGAAAAAACGCCAGGAGGCGCAGAAGGCTTTCCAGAAACGGTACGCCAGATAGCGCGTCAGCCGGCCACCTTATTTCTTCCGAACGCGTAACGTCCGCACGCCCAATACAACGGCGCGTAAGGCAGCACCAGGTACAACAGCGTCAAGACACATATCCAGGGGTCATTTTGATAGAGGGAAACGAGGATATTTTTCGTGTAGGAATTCCCCGCGACATCGAGGATGACCCGCAGGACAAACATGACCTGCCAGAATAAAGGCGGCCCCAACCGGTGCTGGAAGATGTACAGGGCCAGGGGAAGCCAGTGGAAGACATTGAGCGCGACCTGCAGGATGGCGAGGATATAGACAATGGGAAAATCCGGAGTGAAGGCGTAGATGACCTGAAGGTACAGATGTTCGGGCGCGTCCGGCGCGAAAATGCTGTACGCCCGGCCCGCGGTCAGCAGGATCGCGTAGGCGAAATAAACTTCCCATGATCGTCGGAGGTTCGTGGACACGGCATCCATTATGCCAAAGTTTCCGGAAAAAGCAACCCGTGTTTTTTCGGTTTGGAAAAATTCGATAAAAAAATTTTATATAAACATTTGCTTTTCTGTTTTTCGGTGTG
>CAYZGM010000125.1:0-2101 GCA_964478015.1 uncultured Planctomycetia bacterium
GGTAGTCAATGTTGACGCGGGCTTTTTTCCACTCGGCATACTCGTAAGGACGCGCCGGCAGGGACAGGGCCTTGGGACGGTCGATCTGCTCGAAGAGTTCCCGGCGCGATTTCTTCAGCTTCCTCATCAGCCGGGTGTTCAACTTATCCAAAAGTTCACGGATCGCCCGGTTCATCTCCGCCAGACCGTAGAATCGGCGGTGGCGCAGCGCCGCCAATATCCATCGCTGGGCGATCAACACACCGGCTTCCACCTTCGCCTTGTCCCGTGGATGTCGCGGCCGGGCTGGAAGAACCGCGACGCCGTAATGCTCGGCCAGTTCCGCATAGGTCGGATTGATGTCCGGCTCGTAGTAGCACGCGTGCGTCACGCCGCTTTTCCTGACTTCGCATTTGCAACACCCTATTTCCCGTGGATGCACCGGTAGAGCATCTGTTGTTCTTCGTCCATATTCAGGGTCAGATGTTTGAGATCATTGGAATCAGGGAGCGAGTAGTGTAGTTCGTACATGTTTTGCGTCAAATCACCCGCTCTCCGGGCGCTCATTTCGACACCGTGTTTCTTGAGAAGCAATTCCAATTCCTTGAAGATCGCGTATGCGACAAAGGCGATGCACAAATGGGATTCAATCCGTCGCCGGCGGTAATGGTAAATGGGTCTGATTCTCAAATCTGTTTTTGAGATGCGGAAGGCTTTCTCGATCTGCCACAGGTGTGAATAATTTTCGATAACCTTTTCCGCGGCCAGCTGCGTGTTTGTGAGATAACCTTTCAGGCCGTCCCATCGTTTGTCCTCTGCGACTTTGCGCTCATCAATCCGGACGGTCATCTCCCCCTCGATCGTCAGAAATTTATTGTATCCACGATCGTTCATGTTTTCTTTTGTCAGCCGTCCGGTCTTCACCCGTTTTTTCAGACGCATCAACCCTTTCTCGCGATTCTGCGCGTCTTTATGCGCCCGCTTGTCCGAGTAGGTGACAACGAGGCGCGCGCCGTCTTCGCGTTTAAGGACAAAATGATCTTGATCCTTCAGCCCAACCGATTTTTTCAATATCGTTTGCTTCACCTGTTCGCTTTCATTTTTGATCCGGGCGCCGATGACGGCGTGCCGCGGGTACCGGGCCGATTCAAGTTTCGTGATGTTCTCCTTGGACAGCATGGCCGCATCCGCGACCACGATGGGTTGTTTGAACCCATATTTCTCCTGAATCTTCTGGAGCGTCGGCAACAAGGTATGCCCTTCGAATGTGTTTCCTTCAAAAATATCGTAGCCGATGGGCAGTCCGCCTTCTCCGACCAGCAACCCCAGCATAATCTGGGGATGTTGAAATTTGCCGTCCTTCGAAAAACCAATCTTACGCAAGTCGTCCTCGTCTTCCGCCTCGAAATAGAGCGTCGTCATATCGTAGAAAACGACCGTGATGATCCCCAGCCGCTTCTTCGTATGCTCGTAGACAATTTTTTCCACCCGTTGCTTGTAGTTGCGATGGAGACGGTCGAGGAAGGAGTAAACACTGCTGACCGATATCGAGATGCCTTTGTACCGGTACAGATAATCAACCGTCTTCAGTTTACTGGTGGGATACGCAAGACGGGCGACGACCAGATGGCGGAACATCTCATCCGGGATTTGATTGAATCCCATGCGGTCAAACAAGGTTCCAAAAATAAGTTCCGGACCGATAATGCGGATGTTTCTGTTCGCAAGACTTTCCATGGCGCTTTGCACGGCCTGGTCTGCCGACGTTTGCACGGTGAACAACTTTCCTTGGTCGGGATTGTCATTGCGTGCGATGCGTAGCGCCTGTTGCCACAGACGTGCAATTTCGTCCGGATCCGCAGATGTCCCGACGGTTCGCACCACACAATATCTCTTCTGAACTTTTCTGATGACTTGGACGCTGGTCGATCCGCTACGGTTTTTGATTTTCCTCGCAAACATGACCTCATTTTATGCGTGCAACACCCTAATGACAAGTTCCAAAAACACTAACCCCATGGAAGCCTACCAGTTAAAAAATCGGGGTTTACCTCACTGCGAAGTCAGGAAAAACAGGGCCTTTGATTTTTTCGGCATAGGAGAAATGGACGAACTGGAAAAA
>CAYZGM010000126.1:0-2089 GCA_964478015.1 uncultured Planctomycetia bacterium
CACGCTTTGTGGCGGAAGCTGAGCTTCCGCCATATTTCATGGCGGATGCGCCACGTATTATGGCGCAAATCGCCCGAAACATTAAAATCGTTTAAAGACCTTCAAGTAAACTTCTTTTCTGTTCCCGATAATAAAGATAAATATTTTTTTCGCATCTTCATTCACCCTGTAGATCACGCGATAATCGCCGACTCTCATCTTGCGATGCCCTTTAAGGCTTTGGCGCAACGGCTTGCCCGCCGAAACAGGATCTCCCAGAAGCCGTACTTCGATCGCTTTCCGGATCCGCTCACGCATGTTCTTTGGAATGGCGAGAAGATCTTTTTCTTTTACCTGGGGGTGATATTCTACCTCAAAGAGCATAGCTAAATTAACGTGTCCAAACCTCTTTGTGGCTCAAAGCGTTTTTAGCGTTAAAACTTTTTTCACGTTTTGAGGCCTGGTTCGCCCAGTGGCTGTCCTCGTAGAACTCCATTGCTTCCTTGATCAGGTCTCTGGCTTTGAGAGACAAAGACATCCCATCCAGCTTGGCCAGTTTTTTCAAAGCGGTGAATAGTACCGGCTCCAGGACCACATTCAATCTCGGATTTTTTGTCGACATGGTCAACCCTCCCCCCTAACCTCAAGTGTATCATAAGTGATGAACCTAATCAACACCGTTTTAACTTTCGTCAACTTGAGCGTTGCAGTGGAAAATTTACAACCGCCAATAAGGCAGTTTTGTGGGTTCGAAATCTTTTGGGCTGAACATTCCCTTAACATCCACAATCACTCCCCGGGATTTTCCGGCGAGAAGGTGTTCTTGAATGGCTTTGACCGTGAGTATTTTTTTAAAATTGGCATGGTTCACGGCAAGGATCATCGCATCAAACTTGTCGTTCTTCCGGTAGGCGGAAAGTTTGATCCCGAACTCGCGGGATACTTCGCCGGGATCCGCGTGAGGGTCGCAGACTTTCACGTTCATTCCATACTCCTGAAGCGCGAGAATAAGATCCATCACGCGCGAATTGCGCACGTCGCTGACATTCTCCTTGAATGTAATGCCCATCACGGCCACCTTTGAGCCGCGGACGTCTTTCCCGGCCTTGATCAGAAGCGCCGCCGTTTGCTCGGCCACATATTTTCCCATCTTTTCATTCACATGCCGGCCGGAGAGGATCACTTCCGGATGATAGCCAAGTTCCTTGGCCTTGTAGGTCAGATAGTACGGATCCACCCCGATGCAATGACCCCCCACCAGACCGGGGGAGAACTTCATAAAATTCCATTTCGTTCCCGCGGCTTCGATCACCGAGCGGGTATCGATATCCATCCGGTGAAAAATGAGCGCCAGCTCGTTCATCAAGGCAATGTTGAGGTCGCGCTGGACATTTTCGATCACCTTCGCGGCTTCCGCGGTTTTGATCGAAGAGGCTTTAAAAACACCGGCCTTCACGACCATTTCATAAACCGAAGCAATGATCTCGAGAGACGTTTTGCAGCAACCGGACACGACCTTGATCACGTTCGCCACCGTATGCTCTTTGTCGCCCGGATTGATGCGTTCCGGGGAATAACCCACCATGAAGTCTTTCTTAAACTTGAGACCCGAGACTTTTTCCAGGATCGGCACGCAGATTTCTTCCGTGACGCCCGGATAAACCGTCGGCTCAAAAACGACAATGCTGTTTTTTTGAAGATTCTGAGCCACTGTTTTTGTGGCCGCTTCGACAAAGGAAAGATCCGGTTTCTTGGAAGAAGATACCGGCGTTGGGACCGCGACAATGATGAAACGGGATTTCCGCAGCTCGTCTGCGTCGTTGGTGTAACGGAGCTTTTTGGCTTTCTTCAACTGGGCCGGCGAACACTCGCCATTCGTGTCGACAAAGCTCGACAGGTCGGCGATTCTTTTTTTGTTGGTGTCATAACCGACCGTCGCAACCAGCTTCCCAAATTCAATCGCCAGCGGCAATCCGACATACCCAAGCCCGACAATCGCGATGGGCCCGTCTAATTTGTACTTAAACAATTTGAACTCCTGAACATAAATATTTGGTTACTGACCTTTCACTAACTAATGGGCACACTGGAAGCCCGGATCTATGTCAAA
>CAYZGM010000127.1:0-1951 GCA_964478015.1 uncultured Planctomycetia bacterium
TCAAAACTGCACGGTTTTTCGGGGGTCACGCACAAATTCCGTGCAGTTCTCACTTGATTGAACGCCTATATTTTCCCATTTTACCGACGAGATTTCAAGGAACAAAATACTTTTTCAAGACCCCCTACTTAGGAAATTGTATTTGGTCTGGTGGGGCCGTGAATGGTTGAAAGGGGCCGCTTAGTGTGGTAAGACGAGGTCGGGTGGTCTAATCCGGCTGGCTGAACGAGCGTTTTGTGGGTATAGAAGTGTCACAAGCCCAGTCACCGCCGCATTCCGGGCATTGGAGGATGGGGAATCCCCCGGGTTTTTCAGGTGGAAACGAGTCAACGCCGACGTCTTCGACCCAACCAGTGTGGTTACAGGAACGGCAGCGGTAGCTGAACCATTCGCTTGGCTCCGTCCACGGGTCCTCGCCTGTGAGGTGATCCTGATTGTTCGGGTCGGTCATAAGGCTCCATAGTGAAGAGAGTGCTCCAGTAGTCTTTAATGATGCCGTATTTTGGATGATTAATCAATTCCAGTTCCATCTGATCGCCGCATCTTGGACAGCGGAGGGGATTGCGGGCAAAGGTTTCAAGAAATAGCTGAACGAAGCTTTTGCGAGGGCGGACGCGAAAACCGAGAGGATCGGACGGCGTATTATCGGGCAGAATTTTAGCTATGATTTCCCGGATGTTGGCGTAGCGGACATTGCCATGGAGGCCGTAATAGCGGATGCGCTGAAAGCCTTTTGGGAGAATGTGTTGAATCATCCGGCCGATGAAGCGGAGAACGGGAAGGGAGAGGTGTTCGATCTTGCCGGTTTTATGGTCGCGGTACCAATAACGAACAATGTGTCCGTCATATTGTTCAATTCGGCGCACTGAAATCGGTGGAGAGACGACGTACTTGGCCAGGTAGCGTGCGAGCCCTTGGCCTCCCGGCGGCACTTCTCCTTTCTCCACGAAGGCGACGAAGCCTTTGGGGTACTGCTTCCAGGCGAGGTCGATAGCTTTATTGATGGCGGGATCGGAGACGTGTTTGCGCAGCATGGCGAGGAGGTGGTACTGCCATTTGCGGTGGATCATTTCAAAAGGGATGTAGGACACGTTGGTCCACCCGCCCTGAGGGTTAATGCCTCCGCCAGTGACGAGGATGTGGAGGTGTGGGTTGTAGGTGGCTGGCCGGCCGGCGGTCTGGAGAACTGTAATAGAGCCGATGTCGAGTTCCTTGCCGGCGCAGGTGCGGAAGACATCGAGCAAACAAACCTGACCGGCCCGCATGAGAGAGGAGAGAAGATCGGGGTTCCGGTAAAACCAAATCCTGAGAAAATCAGGCATGGTGAAGACGATGTGGCGGTAGGTGATGCCAGGCAACAAGCGCCGGCTTATGAAGTCAACCCAGCGGTCAGTGTAGGGCTTGGCGCAGGAGAGGCAGAAAGGAGATTTGCAAGTGAAAGCGATGCGGCGTGTTTCGCCGCAAGAGGTGCAACGAAACTGTGCAAACCCCATTTTATCGGGATCGCCGCAACCGAGCATTTTTTGGATGACGGTGTCGTGATAATCGGTGTCGAACATGGGATAGACGTTCTTGAAAGCATCCCAGTTATCACGGAATATCTGCTTGAAGATATCTTTGTTGAAATGTTCCACAGTCGCCTTCCATGGGCAACAGTGATTATATGATTTGGAAAGGCCAAATTAGAGTCAAAGGAGTTCGGTAGAAGATGGTGACCCATCGTAACCCAATAAGGAGTCCCCGGCGAAGCCGGGATAAGTTCAATTGAAACCAGTGGTGTACTCGGTTAAATTGCGTATGTAGCCTGACTTTATCAGAGCGTTGCGAGTGAGATTCGTAATAAATGCGCCCACCCCATGCGGATATGTAAAAGAGCTGTCAACCGTGATGTTTGGAAGTGAAATATTTAATATTGTTTTTTTCTCAGTTCGGTCAGAATATGAGAATGGAT
>CAYZGM010000128.1:0-1937 GCA_964478015.1 uncultured Planctomycetia bacterium
CCGGCGCCAGCCGCACGGCCGCGGGCTTGCCCTGCAACATAACGCTCCACTGGTACCTGAATTCCGGCTCCTTTTTATCCACTAGGCAGCCAGAAGGGTTTTATCGAGGGTTTTTAAAATCAACTCTTGTTTGTTTGTGAGCGTGACCACGCGTGATATTTTAAAAACGCCTTTGGAATCCCGAAGGTAGACTTTATGCATTTCTTGCAATTCTCGCAGCGTCTCCAGCGGGGACATTTTTATTTTCTTTAACCGATATTTCAGGAGCGACAGCAACAGGTAGGCGAGATAACAGATAAATACATGCGCCTTCACCCGGTCGGCAAGCCAATGCCGGACAGGTTGAAGACGCGTGATCCCCTTGATGCTGTGAAAAGCTTTTTCAACGACATCCTTATCGAAATAAAGACGAACCATTTCTTCTTTGGATAATCGGCCGGTAGAAAAAATGTAGGAGCACCCATCAAATTCCTCAGCCTCCGTTAACTTGTCTTTTAGGATTTGCCCGCGGCGATCAAAGAATTTCTCCAGGCCCGCCTTAATCGCTTGCTTCTGTTTTAAAAGTTCGCGGGCTGCCTCTATTTCGTCATAGCGGGATTCTTTTACTCTGCGCTGTTTCTGCTCATTAAAACAAAGAGCGACTTCGCCTTTGACCCCATCCAACTCATACGCCCTTGTCGCAACATAAAAAATCGTCTCATTGAGACGCACCCGGTTGTCAAACTCCACCAGATGTCTTCCCGACAGGATCGGGCGCCATAATTTTTCCAACTTCGGGTTGGAGGAAAATCCACAGAGCGTGTCCCACTTGAGCGCTTTCACGTCGAGAAGATTACGCCCGGAGGCTATCCCGCGGTCATAAATAACGAGCCCCCCGGGCTTCAAACGATAACGCCCAAAGGACGTGATCACATCGTGAAAAGTCTTCGAATCGTGAATGTTCCCATCGAAGGTCTTGTGGAAGACCGGAATCCCAGCTTCTTTAGTGACAGCCAAACCGATTTGAATTAATGGCCGTCCTCTGACGCCTTCCTTATCATGTCCCTCTTTGCCCATGGCGCATTTCTTGCCATAGAGGTAAGTATTAGTGACGTCATAAATGATCCCCGTATCATTGATCTTGTATTTGTCGCGCACCGAATTAAAAATATTCCTTTGCAACACTTCGGGGTCCTGCCTCTGTAGAATGTCTAAGGCATGCAGTAGTCGTTCCTCCGTGACCCCCTCAAGATTCAATAAGAGGTTTAGATCAGTTCTCTCAAACCAGGCGGGCATCTGATTGATGCTTTCATAGTCCAGACAATGGGCGTAGACCATGCTGAGGATCTCGGGACCGAATCTCCCCAGATGATCGCCCAAGCCGATTTCTTGAGCCAGATGGTTTAACACCAAAAGTGGCCCGTAGAGTTTGACTTGATCAATCTGGACATCGGACATGGAGGTTGACAGAATGGTTTTGCCGTTGGCTTCCTTCCCCACATAACGAATATGGCGCTGGACGACTTTCCCATGCACCCATCGGTTTTCCACTTCCGCCAAGTAAATCTTGCCGCCTACGCGGTGCTTTCGAATAAAGCTCATATAGTGGATATAATACCCACTAGTAGACAGACAAGTCAACAAGCATTTGCAGCGAAAGATCGGAACAGAACCCACGCTTTTACGTCGGGGGGATTTGAAAAACGTGTGGAATGGATCGGAGAATTATCTCCTGGTGGGTAAAAAACGGCCGGAATTCAGGTTAAGGAAACCTCGGGTCCCGGCTCCTTGCGGGATTAGCGTCTTTCTGTTATAAGTGTGGGGTGAGATCGGCCATGAACGCGACCTTGACCTTGGCGTTGATGCTCTCCGCGTTCGTCCCTTTCGGGCCTCATGTGCTCACGCATTCCATCGAGATCGAGCACGATCACGACCATGACGGCATGGCCCACGAGCAC
>CAYZGM010000129.1:0-1827 GCA_964478015.1 uncultured Planctomycetia bacterium
CGCACCTTTGGATGGCGATCGAAATGACCTGGCCGGCTTTTTTGTCGACCGTGTCTTTGATCTCGTCTTCCATGGCGCGAATCCGCACGGCCTTTTCATGCACCAGTTCCTGGTCCAGCCGCGACAAAAGCAAATTCTTGGCGTCTTCCTCACTCATGGATGCGATCTTCTGCAGCCGCTGCTTTTCCTCCTGGATCAGATCAACGAGCTGTTTGGCTTTCTCTTGGGCGGATCTTTCATCTTCCTGCAGTTTTGCCAGCCGCGCGTTAACATCTTTTTCCTTGCGCTCCAGAAGATCGACCCGCTTGTCCAGATTCTCTTCTTTCTGCTGGATCCTTTTCTCCGCGGTCAAGATCTCTTCCCGGCGCTGTTTCGTTTCAGATTCAAAATCCTGCCGCAACTTGATCGTCAGGTCTTTTCCCTGCAGTTCTATTTCCCTTTTGCGCCCGTCTGCCTCCAGCACGGCGGAATCAACCAATGTCCTGGCCCGGGACTCGGCATCCTTAAGCTTCTTGCCGGCAAAAAACCACCGGACAAGATAACCAGCGAAAAAAGAAATAATAAAAAAAAGAAACATAACGACACTGCGCGTGTATATGTTAAGTTCATCGAACATAGACCCACTCCTCCTTTAAGTAATACCCCGGACAATGCGTCGAGTTTTAATCCTTCGACGCGTTCACTTCCTTCACTTGCTCAGGATGATTCGAAGGATGGTGAGCGAAGTCGAACCATTGACGAAAACGGCTGGTAGATCAGCTGACAAGAACACAGGAAACCGGAACGTCGTGCTCTTCTTTGGGGGGAAGGTGATCAACGATCTGAAAATCGAATGCCAGGCCGATCGTCGGAATGCGCGCGGACAACCCTTTTAAAAACCGGTCATAATACCCCTGCCCGCGGCCCAGGCGATGGTTATGCCTGTCAAAGGCCAGGCCGGGGACTATGACCAGATCAAGTTCATCCGGGCTTAGAGTTTTTTCCCTGGATGTTTCCTTGGGTTGCTTGACTCCGTAAGGGCCTGCTACGAGGTCTTTTTCTATCGATTCCACTACGGTCGGGATCATTCTTTTTTCTTTTCGGACAATATAGGGTAAGCCTATTTTCTTGCCCAATTGTTGTGCGCGTTGCATCATTTCAAACGTGTCCACTTCCCCATCAAATGCCGCATAAAACAGTACGGTGAGCGCCTTCTGGAACTCCGGCTTCTTTAAAAGCTTGTCCAAGATTACCAAGCTTTTCGCTAACCGCTCTTCCTCCTTCTGTTCTCGTAAAAGCGTTAGTACTTTTTGTCTTAATTCCGTTTTTGTGTGTGTGTGCACTGCTGTTCAAACGATCTGTTTTTTGCCTAAAAGGCGTTTTATTTTAACATTTTTTTAAAAAATACTCAATAAAAGATCCCTTATACTTATAGCTACAAAAACCCAAGATTAATCCTTGCTCTCCGCCGAAATCTCCGCCTCAACGAACCCCCCAATGCCCACCCTTGTCCAAACCGATGCGCTTAATCGCCTCTTTCATTTTTAAAGCATTCAAATACTTTTGAACAGCCGATTCGTGAATACCTAACTTTTCAGAAAGCACCTTTCTGGAAATATAAGGATCCAGCTTATTAATGGCTGGTGCGAACGTTTGCTCGTGCGTTAAAACGGGCAGGAAGGGATAAAATGAACCCCGCATATGCCGTCGAGAAAGATTTGATCGAACCAATCTCAATCAAGTGGGAGCCTCTCTGAAAGCTGTCCACAGACAGCTCAGAAGTCAAGCGTCCCTATTTACAGTGTTGGTTTTAAAATACTTTCTCTAACGCGCACCGCAGGGCGTAAA
>CAYZGM010000130.1:0-1799 GCA_964478015.1 uncultured Planctomycetia bacterium
TGGTGTCCGCCGAGCCTCGCCGATCCCTCGGACGAGGCGAGGACGGACGAGCGCAGCGTGCCAACCGAGCACTATTTTCCTCGGAGGGGAAAATGGTGCGTCCCCGGGATGGCAATGCCTCGGGAGACGGGGAGGAGATTGACATGGACTCGATCAAAGCTCGAAAAATGAATAGGTGTGAGGCGATATGAGATTGCGGTATGGTAAAAAAAGATGCCGCGAGGAAAGCCCGGTCTGATCGGGGCCGGGACGGGGCAAGGGGTGATGGATTGCTCCTTGGCCTTGCGGGCCGTTTTTTCTTTCCTCGCGGCAAAGTGTGTGCTTTTTTTAGCTGGGACTTCTTCTTGGGTCTTCCAAGAGATCCTGGATCTCGTAAGGAAGCGCCCCAAACTCCTTGGCTAAAGCGACGATTTCCGTGCATTTTTCGTACTGCTCACGGAGCAGCGCCTCTTTCAAATAGAGGAGCGCCGTGAGTTTGACGGGGTGAACCGACCGGGTCGTCCGGCGGCGACCACCCGCATTTGGCATTGTTTTGATCATTTATCCCTCCTTGTTTAAGACCGTTAGACAACAAAAAACCCACCGACCTTTCGGTCAGCGGGCTGATGGAAACTTGGTTTTTAGATGCTTACTTTAGAACCGATCTCCTCTCAACCCACGCCGTAGCGCGCCTGCCTGCCGGCAGGCAGGCTTTGCCATGCGATAATGACAAGTCGCAACCGAAGCCTGCCATACGGCGGGCATCGTCGGTTTGGTGGATGTTAGATTGAAAATTCGATTCGTCTTAATCATGTGGCAATTATAGGCCAAATGGCTTAGAATTGCAAGTCCAAAAGGGAGATTTATGCCAAACCAGGTTCAACCCGCTCTGAACACCATGAAAGAAAAGCTGCTCCCCAAAGTAAAGAATGTGATCCCTATTGCCAGCGGCAAGGGCGGTGTGGGCAAGTCGACGGTAAGCGCGAATCTTGCCCTGGCGTTGGCTAAGATGGGATGGAAAGTGGGTCTGATGGATGCAGATGTGTACGGCCCCAGCATCCCGACTATCCTGGGAATACAGGACAAACCGGCCATGGCCAATGACCGGCTCACACCGGTGGAAAAGTTTGGCTTGAAAGTGATCTCCATGGGTTTTTTTGTGCCGGCCAATGACGCCGTGATTTGGCGGGGGCCAATGCTTCATAAGATGGTGCAGGATTTTCTTGGGCTCGTCGATTGGGGGGAGCTCGACGCCTTGATTGTGGATCTGCCTCCCGGCACGGGTGATATCCAACTGTCACTTTGCCAGACAATCCCCTTAACGGGCGCTGTGGTTGTTTCTACTCCGCAGGATGTGGCTTGGAACATCGCTCAAAAAGCGATTGTCATGTTCGACAAGCTCAACACGCCGATCCTGGGCATTGTTGAGAATATGAGCCATCATGTTTGCGCCAATTGTGGGGCAAAAGACGAGATATTCGGATCGGGGGGTGCGCGCCGGGCGGCGGGTGTTCTCGGCATCCCCTATTTAGGGGGGATTCCCGTGGATACCTCGATACGTCTCACGGCTGACATGGGAGATCCCGTGGTTCATTCCCATCCCGAGAGCGCTTCCGCAAAATGTTTTATTGAGATCGCTAAAAAATTAACTGCCGAGACTGCACGGCGCCTCGAAAAAGGTGACGAAAAAAAGATCCCCGTGAAATTCGGTCCCATTGGGCAGCCGCAGGTGGAGATCGAATGGAACGACGGCGTCAAAACGAGTCATTCCGCGCGAGAGCTGCGTTTTCTCTGTCCGTGTGCCGCTTGCGTGAACGAAA
>CAYZGM010000131.1:0-1769 GCA_964478015.1 uncultured Planctomycetia bacterium
AATTTTATGCCAACTCCCCGGCGAAAACAACATAAAATTCCCATAAAAATGAGGGGTCGAAATAATTTTCGACCCCTCATCCTGAGCGGAGTCCCGAGGCGCAACCGAGGGACGGAGTCGAAGGATCTCATAATGAGACCCTTCGACTCGCCCTACGGGCTCGCTCAGGGTGACCCCTTTACCGATAAAACTTTCCAGGGGGTCAAATTCCCATAAAAATCCGTGCCGAGAAACCTTAAACAGGTATAATAATTTTTGAAAGATCATGGCAAACTTCGAAACCATTTTAAGCGACATCGCCAGCCTCGTTTGGGGGCCGCCGCTTCTCATCCTTCTTTTCGGCACCCACCTCTTTCTGACTTTTCGTCTGGGCTTTATCCAACGCTACCTGATCGATGCCATCAAAATTTCGTTTGAACGTAAAAAAGAGGGTGAAGGCGACATCAGCCAGTTCGGCGCGCTGACAACCGCCCTGGCCGCCACCATCGGCACCGGCAACATCGTCGGGGTCGCGACCGCCGTCGCCTCCGGCGGCCCCGGCGCCGTCTTGTGGATGTGGTTAACCGGCGTCTTTGGCATCTCCACAAAATACGCCGAGGCGCTTCTGTCCGTCAAATACCGCATCACGACCCCTCAAGGTCAGATGGCCGGCGGCCCGATGTACGTCCTCGAACGCGGGATGAATTGCCGCTGGCTTGGCGTTGTATTCGCTTTCTTTACCGCGGTCGCCGCCTTCGGCATCGGCAATATGGTCCAGGCCAATTCCATCGCCCAGCTGGCCAAAGAAACATTCCATATTTCTCCCTGGATAACAGGCATTGTCATCACCGTCCTTACCGCTGTCGTCATTTTAGGCGGGGTCAAATCCATTGCCAGGACATGCGAGAAGCTTGTCCCCTTCATGGCGATCTTTTACGTGGCGGGCTGCCTGATCTTGCTGGCGCTTAAATTTGAAACGATTCCCGAGACAATCACGCTCATCCTCAAAAGCGCTTTTACCGGACAGGCCGCTATCGGTGGATTTTTAGGGGCGGGCATGAAAGAGGCCATGCGTTTCGGCATCGCCCGCGGACTTTTCTCCAACGAATCAGGCCTAGGCAGCGCGCCGATCATCGCGGCCGCGGCGCAAACGAAAAATCCCGTGCGCCAGGCGCTCGTTTCCTCAACAGGCACGTTCTGGGATACGGTTGTCGTGTGTTTAATGACCGGCCTTGTGATCGTCAATTCCGGTGAATGGGTTGGCGGACTAAACGGCGCGGCCCTGACGAAAAAAGCCTTCGAAGATTTCCCGATCGTGGGGCCGACGGTCTTGACCGTCGGACTTTTGACCTTCGTTTTCTCGACGATCCTTGGCTGGTCGTATTACGGAGAAAAAGCGGCGGAATATCTCTGGGGGGCCAAAGCGATCGCGATCTATCGCTATCTTTGGGTGGTTGCGGTAATGGTCGGATCCGTCGTTCAATTATCGCTTGTGTGGAACTTTGCCGATATCGCCAACGCCCTGATGGCGGTTCCCAACATCATTTCCCTGCTGGCCCTGCAACATGTCATCGTTGAAGAAACCCGCCTGCATCTGTGGAGTAAACAAATAATTTAATCTTCGAGAATGTCCTTCATCATGGACTCGAGGTGGGCGAATTTTTCCATATAATCCTGCCTGGCCCGGCGGATAACTTCCAGCGCCTCTTCCCGGCTATAAATATCAGTGATCTCGCAAAGCCGTTCATCGGAGCCGGGGAGGTCTTTGTAGGTAAGAAAATAATGCTTTA
>CAYZGM010000132.1:0-1709 GCA_964478015.1 uncultured Planctomycetia bacterium
AAAAAAGGGCCAAAACACAGTTTTGACCCACCTAAAGTCGCTATGTTGAATTGAGGAGTATTCGCGTGGCAATCATTTTCGGTTTCGTAAAAAATTGGCCGGGGGTCGGTGGTAATGCGAGCTCCGTCCTCCCAATTTTTTCCAAAACCGATTTGCTGCCAGGGCAAATACAAAATACCCCAAAGGTCCAAGCCTTCCGCAAGGAATGGCTCTGGCATCTTCGGGGCAAGAAAGAAAAAATCCTTTCAAAGACCAAGCTAAAAACTTTCTTTGAAGGGAGCTAAAAAATGGCACGGAAAAGTATCTCGTACCAAGGGAAAATCGTCTACGTCGGAATCGATGTCCATAAGGAAACCTACTCCTTGACCTGCGTCTGCGACGGGGTCGTGGTTAAGAAGGCCACGGTTAAAGCTCTTCCGGATGACCTTGCAAACTCCCTAATCACCTGGTTCGCGGAAGCCACAATCAAATCCGCTTACGAGGCAGGCTTTTCGGGTTACGTGTTGCACCGAGCTCTTTGCCGACAACGGATCTGCAGTATCGTTGTCAATGCGGCGTCTATCGCCGTAGCCACCAACGACCGGGTTAAAACCGATTCTCGAGATTCGCTCAAACTTGCCAGCCAACTCGCCGCCAATCAGCTGGTCGGCATCTATGTGCCAACGCCACAAGAAGAGTCGCGCAGGACACTGACGCGCACCCGCCAACAAATCGTTGAGAAAAGATCTGTTGCAGCGCGGCAAATCAAAAGCAAACTCCACTATTTCGGCCTTATGCGTCTCGACGATCACCGCATGATCAGCAATCGCTATCTCAAAGAAATTGAAACCATGAAATTGCCGCCAGAGGTGAAGTTTAGCTTTTGCCTGCTCACCGACGAGTGGCGCTACCTCACCAAAAAATTGTTCGAAATCCGTCAGTGTCTGCAGGCACAAGCATTGAAAGACCCGCACCTTGAACAAGTTTATCGCAGTGTCCCCGGCATCGGCCCAATCAGCGCCAGAGTGCTCGCTAACGAGTTAGGAAATTTGAGCCGATTTCAAAATGAAAAATCGCTGTCCCACTACCTGGGTCTCACACCAAGCGAACACTCATCGGGCGACAGCATTCGGCGCGGGCACATCTCGCGCCAGGGATCGGCGAGGCTGCGCGGTATTCTGGTTGAAGCTGCTTGGAGAGTTATCAAAAAAGATCCAGCACTCAACGAAGTCTATGAACGCATCGCGAAAACTCGCGGTGGTAAGCGCGCCATCGTCGCCGTCGCACGAAAACTTATCGGAAGAATCAGGGCGTGTTTTCGGACAGGGAGTTTGTATGCGATAGATACTTACGCATGAGGGTGTGATTGCGGCATTCGCCGTCAAAACCACCTTCAGACGTATGAACAATAGCTTGCTGTGACCTCGTATTCCTCCGGGTGCGGTCACTGACACCACGTTCCAAAGTGTGGGGCACAGCAGGACTTTTGCAATAGCGGAAAAGCAACTTGGGCGCAAAGCTACGGCTTTGACCCCGAATAACAGGTTGTTCAGCAGAAGGTTGGCGATGATGCGATGCATCGAGGACAGGTCGGAAAAAACTTGGAATCTAGGTATTAGTGCGTGGGATCACGCCTTTGGAAGATATTTGTTTTTTTCTTGAGAATTCTCATAACAGGAGGTAAGGAGGAAGTCGAACCACAAAATATTTTGATCTGTGAATTTGATGAA
>CAYZGM010000133.1:0-1525 GCA_964478015.1 uncultured Planctomycetia bacterium
GGAGTGTCTTTTTGTTAAAATGATCCTAACCCCGCATCCACTCATGCCCGCGGCCAGACAAAGGCACTACACTATTCCTCCAATCCTCACCACATGAAACCCATTGACGCTGAGTCCCTTTTCCTCGATGATACATATAAATATATTTATATCAGGGGGGCGCCAACAACATGAAAAAAACAAGATTAAGCAGAGATCTTCAAAATATTCCGATTCGTGAGATTGACGGGACAGTACGGAAGATGCCGCATCTCAGCGGATTCGATCAGGACGAGAAAAAGATTCTAGTGACAATATATCTGAATCGATCCACTGTCCGCTACTTCAAAAAACAAGCGGATAAACATCATACAAAGTATCAAAGGTTGGTGCGCGCGATTCTTGTCCGTTACGTCGCCTTGCGGGCCTAGACGCCAAACCTCTCTCTGCTCATTTTTTTCTGTTGGCGGCGAAGGCTTTGGGCAGGAATTCAATCAGGTCACTGGGAGCCAGGGACAACTCCCCTTTTTCTCGCACAGCCAGGTCGCCTGCCTTGCCGTGAAAATAAACGGCCCAAACAGCGGCCTGAAATAAGTCCAGTCCTTGGGCGATAAACGCGGCAACAATCCCCGTCAACACATCCCCGGACCCGCCTTTGGCCATGCCCGCGTTTCCGGTGGAATTCCAAACCAATTTATCATGGTAGGCGACGAGCGTCCTGTGGCCTTTTAAAATGATCACTGCATTATAAAATTTAGACAATTTTTTTGCCAACTCGCCAAGTTTTTTCCTTGAGGCTGGGACCAACTCCTCAAACAGGCGCTCGAACTCTCGGCGATGAGGAGTCAAAACAAGCGCTCCGCCATGAGATTTGAGCACTTTCAACTGTCCCTTGAAAGCATTCAGCCCATCCGCGTCTAGAACGATTGGCAGGTGCAACCTGGAAACCAGCCTGCGAACCAATTTTGACGTGGATGTTTCGTGGGTGAGCCCGGGGCCCAGTGCCACCACATGGACGCGGCGTTTGGCCATCGTCCCCAGGATCATGGCAAACGCTTTCTCGCTCACACTCCCCGTTTTGGTTTCTGGAAGAAAAATCGGCATGACCTCCGGGGGAAAACGCCTCAGGATAGCGCCTTGCGTCGAAGATGAAGTCGCCAAGGTCACAAGTCCCGCGCCGGCCCTGACGGCCGCCCCCGCCGTTAAAAGCGCCGCGCCGGGATAAATCCGCGAACCGGCAATAACAAGCACATGCCCATAAGCGTTTTTGTCGGTCTTTTTTTTTCTTGGAAGAAGCGGAAATTTCACGATTTCAGGATTTGAAAATAAGCATGGCAGAGGCGACCGCGTAGTGCTCCGAATGGGAAAGACTTACCACAGCCCCCCGGATCCGGCGCTTAAGCCTCGTCTCTTCGGCCTCCGCATGCCATCGCACGCCAGGCTTTCCATTTGCGTCGTTCAAAATTTCAATATTTTTCCATCCCACAAAATCTTTCTCGACCTCGCCCAAGGCTTTAAAAATTGCCTCCTTGGCCGCAAAACGCGC